>JBJEOA010000010.1:0-58951 GCA_051880475.1 Lachnospiraceae bacterium | reverse complement strand
CATTTTTTTCATCATCAACTGTTTCTTTTACTATATCACTTTCTCTTTTATCCACTTGAAAAATTTCTTCTTTTTCTTCCCAATCAATATATTTATTTTGCACATCAATATCTGTAATATCTGTTTTTTCAAACGTTTCTTTTTGAACTTTGACCTTTTCTTTACTCTCTATTGGTCTTAATATTTCTTCTAATGTCTTTAATTCCTGTTTTACTCTCTCTTTTTGTTCTGCTCTTAGTACCGTTTTTGGTTTTTCAAAAAAATCTTCACTCTCTCTTAGCACTTTAGGTTTTATGTAGGGAGAACCATACCCTCCACGCTTCACCTCAAAAGGCTCTATTTTCTCTTCTGGTCTTGACTTTTCTTTCTTTCTTCCAGTGAGAGAAATATCAGGAATCATTTCTTTTCGATTTAACGCCTCTTTGATAGTCGTATAAACAAAAGAATATATTTCCTCCTCTCTTTTCATCCTTACTTCCATCTTCGCAGGGTGAACATTCACATCTAAAAGCTCTGGATTTATCTCGATATGGAGAACCGTAAATGGGTATTTATGCACCATCACAAAGGATTTATAAGCTTCTTCTATCGCCTTACTAATTAATTTACTCTTAATATATCTTTTATTAATAAAATACGTTTCTGTCTGACGATTTCCTCTTGAGAGAATTGGTTTTCCAATCAATCCTTCTATTTTCATGAATGAATTTTCCGCCTTAATTGCGATAAGATTAGAGGCAGTCTCTTTTCCATAAATTTGATAAATAACATCCTTTAAGCTTCCATTTCCATTTGTGTTTAACTTATTTTTATTATTTACAATTAATTTAAAAGATATATTAGAATGGCTAAGGGCGAGGTGATATAAGAGCTGCTCAATATATCCTGCCTCACTGTTTTTAGATTTTAAAAATTTTCTCCTAGCAGGTGTATTATAAAATAAATGTTTAATAACAAATGTCGTTCCAACCGGACATCCTATTTCTTCTTTTGCAATTTCTTGTCCGCCCTCAATCTGATATCTCACACCCGTCATACTTCGGTCAGTTTTTGTAATCAACTCCACCTTTGCAACGCTCGCAATACTCGCAAGTGCTTCTCCTCGAAATCCAAGAGAAGCCACATCAAGTAAATCTTCTATACTGCGAATTTTGCTCGTAGCGTGAGGTAAAAAGGCAGTTTCTACCTGCTCTTTCTCAATTCCAAATCCATTATCTGTAATTCGGATAAAATCAATTCCGCCTTCTTTAATTTCTACCGTAATCATCGTCGCCTTAGCATCCATCGCATTTTCTGCTAATTCTTTCACAACAGAAGCAGGTCTTTCTATTACTTCTCCCGCTGCGATTTGATTAATTGTTCTTTGGTCTAGCACTCTAATTTCCGCCATTTTTTCTCACCCTCTCGCTATAAATATTTTTATCAACAACTCTTTTCGCTATTATAGTATCCACAAAACCAATCAAAATCTTTATCAAACTATTTCTATTTTTTTAACTTTTCCTGCCACGCATAAAGAAGATGAAGAGCCTGCATCGGTGTCGTATTGGATAAGTCAACCTCTCTCATCTCTTTTATCACGTCAGATTCCTCTTTATTTTTCTTAAGCTCATCAAAGAAATTTAACTGTTTTGGCTCTTCTTTTTCTTTTGCTTTTTTCTTTTCTTCTGTCTTTGAAATATTTCTAACCTTGCCAACAATATCCTCTTCATTTAAAGTTTTTGCTATTTCTTTTGCACGGTCAATGACTTGCTGTGGAACTCCTGCCAGTCTTGCAACTTGAATTCCATAACTCTTATCCGCACCACCCGGGATAATTTTTCTTAAAAATACAATATCGTCTCCCTGCTCTTTGACAGAAATGCAATAATTATTGACATCTGGAATTTTTCCTTCTAACTCCATTAACTCGTGATAATGTGTGGCAAAAAGAGTTTTTGCTCCAAGTAATTTTTTATCACTAATATACTCTACCACAGCCCAGGCAATACTAAGTCCATCAAAAGTACTCGTCCCACGACCAATCTCATCTAAAATAAGTAAGCTGTTTTTCGTAGCATTTCGCAAAATATTCGCTACTTCATTCATTTCTACCATAAAGGTGCTCTGTCCCGAACTTAAGTCATCCGAAGCTCCCACTCGCGTAAATATACGGTCTACAATACCAATATTCGCCTCTGCTGCTGGTACAAAGGCTCCCATTTGTGCCATGTGAACAATCAATGCAATCTGTCTCATATAAGTAGATTTTCCTGCCATATTCGGTCCTGTAATAATAGAAATCTTATGTTTTTTCTGGTCTAAATACACATCATTTGCAATAAACGAATCGTTAGATATCATCTTTTCTATTACTGGATGTCGCCCTTCTCGAATAGAAATAACTCCCGTCTTATTTATCTTTGGACGCACATAATTATTATTCGCTGCCACTGTAGCGAGAGAACAAAATACATCAATTTTTGCTACTGCATGGGCGGTCTGCTTAATACGCTCCATCTCACTTGATATATCATTTCTGAGTTTTATAAAGATTTCATATTCTAATTCATATAATTTATCCTCTGAATTTAAAATTATCTCCGCAATATTTTCAAGTTCTTCTGTCGTATATCGCTCTGCATTTGTCAATGTCTGTTTTCTAATAAAGTAATTTGGAACTAAATTTTTATAAGAATTTGTCACCTCAAAATAATAGTGAAAAACTTTATTATATTTAATTTTTAAATTTTTAATTCCTGTTTTTTCTCTCTCTTTGCTCTCTAAATCTGCAAGCCACGTTTTTCCCTCTGTCTTTGCAGCTTTTAATTTATCAAGCTCCTTTGAATATCCATTTTTTATAATTCCACCTTCCGTAATTTGGACAGGTGGCTCTTCCACAATGGTTTCTTCAAGCATCTTATATAAATCTCTTAATTCATCTAGCTCATCAAAACATTCACAAAGCAAAGAATCCTCAGCAGTTGCAAGCAATTCCTTAATTGTCGGCAAAAGTTTTAACGAATTTTTAAAAGCAATTAAGTCTCTTGGATTCGCCGTTCCATAGCTAATTTTTGTCGTTAATCTCTCCAAATCATAGATGGAATTTAAATACTCTCTTAATTCCTCTCTTAGCATAATATCATTATAAAAAGTTTCCACTGCAGATAGCCTTTTTTCAATCTGGTCTTTTTTAAGAAGAGGTTGTTCTACATACGTCCTAAGAAGCCTAGCTCCCATTGCCGTTTTCGTCTTATCTAATACCCAAAGGAGGGAACCTTTTTTCTTCTTTTCTCTCATTGTCTCACAAAGCTCTAAGTTTCTTCTAGTGGCTGTATCAATTCTCATATACTCACTCATCGAGTAAGGTCTCACAAGAGATAAATGTTTCAGTTCATTTTTTTGTGTCTCATGAAGATAAGAAAGAAGTGCTCCACAAGCTAATAGTCCAAGTGGATATTCACTAATTCCAAGTCCTTTTATATTAAGCAGTTTATATTGTCTCTTTAAAATTTCCTCACATTCTTCCTCTTGAAAATGATAACTTGAAATTTGATTTACTAATGCTCCCACTTTTTCTCTTATCTGATTCAAATCCGCTCCACAGATTAAAAAAGCTTCATTACATATAATTTCTGCTGGCATAAATTTGTTAATCTCATCTAAGAGCATTGACAAAGAATCCAATTGTGTCGTCAAAAATTCACCTGTTGTAACATCACAGACTGCAATTCCAAATTTAGGATTTTCACAAAATACACACATAATATAATTATGCTTTTTTTCCTCTAAGGTACTTTCTGATAATTTTGTTCCCGGCGTGACAACTCGAATTACTTCTCTTTTTACAATTCCTTTTGCTGTTTTTGGGTCTTCAACCTGTTCACAGATGGCTACTTTATATCCTTTTTCCACTAAGCGATTCAAATAATTTTCATAGGCGTGAAAGGGAACCCCACACATTGGTGCCCTATCTTCCAATCCACAATTTTTTCCAGTTAACGTAATCTCTAATTCTCTTGATGCAGTGATAGCATCATCAAAAAACATTTCGTAAAAATCTCCAAGACGATAAAATAAAATACAATCTTTATATTCTTCCTTCGTCTTTATATACTGCTGCATCATCGGCGTTAATTTTGCCATCGTTTTATCCCTTTCTATTCGTGACTAGTTTTCTACTCGCTCTCCGATATAATAAAATCCCTTTGATTCTTTTAATAATACTGGAATAATTTCTCCGATTTCAGACTCATCTCCCTCAAAATGTACCAATGTATTATTGGATAATCGTCCTGTCACTAATGTCTTATCTTGAGTATTTTTTTCCTCTACTAATACTTCTTGAACTGTCCCCTCTAACTTCTTAACTTGCTCCTTTGAAATCTCAGAAACTACATTTAATAATTCATCAAAATTCTTTTGCACTTCCTCTTTTGGAATTTGATTTTCCATCATAGCAGCTCTTGTTCCTGTTCTTTTTGAATACTGGAACGTAAATGCACTATCATATCGAACCTTTTTTACGACATCTAATGTCTCTAAGAAATCTTCTCTCGTCTCACCTGGAAAACCGACAATAATATCTGTCGTGAGTGCCACATCCGGCATTTTCTCTTTTATCTTTCTCACAAGTTCAAGATACTGTTCTTTCGTATAATGTCTATTCATTTCCTTTAAAATTTTTGTGCTACCTGATTGTAATGGAAGATGCAAATGTTTACAAATCTTTTTTGAATTCGCCATTACTTCAATTAACTCATCTGATAAATCTTTTGGATGAGGTGTCATAAAACGAATTCTCTTTAACCCCTCAATCTTTTCTACTTCTCTCAAAAGTGCAGCAAAACTCATTGGTTCCTCTAAGTTTTTTCCATAAGAGTTTACATTTTGTCCAAGCAACATTACCTCCACAACACCCTCAGACACAACTTTCTTTATCTCATTAATAATATCTTCTGGTTTTCTGCTCCTCTCTCTCCCGCGAACATACGGAACGATACAGTAGCTACAAAAATTATTACATCCATACATGATATTGATTCCACATTTAAATCCATATTTTCTCTCACTTGGGAGATCTTCCACAATCTGGTCTGTATCCTTCCAAATATCTACAATCATACTTCCCGCCTCAATTCGATTGCATACAAGTTCCGCAAGCTTAAAAATATTGTGAGTTCCAAAAATAATATCAACAAAAGGATAACTTTTTGTTATCTTATCAACTACTGTGCTCTCTTGCATCATACACCCGCAAAGAGCAATCATTAAGTTTGGATTTTTTTGTTTCATTTTCTTTAAATGTCCAAGTCTTCCATATACTTTTAGATTTGCATTTTCACGAACAGTACATGTATTATAAAAAATAAAGTCCGCTTGACTTTCTTCCTCACATTTTACTAATCCTGCTTTCTCCAAAATTCCCTCTAATTTTTCAGAGTCTTTCGCATTCATCTGGCAACCAAATGTTTTTGTACAAAGATAAAGTGGGCGTCCAAGTTCTTTTTCTCTTTTTTCCACCCATTGGCTCAATTTTTTTATAAAATAATACTGACGTCTTGGCTCATCTGTTGGAGCCGCATTTGCTAAATCAATGCTCTCTAATATTTTTTCAAACTTCTGTTCAACAGTGTTCATCCTATTTTTCTCCTTCCAAAAAATTATTTTCTCTATTTTCAATTTTAGTTTTGTGACTTTAAGACTATTTTTATAACGTATAATTTCAAACTTTTTTATTTTACCATAATTCTTTCTCTGTTGTCACTACCCTATTTTAGGAAACTATAAAAATAAGAGGCTATCCTCTTATTTTTTTAAGCGATAGCCTCTTATTTTATTTTTTTATTATTTTTTTAACTTTTTCATTGTCACTATCATTCCAGTAAGAGAAAATACTGCACAGACGGAAAAAAATTCAACTTTAAACATATCTTTCGTCTTAGGTTGGATTTTTTTTAAGATATTTCCATCCTCTCCCCGATTTTTATACGGATTAGAAGTAGTATAATTACTGGAATCATTTGTTTTTTTGGGAATTGAATTTTGTGAAGAAGTAATTCTTTTTGAAGTAGACGTTGTTGGATATAGAGTCGTTGTGGTCGTTGGCGTAGTGGAATTTTCTATCTCTTGCGCCATAAAATACCATTTTACTTTTCTTTTTTCTAAAGAATATTTATTATTTAACTCTTCTGGTAATTTTAAACTAAAAATAAAATTCCCCTCATAGTTTGGCTCATAACATCCAAGAAGCAAATATTTTTGTATCTCTCTTGAATTTAAATTACCTTCATAGATTATTCTTTCTTTTTCTGAATTAGATGCCTGATTTCTAATTACAAGCTCTATCTTTTCTAAAAGCTCTGCATTTTCTATCTCTTCTGTTTTAAAAAAAATATTAACAGAATTTCTTCCCTTATTTTTTATTTTTACGACACCTCTTTGCTCATCTCCTGGCATAAGTATACCAAATTGTGCAAAAAAATCATTCGGCTTTGCAATTAATTTTTTAGCAATTCCTTCATAATGAACTATTAAATTATCCTCTTGATCTACTTTAAACTTATTTAAATCATATCCTTTTTCATGAATACAGTTTTCTATCATAAGTCCACCCCAGGGAGTATCTTTGCTGAAATTAGGTGTAAAATTCTTCGCCTGCACAGCATCCACTTGTATCACTATTTTTATCTTATTTTTTTCATGTTCTTTTAGCCACTGTGCAGGAATTTTAATGGATTGAAATAATACTACTGTTTCTTTTGATTTTAAAATTTTTTTATAATAAAAATATTCTCCTATTTTTATCCAATCATCTGTAATTCCCTCTATATGATTTAGCGAGAGAGAATCTACCCTTTGTAACTCAGAAGAAATTTTCACCTTCGCTCTTACCCAACAATCCATTGCCCTATTTGTAATTTTAGGAATTTTAGAAATACTATCCCCTGGCATAATATATTCTTGATCTTCCCACGCCACTTCTACCCCTGATTCATCTATCATATACTCTTCTAGTGAAATATCAATAATCCCTGTCTGTAACTCATTTACAACAGAAGTAACTGCCGACTGTGCTGCCGCAAAGGCAGAAAAGACAAATATTATCCAACAAAAAATTAATATGATTATTTGCTTTTTTATTTTATTTTTCCTATACTCCATGGCCATTTCCCCTATTTTTTTGATATTCCAAAAATGCCTCTTTATACTGATTTTCCAAAAAATTTCCTTGTTGGTATGTCTCCTCATAAATTGTTATATCAAAATTATCTTGTTCTGACGGATTTTGCACGCGCAAAATAGAGAAAAAAGACGCAACTCCAATATCTGGAGGCAATACTTCCTTATAGTAATAATAATCGTCTTCCTGATTATATTCCCACTTTGTATTATCAATATCTAAACTTGATTTTTCTTTCACATTAGAATCACTCCATAGAAGTTTTACTCTAACAAAACAAGGTACCGATTGTTTATTATGTATCTCTACTTTTTTTAAATTTATCTCTTTTATACTTGAATCTGGGAATTCTTCTTCTATTTTACTCTCATTTTCTCCCACCGATACTTTATTTTCTTGTATTTTTTCCTGTGTGAAATAGGCAGATATCACACCGATCTCCGTCATAGCAATAAAGAAAAACATGATAAAAATTAAAATCCATTTCTTACTAATTTCCGCTCACTCCCATTTTATTTTTCTATTTTAAGATCTAGCAGTTTCTAAATGAAAATTTGCAGCTGATACGATAGATTGATTGATGTATTTTTTATATGCTTCTAGATAAGAGCCAGTATTATCCGACTGAATTGCCATTGCTCGAATTGGAATGGTTAATTCTTTTTCCTCTAATCCCTGTCCCTCAATCGCATTTACAAAAACAATTTTCTGGAAGAGAGAGGTCGTCTTCTCACCATTATATACAGAACTACTTCCATCCACCAAATTTTTAGAACCTTTTAGAGCCGTCTTATAGGCATAAACATAGGTATTATAATCTCTAGAACTAGTATTTTCTAATTTTATTTCATTTGATGTAATATCTACCCAATTTTCATCAATCTGATAAGTGAAAAGCTCTGTCATCTCTCTTTCCTTCCTTGTCCCATCGCTATTTGCCGTGATAATTTCCGACTTTGGCATTTTTACTTCTAAGTAAACCCAGCTTGGATTAATTCCCGTATTTTTTACCGTGGGATCTTTTGGAATCTCCTTTAGAGGATAAATTTCCTTTCCTATATTTATCCCAAGATTTGGATCCTCAGGGACATTCCCCACATCAGGACCGTTTTCACTCTCTCCATCCCATTTTGATTCATATAAGTTGATAGAAACCTTTCCGACTGTCAATACATTCGTCTTCTCCTCATTATCTGTAAAGTATGCACTAATTCTATTTCCTCCTAGTACTGCTGCCATACAAATGCTTGCTACCAATATCCATTTCTTTCCTTCTTTTATTTGCAATATTTTTTCTCCTTTCTATTTCCTGCCATAAAAATATAATTATAATAATTAAACTGATTATCTTTTTTTGTTGTGTAAAGAATATACAAAAAATTCCAACCCAGGGAATACTCCCAACTATCTTTCCCTTATACTGTTTTTTTGTTACCCATCCAAAATCAACTGTCTCATTTGCGTCTCCTTTTGTTAAAAAATTTCCTTCTCTTGATATTTGCACTACTCTATGAGTAATCCACGTATTTTCATCGATTAAAAAAGCTATGATATCTCCCTCTTTTATTTTTTCTGCCAGATAATTCTTTTGAATGATACAAATACTTCCAACTGAAATTTTAGGCTCCATCGAGCCACTGACAACAACTTTTAGGCAGATTCCTTCCTCTCTAATCCATATACTTCCTATTATGAGAAAAAAAATTATAATAATTTTTACTCCTAATTTCTTCCTTTTACTCAAAAACTGGATTTCTTCCTCCTAACTCCCAAGGATATTGCTTTACAATACTATTTGCACCTCTAATATATGTATCCATTATAGCTATGCTCTCAAGGTCAAATGCCTTACTTTCTATTTTCGTAATTCCACAATTTATAAATTCAATAACCGATAATTTAGCATTTCCTCTAAATACATTTGCCTCTATGACAGACAATTCTCCCTCAAAAACTAGCTGTGTGAAATTACAGTCACGAAAAGTCTCTCTTTGGATTTTTCCCAGTAAAATAGGTATTCTCAATATTCCTGTCAAATTTTTACATCCATAAAATATTTTGCTTCCCATAGCTTGCAAGCTAGAACTCAATCTTAGAGATTCAATTTTTGTCTCTCTAAATGCAGAACCTCCAATATTAATTACATCATCTGGTATAATTAATTCTCCACTTAGCCCAGTTTTACTAAAAGCCTGTCCTTTTATGATTTGAACTTGATTTAATTCTACTTCCCTTAAATTTTGATTTTTGTAAAAAGCTGCGTATCCAATTGTTTTTACTGTATTTGGAAATATAATCTTCGTAACATCTTCCGTCCCTGAAATTCTATAATACTGGATATTTTTTTGTGCTGTCTCTTCATCAACTTGACCTTCTATAACATAAATATCCTTTCCAGAAACATAATTTCTTCCGACACGACTTACAATTTTTCCATCTATCATAGCTGGGATTTCTATCTCTGTATCCGTTCCATTATATCCAATCACAGATACGGTTCCATCCTTTAGACTAATTGTATTATAAAGATTTGATGTATTATCCCTCTCATAATATAATACTGGGATATCTGTCTTTACCGTAATTCCCTCTTCCTCATAAGAAATAATAATATTCGTAAATACATTATCTATCATATTTACTTTATTTGGCTTTACCTGACATTTTGCAATATCTATCTGCTTTGCTGTTCCATCTGCATACTGTGCATAAACCTTAAATTTTGATAAATCTAGATTCTCTGTACTCATAAAATCGCTGCAAGTTACTGCCAACCCTTTTAGATAAACTTCCTTTTTTCCCTCGTTTGTCGAGTAAAAGGTATTCACTGCGATGTCGTTGTGACCAAATCCTTGCCACTCGTATTTCTCATTTACAAAAGTCACTTCTCCAAATTCATTCTTATCAAGATCAAATTTCGCTTTTTTTCCTTTTAATGAGCCGTTTACTATATCTTTTATCTCTTTCAAGCGATATCTAGCTACCAAAAGTTCTTCTGCCTCATAAGTACCTGGTATAAGATTGTCAAATACAATTTCCTTTTTTACAAAATCTTCTCCCTCTTTTATATCTCCTTTCGTAAATACTATGGATCTTTCAAAGATATGCTCTACCCCACTATAATCCTCTCCTCTTACTCGAAATAAAAAAGTGGGATTTCCATGTTTCCAGTAAATATCCTTTTTATCTATCTCTTTTCTCACAATAAGTTTTCTCTTTGGTTTATAAAAATTAGAAAGCGTACCATAGAGAACCACATTTTCTTTTTTGGGTGGAGTAGAGGGTATATCAAACTCAAGTTTCACCTCACTGCATTGATATCCCGCAGGTGCTTCTAACTCTTTTACATAATATTTCCCAAACGGCAAATTAGAAAATATAGTCTCATCCTCTGTTATCTCTTTTTGTACCAACAAGGTGTTTTCTTTTACAACAACTGTATTATCTACAATAAAATCTTGATTCGCATATAGCCCAATTATGGCACCTCTTATATAACTATCCTTCTCCCCATCTTTTTTTCGAATTCTAATTTCTTCTGTAATTGGGTTGTTTTCAAAAACTATATGGACATCTCCATCTGAGATAGCTACCACTTTTTCAGTTTCTTCAATATGACAGTCTTTTGGAGCTTTTATCTCTATCATTTTATATCTTCCAGGATAGAGATACGGTGTCATACCTACTCCTTCTTCTTTGATTTGTACTGTACACACTAAATCATTTTTTCTGTATAAATATTCTTTCTCCCCAATCTGTCCAATATTCTCCTCAGCATATACAGCGAAACTAGCGTCTTTTGGTGATAAATTTTTTAAAACAATATTTTCTGATGCAGATGGTATGTACAATGGTTTTACTATTTTTTGAACAATAATTCGATATAATCCTACTTTATTTGTGATAAACTCTCCCGTTGAATCATTAGAAAGTGTAACCGTTTTTCCATCATTTCCATCATTCATCTCTATATAAAAAATATTTTCTAATCCACTCTCATACCCTTTTGGATACTTTGTTTCACAAATCATCAATTTCCCGCCATTATCCTCAGTTTCCATCAAAAAATCCGTAGTTATCTCTTGACCTAACCCTTCCCTAGTCTCTATGCTAGCTATCGGTTCTGTCTTATATTGTCCAAGATTTTTACTATATTCATATATATCAAATCTAGCAGACAATTTTGCGAGATAAGATAAAATTAATGTTCTTCCTAGCTCATTTGTATAAGAATCCTGTTCAAAAATCCCATTCTCATCTGTATATTGTTCTCCTAAAACTTTTGCTACAAATAAATCATATTCTGAACAATATATAGGTTCACCCATTTCATCTGTTCCTTGATAAGTTAAATCATAAACAGAGGGGTCTTGATATGGAAATTGCATTTCTGCTTTAGCAGATAAAAACTGTGCAATCTTATAATCTAATAAATATTCATCTACTTTTCTAATTGCCAATTTTATTTTTCTTCTATAATTATAAGCAGTAAAACTGAGATTTCCATTCGCTAATTCTGTTCCAGTAATGACTTTCCCAAATGCTGACTTTCCTGAATATCCGTCTGGAATATATATCTCCTTTATTCTAAATTTTAATTTCTTATTATCGGAATTATCTAAAAGAATTTTTTTTGAAATATTTAGAAAATGAACTCCTGTTTGCACCTCGTCAAAATTCATAATGGTCTCATATTTTTGTTGAGCATCCGAATAACGCTGCAATGCAAACTCTGCTCCTGAAATGAAAATAGACTTGTTGGAACCGTCTTTTTTATAAACCGTAATAGGTATTAGTTCCTCATCTGCCACATCAAAGGCAAGATATGATTTTCCTGTTTTTGTTATCTTCTCTCCCTCAAAATATAGAAGATTTTGATATGATTTGTCTTTATTAGATGCTACCCATCCTTCTAAAGTCTTAAGCTTCGTCGCTTTCACAGTTCTAGTAAAGCAAACTCCAGGTTTCTCGCTTGATGAATCGCAGTCTTTTAAAAATTCATCTACATTCTTAGCGTCCACCGTAAAAATATAATTATTTCCCTCTCTCCTCCAAGATAAAAAAGAATGATTGACAATAATCTCTCCCTTTGCCAAAATATTTTTTTTATCGGTATAAACGTACTCTAAACTTCCATCTTCCTTTCTTTGCATCTCGTATGTATTTTGGTTCGCTAAACTCTTCGTCTTGAAAAATAAGTTTGGAAGTTGACCTACTTGACTATAGTCATCGGTTCCTTTTACCCTAGCATCTAGACAGCTTAAAAATCTCTCAATAAATACTTCTCCTCTTTCTGGGCTATATGTATATTGATTTATTTTTTTCAGTACGGATTTCAACTTTGAGATACCTACCAAGCTTCCATCGCTATCTAGAGAAATAATCCCCTTTAAAACAGACCATATATAGCCTTGCATTAAAATTCCATACGTCTTTTGTAAATTATTCATTCCTCTTGGGTCTTGTATCGTCGATATCGGGAACTCCAAACTCCCAAGTCCAAATGCCGGAACATACGATAATAATTGTTTCTTATTATCTGATATCGCACTTAAAATGCTATTATCTTTTGTCATGGCTGTATAAGATGCGGCAGATTTCCCTAAATCAGCACAATATACTTGTTTCCACTCTCCATCTCGCAAAATACAAAATACAAATAAACTAGAACTCTTATTGAGATACGGAATCGTCACGCTTCCCCCATTCTTACACGCTCTGTCAAGCACTAAATAATTGGTCGCTGCATATGCAGTATCTGCTCTAATTTGCATAAAAAATGAAATACTAAATAAAATTAGGCATATCCAAATTATCTTTTTTCTCAAAATTCTTTCTTTTTTTATTCGCCTCACCTTCCTTTTTGTTTTATCTATAAATTCCTTATTTTTTCATATTATACCTCCTTTTACTTTTTTTGTAAATTATATTACTCTCCTAATATATCATAATTTTTATATGACGTAAATACTAAAAAAAAGATTTAATAAAGTTTATATTTTTTTTAGACTTTCGACATTATTCATCATTATATGACAAAAAGTATCTATCCTATTCTAATACATAAAAAAGGATAGATACTCTCTCAAGTTCCTCAGATTTTAAAAATATTAACAAACAATATACCAAGGCTCCTGTCTAGTTTCAATAAAAGGTGTTAATTTCTTTTGAAGTGCAGCAAAAGGCTCTGGCGTCATATATTTTGCCTGTGTTGGACAAACGTGAATACAAGACATGCAGCGAACACATTTCTTACTGTCAATCTTCTTTGGGTTACTCATACTAATTGCCTCCATCGGGCAGAAATTGGCACAGAGCATACAATAAATGCAATTATCATCTGTCTCTGGCAAAAATGGAAACTCTCCCATCGGTGGTTTCTCATAAGGATATGACCCAGGTATTTTAAAATAAGTCTTATCGTATAATACAAGAACTCTTAAACGTTCCTTTAACTTCATTCCAAACTCTCTTACAATTTCCATATCTTTCTCATCTGGACGAAATTGTGCTAATTCTTTTAAGTAACTATGCTGTCCGACAAATGTGCCAGCACCTACACAGATAAAGCCCTGTGCACTTGTGACTTTACTTAACTCCATTAATGTATCGTCAATGGCTCTATTACCGTACGTTGCAACTAAAACAATGGGTGTATTCATACTACGAAAATTTTGCACTGCCTCCACAACAGCTTTTGGAGCCCTTCCTGCATAAGCTGGAACACCTAAAATTAATAAATCATTATCCGCAAAACGAAACTCTTTTTTTCTAACTTCTGGCAAAGTTAAATTAATTTCTTGGGTAGCGTAGGTAGAAAAACATTGTAAAAGACCTTGTACCACTTTTTTTGTATTGCCAGTAGGGCTAAAATAGGCACCATAAACTTTTTTCAATTTCATAAAACACAGTCCTTTCTCTAAAACATTGATTAAAATCTCCTATCTGAAAAGGAAATCATTGGAGATTTTTCCGCACATTTTTTATAAATTTAGTATACTATTTTTGAACTTCTTAAACAATGGTTCTTTTTGTCTTTTACATAAAATATACGGTATAAAATATAGCATAATAGACAAAAATATGTTATAATATCTTTTGGAAAATTATGTTAGAAGGAGAAGTTTCATATGAACAAAGAAAACACATGGCTTCACTATAATGAAGCACAAGAAAAAGAATTAGAAAAAATAGCTTCCTCTTATCGACTATTTCTAGATAACGGAAAAACAGAGCGAGAATGCGTAGATCGTATTGTAGAAGAAGCCAATAAAGCAGGTTATCGTCCTCTCTCTTATTATAGAGAAAACAATCAATCATTAAAATCTGGAGATAAGGTATATGAGATATGCATGAACAAAAGCATCGCTCTTTTCCAAATTGGAAAAAAACCGATAGAGGAAGGAATGCGTATTTTAGGAGCACATATCGATTCTCCTAGATTGGACTTAAAACAAAATCCTCTCTATGAAAATACAGAATTGGCATATTTAGACACACATTACTATGGTGGAATTAAAAAATATCAGTGGGTTACCATTCCGCTTGCTCTTCATGGAGTAGTGGCAAAAAAAGACGGCTCTCTTATTAAAGTTGTCATAGGTGAGGACGAAGACGATCCTGTTGTATGCGTTACTGACTTACTTATCCACTTAGCCTCTAAACAACTTGAGAAAAAGGCAAATATTGTAATAGAGGGAGAGGCATTAGATGTATTAATTGGAAGTCGCCCTTCCACCGCAGATGTGGAAAAAGAAAAAGTAAAAGCCAATATTATAAGACTTTTAGGTGAAAAATACGGTATTGAAGAAGATGATTTTATCTCAGCTGAAATTGAGGTTGTCCCAGCTGGAAAAGCCAGAGATTGTGGATTAGACCGCAGTATGATTCTGGGATACGGACAAGACGATAGAGTTTGTTCCTATACTTCTTTCCTCGCTATGATGGAAGTAGGGGAAGTGGAGCAGACAGCATGTTGTCTCTTAGTAGATAAAGAAGAAATCGGAAGTGTTGGGGCTACAGGAATGCAGTCAAGATTTTTTGAAAATACAGTGGCTGAATTATTAGATATGATGGGAGAATATTCCGAATTAAAATTAAGAAGAACTCTTAAAAACTCTAGTATGCTCTCTTCCGATGTAAGTGCCGCATATGACCCACAGTATGCCGATGTCTTTGAGACAAATAATTGTGCATATTTTGGAAAAGGAATTGTACTTAATAAATATACTGGCTCTAGAGGCAAATCCGGTTCAAATGACGCAAATGCAGAGTATATTGCTAAACTTAGAGAAATTTTTGACCGACATAAGGTTTCCTTCCAAACATCTGAACTTGGAAAAGTAGATGCAGGCGGAGGTGGAACAATTGCTTATATTTCTGCTCTTTACGGCATGGATGTTATTGATAGCGGCGTTGCTGTTCTTAGTATGCACGCCCCTTGGGAAGTGACAAGTAAAGCAGATATTTATGAGGCGAAAAAGGCTTATCAAGCTTTCTTGCAAGGATAATTGAAAAACATTTAAAAAAAATAGACCATTGCAAACTTTGCAATGATCTATTTTTTCGTAAAATCTTACTCGGACAACGTCCCATCTAATTTCTTACTCAAACGTATAATCTTCATAATAATTTTCTTTTGAATGTGTTCCGCTATGATGTTCCCCTGCACTAGAAGCAGTACTTGCCGTTTCACCTTTATAAGTGCTTGTCGTGCCCATCGAGGCAGTTGAACTACTGCTGTTTGTGAAAGTACTTGCCATGCTGCTTGAACTACTATTATTCGTTGAGGTACTTGTTCTAGTGTCAGAACTTGTTCCATAGCTACTTGAGGTCGTTGTTGTTGCACTTGAAGTGCTTGCGATAGAGGTCGTTGTTGTGCTTTGTGTCGCTGCTGTCGTCGTTCTTCTATAAGAATAAACCGTTGAGCTTATAGAGCCCCATTCCGACTTCTCCTCGTCCTCCTCACTCTCATATATATTCGCATATCTAGCAACATTCGTTCCATAATTTGCCAAAATATTTCTCACACGAGGAACAACATATCCACTTCCTCCTCTACCTTTTACGTCCTCTACCATAGAGATAACTAAAATATCATTTGAGCCGTCTCCATAAGGGTCGAGGGAAAAAGCGTTAAACCATCCAAGCTCTGTTCCAGTCTCATCTTCTTGTGTCATCTTAAGCTCTGCAGTACCAGTTTTTCCTCCTACTGTCTTTCCATATATCTTTGCACCATGTCCAGTTCCATTTACATTTTGTACTACTTGAATCAAATCTTCCTTTAAAATCTGAGCCGTCTCAGCTGTAAACGCATTTTCCACTGCATAAGTAGGAGTTTTATCCTCCTTATACTCTAAATACGGTCTTATCATACTTCCTTCATTCAAAAATGCACTATAAATAGATGCCATATGAACTGGATTTACTAATACTTGTGCCTGACCATATCCAGTATCTGCAAGTTGCTGTTCTGCATTTAAATTTCCATCTTCTTCCTCTGTCGCAACAGAAGCTTCCAAAGAAAAATCAAAATCTAGTGGCTTATAAAAACCTATTTCTTTTAATTTTTCCAAAAACTTATCGCCCCCGATTTTTAGGGCAGCTCTCGCAAAATAAATATTATCTGAATAAATTAAGGCATTTTTTAAAATAACCTCAGAGCCATAATCATGTAATGTTGTAATTGTGCGTTTTCCCCAGCTTGCATCCTTTTGCCATGAAGTACCTGTATATCCAAAATTTTCATCCGCTGTAAAAGCTCCTGTATCTAAACCAATTGCTGCTGTAATTGGCTTAAAAGAAGAACCTGGACAGTACACAGATTGATAACGACTATAAAGTGGATTTTCCTCTGCCTCATCTAGTTCTTTCCACTCTTCTTCCGTAAATCCTGTAATAAATTTATTCGTATTATAAGTCGGTGTACTTGCAAGAGCTAATACTTCTCCCGTGTGAGGGTTAATCGCAACTGTACAACTTTTATCATTTTGGAACTGCAAGAAAGCATTTACCTGGGTGGAAATATCAATAGTAAGTTTTATATCCTTTCCATCTTCCTTCTCACGCTTTGCCACCTGAGATTTTATATTTCCATTAGAATCCAAAATTTCAATCGTATGACCATCTTTAGCTCGAATTTTAGACTCAAATAATCTCTCCACTCCTCGTTTTCCGATATAGCTCTCACTTGAATATCCCTCTCCCTGATGCTTTTCTCTCTCTTCAGCTGTAATCTTTTGGATATATCCAATAACATGTGCTGCATATTTTCCATATGGATATACTCTCTCAGAGATTTCTTTTATTGTAATACAAGAAATATCCTCTAATAGACTTCTCGCCGTCACTTTGTCCTCGCTCAATTTTACAATAGTGACTTCTGCATCATCATCCGCATTTTCTATCTTTTGTCTTATTACACTGCTTTCTTTTCCTATAATACTAGAAATAGTATAAATTGTAGATTCCTTTTCACTCTCGCTCAATTTTGATTTATCTAAAATAACTTTATATCTTGTCACTTCTTTCGCTAAGACAACATCATTTCGGTCTAAAATATTTCCTCTCTTTGCTGGCTCTGTAGATACATGAACTTTGTCTTCTTTTGTTAAATCTGGAAAAATCATACTATTATTCCAAACAATATCAAAATCTCTCTCTTCTCCCTTTCTTAGAGTGATCGCATTTTCAAATTGTATTTTTCCCGCTAAAGTATCTAAAGACATACGATACTTTACGATTCTATCTCCGTCCTCTTTTCTTTCTACCTCTTTTACATCAATCTTTATATTTGTCGCATCAATTCCCTTATAAATTCTTTTATTTCGATTGACAAATGTTTCCTTATCGAAGGTTTGCTTCGCCTCATTGTCAAGCATTTCATACATTTGCTCATACTCTTTTTTATTAAGGTGATTAACATATCTTTCCAATGTTTCTTCTGGTTTTTCTCTCGGACTAATAATAAACGAAATCCCAAAAGCAGCGATACTAAAAAATATAATCGCTACAAGAATCCGGAATACTATAACAAAAAATTCTCCTCCATCTTTGGCCTTTTTCTTTCTTCCAACTCTTTCTCTTGAGGAACCTCTCCTTTTTGTACTTGAGGTAGTCCTAGCTCTTTTCCCTCTCTTTTTGACTGTTTTCCTCTTAGAAGACTTTGGCTCTATCTTCTCATGCTCTATCTCCTTATATTCTATCTCTTCATCCTCTTTTGTCGTTTTAGAACTCTCCCCATCATCTTCTAAAAAATCTAGTAATTTCCTCATCCAAGATGAATTCTCTTTTGGTTCCTTTTTCATTTTTAACTATCCTTTCTCATTTCCCATAGACTATTCCTAATTTTAGGATGCAATTACGGTTCTAAGAGTGTTATCCTCAAAAAATGTATTTGCATTATATAAGTATAAAATTTGACTGATTTTTTCTTCCTTTATTAATTCCCTAATATCTTCATAATAATATCTTGGATCTACTATCACAATCTCCCTATAATATGGCAATAAAAACTGCACAAAACTATTTGCGTAAGAGTCTTTAAAGATAAGCAAACGCTCTCCACTTTCTGCGGTCGTTCGAATTTTAATCTGAGAGTGATTTCCACCCAAAAACATCGCATATTTATCTCTAACCTCTAATTTTGTTATATCATATAAGGTTGTTGTCTTTTCTTGTTCCTCCACATAATTTACTACGTAAGATACTCCTCCTGACTTTGGTAAATATACCTCCATCTTTTCTTTTTCACCTGTTCGAAATCCACTTTTGGCAGATAACGTTCCTTGAAAATCATATGTCACTATATTTGACTCATAAAATATATTTTCCGCCGGCAAATCCATAATCTTGGCAGCTTTCTCAAATGCCATATAAGCCCCAAAAGTTGTCCAGTGATGATCTGTCTTATAAAAGACTCCTTTTTCTTTATTCGCAATCAAATCTTCTTCGACATCTATCATTATTATCGGTGTTTCCTCTAATAAGGTTTGAAATTCTGTAATCGCTTTTCTTTGGTCATTTCCCTTTGCAAAAAGAGGTAAATAATCTTCTAAAACAGAAATTGCTGTCGGTGAAAGAAGCATATACTGTTTTATTCCCCCGTATTCCTTTGCAAAAGAGGAAATAGCCTCTGCATTTGCCTTCGTATTTTCTTGGTTTGGCTCTGTAAAATCCTCAATTAAATATCCTTTTCTTCCTAAAAATACATGATTATTTTCCCTCTTTCCAAGAAGATAATCGGTTGTCGTCTTTATCTTTACAAATAAATCTCTAAAAATAAATTGATCATTTATATACGTCTCAAACCTATCTGTATATTTTCCCTGAATTAATCTCTCAATCGAAAATTTCGGTTTCTCCGCCAACATACGATTCTCCGATTCTGAAAAACTTTGATCCTTTTTTATGAGATTTAAAATTGTAAGTATAAAAATAATTAAGACAAATACAATTGCCATATCTCTGAAAAATAAGAGAGACTTTTTCTTCTTTTTCATAATCTTTTCCTTCTCTTTCTTTTCCTAGAATCGGAAATACAAAAATGGATTATAAGTATCATACACTAAGTACGCACAGCTAATAATAAATAGAGCTATATTGATTACCAATCCTATATATCTATTTTTCAATGCAATTTTCTTAAAAATTTGATATAAAAACGGACTACAGCATAAAAAACATATCATAAATAATAATAGATTTGTCTTTATATAATATAATGTTCTCATATCAATCAGCCCGTTTCCCATTCCAAAAATCATCTTAAATACATGACCAATCTGTCTTAGAGAGGTATTTTCAAAGAAAATCCAACTAATATTTACGCAGACTAATGTATAAATATGTGCCACAATAGAGGGCAGATTTTTAAGCTTTTCTAAGAAAAAATATTTCTCAATAAGAAGCAATACTCCAAAAAACAACCCCCACAAAACAAAGTTCCAGCTAGCTCCATGCCAAAGTCCCGTGGCAAACCAAACAATAAAAATATTGCGAATATGTTTTTTGACTCCTACTCGATTTCCTCCAAGCGGAATATATACATACTCCCTGAACCAAGTTCCAAGAGAAATATGCCATCTTCTCCAAAATTCTGTAATACTCTTTGACGTATACGGATAGTCAAAATTTTTCATAAAAGTAAATCCAAACATTTTTCCAAGTCCAATCGCCATATCAGAATATCCACTAAAATCAAAATAAATCTGCATACTATACGCAATTACCCCAAGAATTGCCGTAAGGCTTGACGTATTACTTGCAGATAGAGAACTTATCTCCGTTGCCAGTGCACCAATATTATTAGCAAGCAAAACCTTCTTGGACATACCTTTTATAAAATACTCCATTCCCTGCCCAATTGTCACAACCGTTATTTTTCTATTTATTAATTGCTTTTCTATATCAATATATCTCACAATTGGTCCTGCAATCAACTGCGGAAACATACTAACATAAAGTCCAAAATTAATAATATTTCTCTGTGCTTTTACTTTTCCCCGATACACATCAATCACATAAGATAGAGTCTGAAAAGTATAAAAAGAAATGCCTATCGGTAGGGATAATTGTTTATACGAAATATTCGTATGTATTAATTGATTTATCGTATCTACTAAAAAACCATAATATTTAAAAAATCCTAAAATAAATAAATCTACTATAATTGTAAAAATCAAATTTAATTTCTGATAGTGCATATTCCCTCTATGACTGTCAATATCTATCCCCATCATGAAATTAAATACTATACTAAAAAGCATTAATATAATATAAATAGGTTCTCCCCAAGCATAAAAGAAAATACTTGAAATAAAAAGCACTATATTTTTAAATATTGGCGGAACCAAAAAATACACCAAAAACACAATTGGCAAAAATATAAATATAAAATATATACTACTAAATATCATGTTCTACCTCTTATTCCATTCTCAACGTTTTATGCTTTCTAAAAATATCTTTTCCCAAGAAGACGCATTTTGAGAAACAGCGAAAAATATATATTTTCCCTTTATATCTACAATACTCTCCTCGAGTAAAGCAGTCTGCTCTGCTCCATATCCTTCAAAATTTTGTCTCTGCGTTTTTATCCTCGTCTCTATACTCTCTTCTAGGGAATCCACTTGCTCATCTGATTTTGCCTTTATTACTATCATCTCATCTACATCCATAGGATTTTCTGAAGTCCATAATAAAAAACCATCATAGTCATTTGCATTGAGATTATAATAGCGCTTTAGCGAATTGGCATCTCCCTTTACTAAAGTATTTACCTCTTTTCCTTTTTCTAACTGCTTTGAAATTTCACTTATAGGTTTATCTGCAGTATTATCTTTTGTATTTAAATAAAACAAAAATCCAAATAAAAAACAAAGCATCAAAATTTTTAATATCGTCATCATTCGATCCATTATTTCATTCCTGCCTTTTCTGCCATATTTTCTAGCCAAATTGGATAATAGGTAGACGATACATGAATTCCGTCCTTCGCATAAAATTCTGGATGCTCTTTCAAAATATACTGATTATCAATATATGTAATAGAAAGCTCCTCACACATCCTAAAAAGAGCCTCATTATACTGTGGCACTCTAGAAAAATCTGGTCTTTTTGCTATCACTGCGTCTGTAGCTGGCTGTATACTATTTACAAAAATAGTTGTATTTGGCAAAACCTGTCTAATATAATCAATTTTTCCCTTATAAACTTCGATAAAAGAATTTATATTAGTCTGATAAGTTTCTATATCGTTCATACCAAAAGCTAGAAATATATTCGCTGGATTCAACCCCGCTGCGACTTCTAAAAGAGACTGCGTGTCCTTTATACTCACCCCTCTTTTATACACAACCTTATCTTTTGCTAGTATATTATAGGCGGTAAGTCCCTCTGTAATAGAGTCACCTACAATAACAGAGCCAGTAAATAGTACATTTAACGCATCAATATTATCTTGAGTTGTCATCTCTTGCACGGAGCGAGTCGCCCTAGTCGCATCATCTGTCTGTTGTATTTCTTTTTCTATTTCCCCTAGATTATCCTTATTTGAGGCCAAAGCTTCTAACTTTTTTATCGTCTTTTTTACTGTGTCATTTTCTACTCTTTGCTTATTTATAAAAATAGTAAAACATATTCCAGTAAAAACCGCCACTCCAAGACAAAAAAAGAGAAGTATTTTCCAATGTCTTTGTACCATTTCCATATTCTTATCTCCATCGTTCTTTTAAACTGACATATCCGCCCTCACAAGCAGACATATTTCTATCTTTTTCTATTGTAACTTCATTTCTCCAAAAAGGCAATGATAAATTCCATACTCCTTATTGTCATCTAAGCCTCTTCCATTATTTTTTTCAAATACTTTATTTTTTCTTTTTCTTCTCCTATTTCTCCTGGAATATAAAACTGTTTTCCCCGCACATCTTCTGGAAGATATATTTGTTTTACATAGTGATTTTTATAATCATGAGCATATTGGTATCCAATTCCTCTGTTTAAGCTTTTTGCTCCCTTATATCCTGCTTCCTGCAAATAAGATGGGATTGCTCCCGTATGATTTTTCTCTACATACTGCATTGCTTCGTTAATTGCCATATAAGCAGAATTACTTTTTGGAGCAGTAGCAACATAAATAGCTGCCTGAGCCAGAGGAATTCTTGCTTCTGGCATTCCAAGACGCTCCACAGCCTCTGCCGCCGCATTCGCCACAACTAGGGCATTAGAATCGGCAAGTCCAACATCTTCCGAGGCACAAATGACAATTCTTCTCGCAATAAAAGAAATATTTTCTCCCGCTTTTAGCATCTTTGCCAAATAAAAAATTGCGGCATCTGGGTCAGAACCTCTCATACTTTTTATAAAAGCAGAAATAATATCGTAGTGATTATCTCCATTTTTTTCATATCGTATCACTCTTTTTTGGATACATTCCTCCGCTATTTTTAATGTAAAATGAATCATACCATCCGCAGATTTTTCCGTTGTCAAAACACCCAACTCCACTGCGTTTAATGCTCTTCTCGCATCTCCCTCGGCCATATCCGCCAAGAACTCTATGGCATCTTCCTCTATCTTTACCCCGTAAACTCCCATTCCCTTTTTTTCGTCTGACACTGCTCTTACAATCAAGGATTTAATCTCTTCCTTACTAAGTGGTTTTAACTCGAAAATATTAGACCTAGATAATAGTGCAGTATTCACTTCAAAATAAGGGTTTTCTGTTGTAGCTCCAATCAAAATTACTGTTCCATCTTCTACAAAAGGGAGTAAATAATCTTGTTGTGCTTTATTAAAACGATGAATCTCATCTACAAATAAAATCGTCTTTTTTCCATACATTCCCAAATTATTTTTTGCATTTTCTACCGCTTTTTCCATCTCTTTTTTCCCTGATGTAGTGGCGTTCATTGGAACAAAAAAAGCGCTCGTTGTATTTGCAATCACTCTAGCTAAACTTGTCTTTCCTGTTCCTGGTGGTCCATAAAAAATAAGAGAACTTAATTTATCTGCCTTAATTGCACGGTAAAGCAGTTTCCCCTTCCCAATCATATGCTGTTGACCTACAACTTCCTCTAACGTCTCTGGTCTCATTCTGCCTGCTAAGGGAGATTCATTTTCCATCTTCTTTTCTCTCATATAATCAAACAAATCCATTTTCCTCTTATCCAATCCTTTCATTTATTTTTCTTATAATAGCGTATCCATCTTCCATAGAAACCTTCGAATAACAACCTTGCTCAAATACGAAATTCCAAAACCCCTCCAAGGGAAGTCCCAACATGGAGGCAAAAAAATGACCAAAGATTCCTTTATGTGCGACAACTAAAACTTTATTTATCTTTTGCCCCTTTAGTTTATCTAAAAATTTATCTGCCCTCTCCCTAACCTGTCTAAAACTCTCTCCACCTCTAGGTGCTATATTAGAAAAATCTTCATTCCACTCTTTTAATTCCTTTGGATATTCATTTTGAAGTTGCTCATAAGTTTTTCCTTCAAATATCCCAAAATTTTGTTCACATAATAACTCTTCTTTTTCTATGAAAATTCCTCTATCCCCCTCTATAATTTTTGCCGTATCATAAGCTCGCTTTAGAGGACTCGTAATAATTTTATCAAAAGAAAGTTCCGACAAAAATCTTGCCATTTCTCTCGCCTGCTTTTGTCCCTCTTCATTTAACTCTACATCCGTTCTTCCATAATATTTTTTTAGTATATTATAATCTGTCTGACCATGTCTCACAAAATAAATTTCCATTTTCTTTTTTTCTCCTTGACCTTAACAGTCCCATCTTATATAATAATGAATAACTTAATAATATTTCTTGCATAAATTTTCTAAATATAGATAAAATATATTCTTCCTTATCAAAACCTATATCCTTGACCTTTCTTTATTGTATCAGCAATTATTTTATATAGCAAGAAAAGTTATAGGAAACTATAAGATAGGAAAGAACTATCCCCCAAAAACGAATATAGCTGTCTAAGAAGACAGCTATAAAAAATACATATGGAATAAACAAAAGAAAGGAAAATAATATGAATTCAAATAAAAATTTACCAAAAGACCCCTTTATTTTATACAGTTTTATCAATACTCGTCTTAGAGATTTTTATCCATCTCTAGAACATCTTTGTGCAGATATGGAAATTTCTAAAGAGGAACTTACTTATCAATTAAATCAATTTGGTTTCAAATACGACGAAACTAAAAATCAATTTATATGATGTCAAAGTCAAAAGGCTCAAAAACCGTTCATGCTTGCATGATAAGATATTTGACCTTGGGACTCGCCAAATATGAGGAAGCAGCGATTTACATAGTAAATCAGCGGATTCCGAATGTTTGCAAAATTGTGGGAGTTGCTAAGCAACGGAGCAATTCGTAGGCATCCGTTGGGGGAAAAATACCTTTTGACCCCAATATCATTTATAGAAAAAGCTGTTAGAAAAGAATTTATCTCATATATATAATATGACTAAAATCTTTCTAACAGCTTTTTTGCCTAAAGGACATAAACTTATATATCAAAAGGTACGAATCTTATAATTTTGTAACATTGATTGCCTGTGGTCCTTTTTCACCTTTTACGATATCAAACTCAACACTTTGACCTTCTTCTAACGATTTAAATCCAGACATATTCAATCCTGTATAATGTACAAAAATATCCTTTCCCTGTTCATCTGAAATAAACCCATATCCCTTTTGGTTATTGAACCACCTTACTGTACCTTTGCTCATCATGTTACCTCCAAAATAAATATTATTTTCCGCCAAACTTGACGATGTTCCTATAATATCATACTAAAATTGGAAAGTCAATGAAATTGTAAGAATTTTTCAAATATTTTGAATGTTCTTTTTTTTCAAAATTTATCATATTTATTTTATTATTGATATATTTTTAAGATATTTTTGTGATTTTTTGTGTTTTTTTAGAAAATTAAGACATCTACTTTTGCCGATATTCATGAATGAATATCTCATTACTTCATGATGCTAGAAATTCTTACAGTGAACTATAGAATTGAAATTTGATGCTTCTGCTCCTCATATAAATAAACACAGTCAGATAATACTTCCTGAGCAGAAACAATAGAACCGTTTGCTTGACTTACAAGTTGATATAAATCTTCCTTCTTTAGATAATCCATGACGGGAACTAGAATAACCTCATGAATACTGCTTGGCAAAATAAAAAAATCTCTTCCTATCTGTCTTCTAAATCTCTCTAATACAGATTCATATAACATACAGACAGCCCCATGAATTCCCATCTGGTTTGTCAAAATATAAATCTCTAATCCATCTTCTCCAATATCAATATAATCCCTTAACACCTCCCTCATCGTTCGCACTTTCGCAGGAAAGAAATTAGAAGTGTTTTCTACTCCAATCTTATATAATTGCTCTACCTTCTTTCCCCATACTTCCATCTCCCGATTCGTAATTAATGCTGTGGAAACTCCTATCTCATCTTGATATGCGAGCCAGCGAAACGTAACTGCCAAATCCAAGATTTTAATATGAGGACATTCTTGTAATGCGGTCTGATTTCTATCATAATTAACTAATCTCATAATAATGCGATCAGAAATAGAGGAAAATTCTTTGATAGAAACTGGAAGAGGAAAACCACAGTCTTTATTCTTTTCGTATAAATCCGCTATCTCTCTCAAAATTTCTTCTGCTTTTTCTCCATCTAGATATCTCTCGTAAAAGGGATTTAACTCAATAGAGGGAGAAACTTTACTTCCCTCTCTATAAATATGTAAACTCTCCACGTAAAAACCATTATTTTTATTAATTTTTTTAATAAAAATCCGACAATTTTGTCCATCGATAATCTCATCTGCAATATGTTCACTTACATAATGCAAAAATTGTTCATAAGTCATCTGCTCCTCCTTGAATTTTATTTGAAAATATGTTTTCATATAAATATATTACCATATTTTACTTTTTTTTACAATTATTTTTATCTAAATTCTTTCTTAAATTTTTTTAAAATTTTTCTAAAATTTAGATAAACAAAAAAGTCTTAGAAAATTTTTTTAATCCAACTTCCTAAGACTTTTTTATTCATATATTTATTTTCTCTCGTCTATCACTCGAACACAGGTAGCTGCGATTGCCCCATCTCCGATATGACATGCCACACTAAGCGAAAGTGGAGCGAGATGAATATCATATTCTGGGAATGCCTTTTGCATTTTTTGTTTCCACATTTTACCATGTTCCTCACTTCCAGAATACACTGCATCAATAAAAACTTCCTGCCCGCAAAATCTACCCTGCAAATCTTTTTTAATTGCCTCAATAACGATACGCTCTGCTTGCTTCATTCCTCTTGCCTTTGCATAAGAATCTAATTTTCCTCCTTGAATTTGGAGAACTGGTTTTAAATTGAGAACAGTTCCAAGCATTGCTGCCGCCGGAGTGATACGACCGCCTTTTTTTAGATACTTTAAAGTTTCTAGAGCAATATAAATACTTGACTCTAACCCTTCTTTTTCCAAAATCTCTTTAATTTTTGCCCCGTCATATCCTTTTTCTATCATAGCAAGAGCATCTAAAACAGAATGTCTTTGCGTAACAGATATTCTCTTATTATTTACAACAAAAATTTTTCCGTCATAATCTTGCGCCAACATACTCGCTGTCTGATAAGAACTGCTTAATGCACTTGACATAGGGATATGAACAATCTCATCATACTCTTTTAAAATCTCATCCCATAAGTCTGTAATATCTCCGGGAGACGGCTGAGAAGTAGAAATATGCACATCATTTTTTAATCTTTCGTAAAACCTTTCTTGTGTAAGGTCTTTTCCCTCAAAGAAAAGCTCCCCGTCAATAAAAAACGGCATAGAGACAAAAAATACTCCGATGCTCTTTGCTTCCTCTGGGCTCATACTACTGTTACTATCTGTAACAACGGCAATTTTTTTCATGCTATTATTCCTTTCCATCTATGCACATTTTTTTATTCTTTTATCAATACTTTTAGTATTTCGGATATATACATTGTGTGATAATCCTTTTGCGGATACCATTTATCATCTAAATTTTTCTCGCTCTCTAAAAATCCCTCTGGCTCAAGCACTGTCTGATATAATTTTTTACAGACAAAAATCATCTCTGCCTCAGAAAAAGCGACCGTATCCTCTACAAAATAAGGAGTTAATTTCGCCTTATTAACTTTATCCTCATCTCTTCCAGAAATACTACCACATATGTTTAATGCATTTTTAAATTTCTCTTCATAAAAAGAAATCGTAAAGGTCTCATTGGCATCAACAAATTCCTTTGTATAACGCTGTGGACGGATATAGGTTGTAACTACATTTTTTCCCCAGTTTACCCCTACTCCTCCCCAACTTGCTGTCATCGTATTAAACTTTTCTTTTGTTCCGGCTGTAATAAGCATCCACTGCTTTCCAATTTTGGAGAAAGGATTAAATTGTAATTCTTCTATTTTTATTTCTTTATATGACATATCTATTCCTCCTAAAATACTAACTTTACATATAGTATATTCGCTCTCTAATTATCCGTCAAGAATTTTTCTTCTCCATCTCATTGATATATTCTTCTAATAAGCCTGCTGCAAAAGCGACCAACTCAACACATGGTCTTTTTTTATAATATTCTTTCGTTCTCTTTTCAGGAACATAAGTTTGTCTTTTTACATCGAGACCTAATAATTCACGGCATATAATAGAACCATATTCTTCCTCAAATTTCTTCGCTAAATATTGTATTCTCTTATAATGCTCTGTTTTTTCTTCTCCTGCTTTTGGATCATCATATCCATATAATAATCCTGCAACCATAAACATTCCACTCACCGTTCCACAAACTTCTCTTAATCTTCCCATTCCTCCACCAAAAGAAGAGGCAAGTGTTGCGGCTTGTTTTTCGTCTATTTCACATTTATCCGAAAAGGCAAGCAACACTGCCTGGGAACAATTATATCCTTCTTTAAATAATTGTGCAGCTTTTTCTGAGTATTTACTATCTTTCATTTTTTCTCCATTTCCTTAAATTATAATTATCTTTTATCTGATTTGTGCTAATTTTTAATTCTGATTTACAAAATAAATCTTTTTTATTATATCAAGTTTTCCTCTCATTTTCAATCACTGACCAAGCTGCTTTTCTCATTTCATATCATATTTCCTATATATTCTATAAACTTTTCTTTCGTCATCCTTTTCTTTGCTTTACTAATAAATACCCTCTCTCCTGTCTCTAAGATTGCCTCAAACTTTCTAATTTCTCGCACATATTTTAAATTAACAATATAGCTATTATGACATCGAACAAAACCTTTTGTCTTTAAAATACTCTCATATTCTTTCATTCTTTTCTTCGTCTCTAAAATTCCAATTTCCGTATACACCTTTGTAAATCTACCTGCCGTCTCAATATATCGGATATCTGATAAATAAACTTTATACCAACTATTTCTACTTTTTAAAACAATTGCTTCCTTTTTTTGAACTTCTAATACACGCATCGCCCTTTTTATCTCATTTTTTAATACTTTATATGAGATTGGTTTTATTAAATATCTTGACGCATTCCCTTCATAATTTTGTGCTAAATGTTTACAATTAGAATCCATAAAAATGATATATGCTTTTTTATCCCTCTTTCTTATAAAACGAATAACTTCTTCTCCCTTCATTTGGATACTTTCCATATCTAAGAAAAAAATTTGGAATTGTTGTATTAAAGCTTCTTCTAATTGAAATATATTTTCAAAATTTTCCACTAAAATTTTTATCTGCTTTTCTTTCTCAAATCTCATGATTTCCTCCCGAAAATTTTGCAAAAATATTTCATCTTTATCCCATACTGCAATTTTGAGCATTCATATCTTACCAATCCTCTTCGCATATTTTCTTCTCATTTTACAAAATACATCCTTTTATTTCCACTCATTACTCACCTATTTTTCGTGTAAAACACTTATAGTGAACTACTCAGCAACAAGTCACCGCGAATTCCCGCTCAAAACTCTTAAAATGCAAAGCGCAGCAGTAAAAAACTGCTGCGCCATAAAATTAAGTCTTTTCAAACTTTTCTTTATCTAGTTATCGTTGTCGATGCTGTAGCTGTCTGGCTATTTTGTGCCGTTGTAGATACTGCAGTTGTCTGGCTATTTTGTGCCGTTGTAGATACTGCAGTTGTCTGGCTATTTTGTGCCGTTGTCGTCTCGCCCTCCACAGCTGACGACTCTATTTCCTTGGCATTTTTATCTTCCAAAGCCTCTCCTCTTAAGAGCATTTTTATATGCTCCTCAGAACCTTGTACTGTATTATAAAGGTTTTGTGCCTCTTCATCTCCATTTTGAGTGAATTCCTTTTTATATGTTATAATATCGATTAGTTGGAAATCCTTCGTATTAACACCAGTTCCTTGTTTATTCATATAAACTGGTCGATATCCTATCTTTTCAATATAGATACCATTCGCTCCTTTTTTCACTTCCAGATTTAAAATAACCTCATCTCTCGTATATTCACTATTTTGATTGGAAGTAAAATTGCCCAAAGAATATGCTACAAATACTTCTCTTGTATTACCGTCCTCTCCCGTTACTTTCTTCTTTCCCATCTTTTGGACAACGTGAGGGTGACTTCCGACAATAATATCTGCTCCTGCCTCAATCAACATATCTGCCGCCTGTTTTTGTTCATCGTTTGGTGTAGTTTCATATTCCGTTCCCCAATGTGGCATTGCAACAATACAATCTGGATTTTGTGCCTTGGCCAACTGAATCTGGCTCTTTACTTCCTCTTGTGTCAAATAATTAATATTATCTGTGGCAATATTCGTACCCATATTGATAAAAGTAGTAAAAGATACAAAAGCAAATTTAATTCCATTTACTTCTTTTATTATAATATTATTCTTTTCCTGTGCATTTCTATAAGTACCCATATGGCTAATTCCCACTTCATCAAGTACATCAAGTGTTCTCACGATACCAGTCTCTCCTCGGTCAAAACAATGATTATTTGCCGTAGTTAAAATATCAAATCCCACTTCTTTTAAAGTTCTAGCAAAATCATCTGGTGTATTAAAAGTAGGATATCCACTATAGTTTTGTTCTTTTCCTGCAAATACTGTCTCTAAATTACCGATTGTCAAATCTGCCTCTTGCAAATACTGGTCAACTTGAGAAAAACATTTTGAGAAATTATATTCTCCAGTTTTTACATCATAGGCATCTCGAAATTGTGGCATATGACAAATAAGGTCTCCCACAAAACTAAGCGTAACACTGCTCTCTTCTTGTGAAACTGGAGTAGTCTTATCTTTTTGCTCCGTTGACTCTGCTTTGGGAATCATATTCATATTAGAAGAAAGTTTATTTCCAATAAAATTGCCACCTATCATAAGAATAATTACAAAAAGTGCAGCTACAGTTCCACTTCGAATCCAACCAAAATCTCTTTTCTTAAAACCTTGATTTTCCTCATCTGTCAGCCCATCTTCCGACCACTCTTTCCTCTCATTTTCTATTACTGGAGATTGACCTAATTCATCATTTTTCTCAGCAATCATTTCTTGTTTTTGCTTAATCCTTAGTTCTTCCTGCACTAATCTTAATGCTTCCTCGCGATTCTTCTCTTCCTGTGCTAGTCTTAATACTTCCTCACGATTCTTCTCTTCTTGTGATAATCTTAACTCTTCCTCGCGTTTTTTATCTTGTGCTAATCTTAAATTCTCTAATTGCGCTTTTTCTTGCTGCTTTCTCCTTAAAACCGCTAACTGCTCTTGCTCTTGTTGACTTATTCTCCTAAGCTCTAAATCAGCCTGCTCTTTCTCTCGTTTTAAAGCCTCAATTTCTTCTTGCTCTTTTCTTTGTAGCTCTTCTAATCTTTGCTGTCTCTTTATTTTTTCTTCTAGCTGCTGTTGTTCTCTTTGCTTTCTAGCCTCAGCTTGCAACCTACTTTGTTCTTGTTGTTTCTTCCTAAACTCCTCAAGCTGTATTTTTTGCTCTTCTTGTTCTTGCTGCTTTTTACGAATAAGCTCAAGTTGTTCTTCTTGTTTTTTCTTTAACTCCTCTAAAGTATTGTCTTGCTCTATCTTTTCTTGCTTTCGCACTATTTCTTCTTGTCTTGGAACAATCTCTTTTTCAAGAGTCCTCGTCATTTGCTCATCTATACTCTTATTGTCAAATGTATCTTTTTCTTCTACTCTTTGTATATTCTCAGCTGGATTTTCTGGCTTTTTCGAAGAGAATCTCTTTTTTGCAGATTCCTCCAATTTTTTCTTTTTTTCTTCTAAATCTTTTAACTGTTTTTTTAACCAATCCTTCTCTTTTTTTGCTGCTGTTTTCTTTGGTTTTTCTACTTTCTCTACTTTTTTTTCTACTTCTAATTTTACTTTTGTAGTCTCTACTTTATGCACCGGCTCCACTGGTTTTTGCTCTTTTATCGTACTTTCCTGAAATTTCGCTTCTATCTTCTCCTGCTCTTTTGCCTGCTCTCTTTTTTTTCTAATTTCTTCCAAAGAAATCTCAGTAATATGTGATTTTGGTTTGCTCTTAGAACCCACCTCATAAATATTAGAAATATTTTTAATTTTTTCTTGCTGTCTTTGTTCCTCCTGAATTGCTTCCCAAATATCTTCAATACTTACTTGTCTCACCGTCGTAGTTTGATTTGATTTCGACTTATTTTCCTCTCTCACCCTTTGACTTGACTTCGTTTTTTCGCCTTCTCTTTGTTTTGATTTTTGTAAATCAGAAGATTTTATCGTTTTTCGTTTGTTCTGTGATTTTTTAGTCTTCTTTGATTTATTTTCTCCACCAATGAGTTTTTCTTTCAGTTCCTGCATATAAAAAGAAAAAGCATATATAAGCTGTGAGAAAAACTCTAACAATCTTTCTATTATATTTTTATTTTGCTTACTCATTTGTCTGCTCCCTACTTCTTCCATAACATAATTGTTTTTCCAATCACTTTTTGAATATCCATCTCAAATGCCCTTGTCATATCTTCCATTGTTCTTATCTCTATTTGAGCACCGACAAGACTACTTAGATACTCTAATACTTCTGGATTTTCTTTATATATTTCTACTGTTTTTTCAAAATCCTTCCTTCCGCTTCGGCTACTTCCAAAAATATGCAGCCCTTTTTCTAACACCATTCGAGTATTAATTGGAATTTCATACTCCGACACTCCTAATAGTCCAATCACACCCTCAGGAGCAATCCAATCAATAATCTGATTTATCGCTTTTTGAGAGGAGGCATTTCCCACACACTCAAACGCATGATCTAATTTTAAATTTTTTGGTATCTCTCTCGTCAAAAACACCTCATCTGCAAATGTAAAATAAGAGAGCTTATCCTCATTCACTCCAAAAATATAAAGTTTTGTATTTGGAAACATCTTTTTAAAGAAAATGGCTGTAATATAACCTAAATTTCCGTCTCCCCAAATTCCCACCGTCTCTCTTCTTTGATGTGCAAATCTGTCAAATCTTGTCAAAGCATGCACACTTACCGAAACAAGTTCTGTAAAAGCAGCCACTTTTTTATCTATCTCTTCTGGGATTATAATAATTCTATCTCTACCCATAGGAACTAATTCCTGCATAAAACCATCACAGCCACTTGCACGAAACTTACTACTTCTTAGATAATTTTCTGAAATCACTTCATCCTTCTCCATCGGTGTATTTGGAATCATAACAACAGAAGTTCCCGGCAAGAATTCTCCCTTTGCATCATAAACAACCTCTCCGACCGCCTCATGAATCAAGGCCATCGGAAGTTTTTTCGAGAGAATACTATTTGGTCTTAATCCCTGATAATATCTTTGATCCGCATGGCAAATAGATAAATGTGTTGGTCTTACTAGCACCTCATCACCAAATAAATCTACCTCTGACAATGCCATCTCAAATTTTCTTGGGGCTACGAGACGGTATACTGTATTTAACATATCAGATCTCCCTTAGCTAAAATTTCCGCAACTTTTAAATCATATGTGTACGTAATTTTTATATTAGAAACTTCCCCCTGTACCAAATGAACTTTCTCACCTTTTATGACACAAATTTTAGCTGCATCTGTCAAAATTTCCTTCTCTTCCTCTGATAAAGATAAATAATGCTCTTTTAACATCTTCGCTTTAAAAGACTGCGGAGTTTGTCCTTGATACATAATTCTTCTATCTGGAATATTGGAAATAGAATCTCCCTGCTCACTTTCCACAATAGTATCTGTGGCCGGGATTACCGTATCACATGCACCGTACCTAGAGGCATATTCAATATTTTCCTTAATAATACGATAAGTTACAAACGGACGTACAGAATCATGTGTCACAATAATCGTATCTTCATCTAGACCATATTTTTCCTCAATATAATCAATTGACCTCATAATTGTCTCATTTCTTGTAGCTCCACCTTTTACTACTACAATTTTATCATTGTCATGAAAATACTGTCTTATTAAGCCTTTTGTATGACCAAGCCAGGCACTTGGACATAATACAATAATTTTTTCAAACTCATCATGTATAAAAAACTTCTCGATTGTATAAATAATCACAGGTTTATTTGCTATATTCAAATACTGCTTCGGTTTTTCTACATTCCCCATTCGGCTTCCTGTACCACCTGCTAAAATTACTCCAAAAATCATTTCTTCTCTCTTTTCTGTATAATTAATCTAAGTTAAAATGCTCGCCTTCACAGGCATAAATATAAATGAAAGTCCGATTGCTCCGTGCTATGCACTCTCACAATCCCACCATCTTTTATCAAATATAGTGTCAAGAACCTTCATAATAATTTACTAAAATCATATCAGAATCAATTTTTAAAGTCAACATAGTTGACCTTTTCTATTTATTTTTTTCACAATTTATACTATACTTTTATTCATAATCAAACATATCTATTTATAACAAAAATACTATAAATAAAATGAAAGGGGGATTTTTATGCCTACAGAAAAACAATTACTTCGAGATAAAGAATACTATGGTGAATATAAAATAGGAGGTAGATATTCCGTAGAACAATGGGAGAAAATTTTATCAACTCCTGTTTTAGTAGATTCCACAGATTTATCTATATTAAAAGAAATTTTTTCCTCAGCCAATCATGCTGCTCCTATTACTCAGCTTTGTTTTCACCATAACAAAGAAGAAAACTATTATTTAAACCGAATGAATTCTCTTGGAGAAAAGCTAGGACGTCCAAACGGATTTTTAGAAGAAATCGACTTACAGGGTAACCCGTACTGGTGGTATTTAATTTTTTGGGGACGTATGACAAAAGAGGGTACGCTAGAGTGGAAATTACAGCCTGCCCTTGCAGAAGCTCTAGAATATTTATACCCCGAACTTGAACAAAATTATACTGCCTATATGAGTCATATCGACTACTGCCTACAAACTCGTATCGAACAATCGGATGCCGTCTTCCTCGCCTCGGCAGTTTTACTTTTTGAAAAATATTATTTAGAGAATCCGTCTAATATTGACGACCTGCTTTTAATGCAATATGAAATTCAACAAAGAGCACAAAAAATATACGGACAAGATGTTTCGGTTTCTGTTATCACTGATATATGCAATGCTGACTCTGACCGATGCCAATATCATTATTTGAGAGATATTTACAAATATTGGAGAATTTCCTATCCAAATGAATTTGAAAACGATAAAGAGAGGCCACAGACACTAGATCCTACTTACTGTATCATGAGCTATTTTGGTTATCTAACAGTCCAAGACTTATATCATTTCATTGAAACAGATTACGCTAAATTGGCAGACCCTAATTTTATCGAAGTAAATACATCAGATGCTCTCTATAAAATGATTACATTTTTAAAAAATAATGGTAGTAACGGATATATGAATCTGCAAGCCCCTACCGAAGAACAAGTGGAACAATTTTTATCAATTAAATCGGATGCCAAAAATGCTATCTCTCATTTTCACAGCATCGGAGATATTTTAATAGAACAGTATCCTAATTTTTCCCAGACAGAAAAGGCAACTTGGCTTATGGCCGATAAAACAACAATCCAAAACTCTTGGAAAGATTGTTTTCAGATTTTAGAGTATGCACAAAATGGTCCTTCTATCTACACTTTACTTAATTGCCTAGAAGAAAATTCAAGAAAAGTAACTTTTTCTATCTGCCTGACTATCCCTTTTACTTCTTCTACTATGAGAGAAGAAATTTTACAAATTTGTAACCCACTGACAGCTCTCACCAGTGCTAATTTCCGACTAGTTGATACAGAGGAACTTGAGATTGCCAAACCAAAAAACTTTGGAACTTCTCTTACAGCATATGTATCTTATACAGAAACAGAAATGCTAGAAGCAGGAGAAGAAAAATTTATGCCGCAGTTTGAGACTGTATTACAAATTTTGGCTTCTTACTATATGAACTTATGTCAACAAATATTTAAAAGTTTAGAAGTTGCTCCTAAGACAGCAGATTCAGATTATTCTAATCCACCAGACAATACAACTACACAAACGGCTATAGAAAATACTTCCAACCCTCAAACACCTTCTAAAGACATAGAATATAGTAATGACTCACAACAAGAAATAGAAACTTTCGATGAAGAATTTTTGTCGGATATAGTAATCGAAGAAATAGAGATAGAAAAACTCCTAACAAAAATAAATGACCGTATTGCTTATTTCTTGTCAAGAAGTTTCCAAATTGAGACTAAGCTTTTTTATAAACTGAAAAAATCTCCAACTCTAAATACTTTAGGAACAATTTTTTATCATGATATTATTCCGCTATTAGAAAATTGGTTTGAAAAAGATTATGAAAAAATTCGCCTTGTACTTGGAGATTTCCAAAAATCCTCTAAGGATTACGAATTTATCCCAAAAGAAATTTTAGACCCTGCCATTCTTTTTGGGCAAATAGCAATCGAAACTAATTTACTTCCAAAGGAAAGTTATTTTGCACAAAAGAAGGCTTTTTATCAGAAAGAAAGTTATTTGGAATTGTAAAATATTTTACTGAAAATATTTTTTAATCTAAAAAGTAGGATGAAGAAAAACAGACGCGAGAATGAAATGGGAGATATCTTCTTTTAAAACACGCTGCGTTTCCAAATTTTAACCGCACGCTTATTTATGCTGCTCCCGCAGCAAAGCTAGTGCAGTTAAAATCTTTGGAAGCCTTGCTATCGTTTTAAAAGAAGATATCTCCCATTTTTCTCGCTGTATTATGGCATCTATCCGTATGTCAAATGAATAGTACTTTTATCATAATTTTGTTTCTCCTTGATTTGCTCGGAAATGCCCTGTTTTGCAAGATTTTATCGACTTTTCCCATATTTTCTTCTGAATTTGGCTACTACTTATATTTTTCTAAATGCTTTTTGTACCAAGCTATAATGTCCTTTCGGTTATCCTCAAACCACTGGAATGTTACAAATATCCTCTTTTCTCCAAATTTAACAGACTCAGCACGATATCGTAGAACCTTACTGTTTCCTCTATTTGCATCTCTCGAATCCGCTAAAATAGGATAATCTGTTTTATTAAAAAGTTTTTTTGTATATTCCTTCGTTTTTAAGTTCTCTACCTCATCTTCGGTAATATATCCGTTCTCCAAGATATACTTGAACATTGCAAAAGCCATCTTACCAACAGTTACATTTCCATATGTGTTTTCATCATCTAAATTAAATAACTCACTTTCTGTAATAACAGAATACCTTATATCTTCAGAAGATAATTCAAGAGTTTCTGCAACTGCCCTTATAGAATCCATTTTCTGTTGGCTATTTCTATTAGTTTCAACAAAACCGTCCTTACCTATCTGATATGGCTTTTTTAACTCTTTCTTTTTAGTTTTGAACCAAGAAAATAAATTCGAATGATATACCGTTGGATCCAAATCATATAAAGCTTCATGTACCTTCTTAAAGGCATCCGTAACATTGGAAACCTTAATTACCATTCCCATAACAGAAACATAATCAATTATTTTATTTGTATAATCATATTCCTCATCCCAATCAATCCATTCGGTTTTATCACTAACTGTATACTCTGTTTGTGGAATCCACCATATTTTCTCTGCCAATGTATAAAGCAAATTTGCTCTTTCTATAATTTCTTTTTCACCCCACTGCTCACATTCCTTAATATAATCATTCAAAGATAATTTACTATATATGAATCCCTTCTGTGACAAGTTCTTTTTCTTTTCAAAAGGAGAATTACTATAATTACTATTGTAAGCTGTGAGTGTGAGATTTCCAGGAGTGTCCAAATACTTTGAATGAACTAATTCCCAATTATCTCCTAATGCCTCCTTCCATTCTGGAGTCAATGTTTGTGGCATAACATGTTCAATTGTAAGTGTTCCATCTACAATCTGCTCTTCAACAGCAACCTTTTCCTTACTATCACAGTTTTCGAGTCTTTCAAGAATATATTTACGCATTGATGATTTAGCATTGTAAAGCTCATATGTAATAAATCTATCCATAAAGTCATGGTTATTAGGAAATCGTGCCTTTCCTGATTTTTTCAAAATCTCTCTTTTGAAAGCGTCAAAATATCCTACATTGTCATCCTCAACATCTCTTTCTATTTCTGCACCAAGGCTTACAAACACTTTATTTAATTGGTTTGTTTCTAAACCACAGACTTCTCTTCGAGCAATATAATTTTCAATAATTTCGATAGCCTTAGTAGCATCTTCTGTACTTATTCGTCCTTCATCTTCAGCATTAATTATATCTAAAATTAATGGAATACAGGTATTAACTTCCAACTTATTAATTCTAATAAGTACACCCGCATATGATGTTTTGCTATCTTTTGGAAATACAATTATTCTAAAATATTCTGCATACTTTAAAATGTCCGACAGAATCGCTTCCATTGAAAGCCCACTATTCTCTCGATACAATTTAAATTCAGTATACAGTTTTTTCTCTGCAACATTTCTTCTAAGTTTTACGTCAAGATAATATCGGAAGAATTTTGTAATATCCTTTCTCTCAACCAAATTTTCTAATGGTTCCCAGTACTTCTTATAAAATTTGTCTTGTTCTTTTGCATTCATTCCCATAAGAACATAATTTCTGATTTTATCGGAAGGTTCTAGGTCTAATCCAGTAGAGTTCATACTTTCAAAAATCAACTGCGGATCATCTCCTATTGCTGGTTCAAGAGAAATACTAACAATGTCCAACTTTGTAATAGCATTATATAAAGCCACGATTTCATCAGATGTCATATTCTCAATTTGAGAATAAAAATATTCATAATTTGCTGTGATACAATTATCAGCAACAGGTGTCTTGTTTTGAATCAGTTTATTATACGCATCATCATCTCCCTGTACTAATTTCAATTTTAATTTCTTTTCATCCTCTGCATATTCATCCGTAAGATAAGACGCTACCTTGTCTGGGTTCAATCCTGAAACCGAATCCGTATTATTGTTGATATAGTTCCTTATCGCAAGAAGTAATAACGAAACTGTAGTAAGTCTCTGTTGGCCATCAATGATGATATGTTCCTCGCAAATTCCATTATGTTGTGAGACAAAAACTATAGACCCAAAGAAATGTGAACTATACCCATGCTCACATACATCTTTCAAATCCTTCATAAGCTGTACGCAATTGTCTTTTTTCCAACTGTATGGTCTCTGATAAACAGGAATAATAAAACGTTTATCTGCACCGCTTAAAAGTCTTAATATCTTATTCTCATTTGCCTTCATAACGGGTATCCCCTTTCCTATAATTCCAACAAACTTATATCTATTTTTCTTTGCGTCAAATAACACTCATAGAGCATTTTTGCTGGAATCAGTCTTATCTGTATATTTTCCAAGCCTAATGCCTCAAGCATAGGCATCTTTGCTGTACCTTTCTTAACAAATTCATCCCCTTCTGTTGGCATAAGAAAACAATTTTTCACCACAGCTATATTATGAGCTTTGATGAATTCTCGGTATGCAAGTTGATATAGATACTGCTTTGTTACATCTCCAACTCCTGGATTGCCACGGAGTGACTTTCCTTTTTCCAACTGAATGTTGTAATACTTCGCATCGAATATTATGAAATAATCAACACCATTAAACTTGGGAATACTAATCAAGTCTGGAATCAACGTGCCTGATGCTATCTCTGTGGTATCTATTCCTTCCCACACAGGTTTCTCAATAATCTCTATGAGAGTTTTCTTCTTCATTGACTGATACTGTTCCGCCAAAGGTGCTGACATCTTAAGCTGTCCCAATGTTGTATGCAGCTTGTTATCAAAAACCTCTGCACAGACCTTCTCCCAAACTGCATGGTAAGCCATTGTTCCAAACATACTGATGCCATCATTTTCTTCAAGCATTCTTCTGTCTTGTGAAATATAGGCATACAGAGTCTTTAATAAAATCTGTCTTCTTGTATTAAATTGGACATTCAATTCCTTATAAATACGCTCAAGAATGTAATCTCTATCTCCAAAATCCTGCAAACTCTCCTCTGAGAGTTCCAAGGCATCCATATCGAATAATGTATCCAACTGTGCCTCATGCAATTGATGGGAACATTCTGTTAAAACACATTCATGCAGTCTCTTAAAATAATCCATATCATCATCCACGGTCTTTCCCGTGTACAGTTCCATGTAATATGGACGATTATCTTCAATCAAAGCAAAACTCTCATCTATGGTCTTTCCCCATAGAATCTCGCCTTCTCCATTCACTTCCACGATATATTCACTGTTAGTGTAAATTCCGTACTCATAATAGTCATTTAACAAAAAAAGAATTACTGCCAAAATATTAAAACTGCGATTCTCTCCGTTGCCATTGAATACATTTATTATCTGTTCTTCAGAACGGCTATATCTTTCCAGAACCTTTACCACCTGTTTCATTTCATCAAGTGGTGCTTCCTTTTTAGATAAAAGATACTTTGGAAATACCTTCACAACACGACTGCCGCAAGTGATAATTCCCACATAGGTAAATACATAAAGGCAATCACCACTCTCAGCTGTTTCCTCTGTAATCTCTATATCTTCATCCATCAAGTCAGACATCTCCAACTGGTCCGTACTATTCTTTACACTTTTCAATACTCCGTAGGCTTTCAAATTCTTTATGAACTTTTCCACGCCAGATTCATCAAAGGAGAATATGCTTTTTAAATCATTCTTGGTGTATCTTTTTTGCTCTCTGACGTAGCTTGATACAATCTTCATTACGCATCATTCCTTTGTTTATCATAAAATGTTTCTCTGAAGTTTGGTCCAAATATTGCCGTTCCCTTTTCATCAAATGCCTCACATACTGATGAATATTTACTACTGTCACAGCCTTCAAAGAATCTATGCTTACCCTGTTTTACGGCATCCTCATAAAGATACATAATAACTTTACTCTTGAATGCATCAATGAATCTATCGGTATCAATAATCATTCCATTTTCGTTAGATGCGATTACCTTTTTTGATAGGAAAAATGGTCCCATCAACTTATCTTCATTAATCTTGAAATCAGAAGATGACATCTTATCATTGATTGCCTTACGAAGAATATTCCATTCAATCGGCTCATCACAGTCAGGAAGCATCATCTTTCCGATACCCTTTATCTTTTCTTCATTCTCATTAATTCCAAGATATTCAAAATTCCATCTTCTCTTAAAAGCTGTATCCATAGGAAATACCCCCTGGTCTGCACTATTCATCGTTGCCCATATAAACATATTGTTCGGGATACGGATTTTTTTATAGTTATCACCATTTCCTCCAAGTTCCTTTGCAAGGTATCTTCTGATATCTTCCGATGCTTGAATTTCATACTCGCTGACACCGTCATCATCCCGGTCAAGCAACTGGAATACATCACCAAAGACTGCTGCCACTTTAGCTCTGTTGATTTCTTCAATTAAAAGAAGATGTGGTTGTGGAATTTCTGTTCTTCCACTCTTAAGAGCGTCAACATATACTCTCATAAACGGACCTGGGACAAAATCATAACGAATACTATTACCGTCTTCATCCATAACAGGCTTATATGTTCCTACGAACTGTGAATATGTATAATCAGGATGGAATGTTACTCGCTCATAGGTACCTGCAGTATCTTCCATCAGCTTTTCACAATCATCCTTTAAACCATAACTCTTACCTGTACCAGGTGCCCCAAATACAATGCGGTTTCTCTCGTATTTTGTTTTAATATCTGTATTAAATACTAATTCTATATTTTCATCTTCCTCTTCAATTCTGTCATCGTCTTTCTGATATGTACCACGTAGCAAGTCAGATACTGCGGACTTATAATCATTTAACGACCAAATAGACATTGCCGTCTTTAAGGAGTTATGAAGGTCGGAAGATAAAACAGATCTGCTGATATTCTTCTTAAGCCATCTAACCTTGCGTGTATTCTTATAATCAGAACTCTGGTCAGGATATTCGGTTTCATCATAATAGTATTCTGACTCAATCCTACCAATATGAAACACAGAATTTTCTGCATAGATGATATAATCACCTTCCTTGACATCGTTAAGAAATCTCCATATCTGTCCAATGTCTTGACCTCTGCCTCTACTATTCTTTTCAAAATGCTCATCATAGAGAGTTGCCAACTCCCCTTTATCCGATATCCCCGATAAATCTCCCATATCAGACCATCCTATACAGACATGAGGATTATCGTCTGACAGGGCATTGTTCTTTTCCTTAATATGGATTCCGAACAGATTATGCGTAAACACTTCCTCACGATCTTCATCAGATACCAAATTTTTCAAATATTCAAGATATTTCTTTAATGCACTTCTCTGTATATTATTTTTCTTTCCAAAATTATCAAGCATTTCAATTGTGTTCTCTACATCACCGATATTTGTGGTGTAAAAGACACTTTTATCTGGCATAGTAAAAAGTGGTGTATTAGATATATTACTTACATACTGGTCAATAGATGTACTACTATATGATTTTACAACATCCGAATTGCCTTCTAGCTTGACTTGTAAGCTCAGCCACTGACGGAAAAGTCTCTTGTTTTTTTCTTCTAGATTACCTTTCTCTTCATCAATTTGCAAAAACTCATCCAAATGTACAACTGTATTTGTAGCAATCTTCTCAAAACAATTATTCTTTGATGCCAACGAAATGTCCCCCACTTTTTCATCTTCAGACTTTACCGAAAACATATCATAGAGCATTTTTGATTTTCTTTTCAGCATTATCATATAACTGCCTGCGTGAACAATTCGTCTGTAATCAATATACATGGGGGTATCCATATATGTCATAGACATTTGTATTTGATCCGCTGCACCATTTCTTCTACTTCTAACAATACTGATATGAACAAGTTTTTCTTCATCTAAAAACAGCTCTGCTTCAGAATCCAAATACTTCACATTTTCTTTATGAAGATACACAGGAATCTGTGCAATAAAGTATTTCTTTAACTCAGCATCCTTTTTGTCATAATCAACTTCAAAATATCCATCTGCTCTTACATATGGAAACATATCCATCTGTGATCCTGTAATCGCAATATGAGATTGTTTTGTAGTTCTTCCTTTGTCTAATGTATTTGATGGTTCAAGGCGTTTTACTATAAGTCCATCATAATTTTCTTCCTTAACTTCTGAACCGATATTCTTCAGTACAGTTGCCACTTGTTGAAATGTTTCATGAAAACCCATAATATTCCTCCAATCTTTATAATCTATTTTTCATTGATATCTTCTATATACTTTTTCACAACCGTTGCAATTGCTCTACCTAATAACGGCGGAACAGAATTTCCAATTTGCATATAGGTCTTTGTATAAGAACCTCTAAAGAAATAATCATCGGGATATGACTGTACCCTCGCTGCCTCTCTTGGAGTTAAACCTCTAGCCTGTGTTGGATGTATATACATATTACAGTCAAACTTCATATGAGCAGTTATTGTTTTACATACTTTATTTGGCTCTAGTTTGAAGTATTTATCCTTGAAAATATCACTTCGACTCTTATATGGCATGATATCGGCAATCTTTGGAGCATCCGATTTATCGCCTGGATTCATACGTCCATAAATTTCAATGTCTCTATCATTGTTATATCTTGCTTTATGGTTACATACTGCACGGCAATCTCTTCCTTGATTAATATATTGAATATACTCGTTCGTCTCTGTCGTACGATTCTCTTCAATTTTCCTTCCAGATTCTTCGGTTTCAAGATTTGTTGAATTCTTAATCTTTGACGCCTCTAATTCTCTTAATCCAAAAAGTGCATCCGCCAAGGTATGTCGTGGAATATACTTACTTGATTCAATAATTTCCTCAAATAGGATTTCATTATCTATTCCCAATCTATTTCCAATATATATAAGTCTTTCCCTATTTTGAGGCACTCCATAATCACATGCATTTAATACATACGCTGTAGCTGTGTAACCAATGGTTTCAAAATCTTCAATAACTTGATTTTTAACCTTGAGCATTCCCTTAACATTTTCCATTACAAAAAACTTAGGTTTGACCTTGTCTACTATTTGGACAAAGTTCTTATAAAGTTGGTTCCTTGGATCATCAATGAGTCTCTGTCTATTTGCTTCACTAAATCCTTGACAAGGAGGTCCCCCAACAACTACATCTACATCTTTATATCTTAGAAGACTTTCTACATTTTCAACTACCTGTTTAATATCTCCAAGAATAATATAATCTCTCGGTGTTTCTGGATGATTGTGTGCATACGTATCTACACAACATTCTTGAATATCATTTGCCAAACTTATAACAAAACCTTCCTGCGTAAATCCCAAAGATAATCCACCAGCTCCACAAAACAAGTCAATCATCTTAAGGGAGTGCTCATCCACACTATCTCTCATCACCTTTATATAATGATTACAGTACTTGTTAACAGGACAACATTTACATGCTTTGCTACCATCACAGATTGATGCCAACTTTTTTATTCCTTCAACAACATCTCCATCAACTAAAAATGCATTCCTTATTTCTTCTGCTCTTTTTTTCAAAAATTCCTCATCAATATCTTCTGTTATAAAACCAAGGCATTTTTTAGGATCTACTCCATTACTTACTAATTTAAAGGCATCAATAAATGCTAATATTTCACTAATCTCAATGCTCTTTTCCATGTTAGTGCCACTCTCCAATCTGTTCCAATTTTTCTCGTATTTGTGTGGCAACGGCTCTTGAAACATTTACTGTTACAGCATTACCAAATTGCTTATATGCTTGAGCATTTGACACATCAATAACAAAGTCATCAGAAAATCCTTGTAGCCTTGCACATTCTCTAGGAGTTAACTTTCTAATATGCTCGGTATCTCCATTTCCAAGAATGTAATCATCTGAATAATAATTATCCTGACAAGCTCTATGCATCTTAGCCATAGTCGCACATAAAGGACGTGCCGGAGACTGATTTATTTCTGATTTTGCTACATAGCCCCCCGTTCCATCAGAAAGAATAGTCGGTTTCACTCTCTCAGAAAGATAAAACTTTTCATCGACCTTTCTATCCAAAATATCATGCATTGACATCTGCAAATTTTGAGCTTCGGGATATTCAAAATCTATATCTTGGTTTCTAAAACATACAATAAACAAACGATTTCTAATTTGAGGTACTCCATAATCTGCCGAATTTAATACGGCATGAAATACTTTATACCCTAACTCTTCGAGTACCCTTTTGATGGTTGCAAATGTATTTTTTTTATCATGTGTTAACAGTCTTCTTACATTCTCCAATACAATCACTCTAGGTGCTCTATTATGTTCAACTTGATAATTTATTATCTCTGCAATTCTAAAAAATAAAGTTCCTCTTGTGTCTTCAAAACCTTTTTGCTCCCCCATCATACTAAACGGCTGGCAAGGAAAGCCACCTATTAAAATGTCGTGTGCTGGAATATCCTCAAGAGCTATCTCATTAATATCCCCTAAATGCATAATCCCTTCTGGATTATTCTTGTCATATGTATGAGCAGCATATTGGTCAAAATCATTTGCCCATATCACATCATATCCAGCATCTATGAATCCTTGATCCAATCCACCTATTCCACTAAACAGTGATACAACATTCATTACTGTTTTCCCTCCGAATTTTCTTTAATATATGCTCTAATCCACTGTCCAATTTCTACGGATGCAGTTTTTCCTTCTTCATGAAGAATATTCATAAAAGCTTCTTTAATCTCTGGTTCAAGTGACACTTCTATCTTTGATGTTTTCTTTCTTCCTGCGGGTCTACCACAAGTTGTCTTTATTTCCATAATATTCCTCCTTAACCCATTTTTTAACTGGTTTTTATCAGGGTCAAAACTATTGTACCAAAAATTTTGTTATATATCAATCACAAATAAAAATATACATTTCATTCTTCATGATACATAATTTTTCATGAAAAGATGTCTTGTAGCAAAAACAAATTTTAATCTATAATCTTCTTGAGAGGTATCTTATCAGTATAGGTGTGCCAAAGAATGTTACCAACTTTACATCTAATCTCAAATATACCATATTATCAATTGTATACTTAAGATTTCCTTGTATAAATCTTATTATCTTATCAAAAATATTTATAATTGGACTCTATCAAAAAATCTTTTATTAATATCTATTAGGTTTCATAGAACAGCAAAAAGAGGAAAGCAACTATCCTTTTAAAACGATAGCAAGGCTTCCAAAGATTTTAACTGCACTAGCTTTGCTGCGGGAGCGCTGTCTGAGAAAAAAGTTCCTGTCAAACGACGGGGACTTTTTTCGAGTTCGCGGGAGCAGCATAAATAAGCGTGCGGTTAAAATTTGGAAACGCAGCGTGTTTAAAAAGGATAGTTACTTTCCCTTTTTGCGTCTATTAGTCTATTATTCTATTATTATGTTAATCTGTTATTCCATTAATCTGTTATTCTATTCTTTATATTAATTGATGAAATTTCAAAAAACATCTATTTTGCAACAATATTAACAATACGTCCAGGAACATAAATCTCTTTTCTGATGGTACCAGTAATCTTATCTTTTACAGCCTCTTTTGCCATAGCAAGAACATCATCCTTAGCAGCATCAACAGAAATCATAAGTGTTCCCTTTGTCTTACCATTAATCTGAACAGCAATCTCAACTTCGTCATCCTTCATTAATTCTTCATCATAAGTTGGCCATGTCTGATGGAATACACTTCCCTCTCCGCCAAGCTCAGCGAACAATTCCTCTCCAATATGTGGAGCAAATGGTGCCAATAAAATAACAAATGTTTTTAATGTCTCTTTATCTACACCACCCTTTTTGGATAAATCCTGAAGTTTATTATTATACTCCATAAATCCACTGACAACAGTATTTAAACTAAAGTTCTCTAAGCGAGTTGTAATATCATAAACTAATTTATTGCGAACTTTAATTAACTCTTTTGTCTCAGCGACATCCTTATCCTTATTATCCATAACAAGATTCCAGAAACGATTTACAAAACGATATACGCCATCGATTCCTCTCTCATCCCACTCAGAATCCAACTCTGGTGGTCCTACGAATAACTCATAAAGACGTAAGGAGTCACATCCGTAATCTCTTACTAAATCATCAGGAGATACGACATTTCCCTTAGATTTACTCATCTTAATACCATTCTTACCTGTAATCATACCCTGATTAAACAATTTTTTGAATGGCTCATCAAAATCTATTGCTCCAATATCATATAAAAATTTCGTATAGAATCTAGAATATAATAAGTGAAGTACTGCATGCTCAACTCCACCGATATACATATCAACTGGCAAATATTTGTCTGCTTTTTCTTTTGATACAAGTTCTTCCTTATTCTTGCTATCTACATAGCGCAAGAAATACCAAGAAGAACCAGCCCACTGAGGCATTGTATTTGTCTCTCTCTTTGCTGGTTTTCCACAGCATGGACAAGTTGTATTTACCCACTCATGGATATCTGCAAGTGGAGATTCTCCCGTTCCTGTTGGCTGATAAGACTCAACCTCTGGAAGCAATAATGGAAGCTCCTCCTCTGGCACTGGAACAGCACCACAATCTGGACAGTGAACAATAGGGATTGGCTCACCCCAATAGCGCTGTCTTGAGAATACCCAGTCACGTAATTTATAATTTACAGTCTTTTTGCCAATTCCTCTTCCCTCTAAAATACCAGGAATATCTCTCTTTGCATCCTCAGAGTTCATACCATTAAACTCACCAGAATTAATCATCACACCTGGCTCTGTGTAAGCGGCCTCTAAGTTTTCTACTTCCACACCATCTTTTGCGATAACTTGGATAATAGGAATATTAAATTTCTTCGCAAACTCAAAGTCACGGTCATCGTGAGCAGGTACACACATAATAGCACCTGTACCATAGTCTGCCAATACATAGTCAGAAAGCCAAATTGGAACTAATGCCTTTGTCAAAGGATTTACTGCATAACTTCCTGTAAATACACCTGTTTTTTCTTTATCCTGAAGACGGTCTACAGAAGACTTCATAGAAGCTTTGAAAATATAATCTTCCACAGCCTCTTTTTGCTCTGGTGTCGCAAGTTCGCTTGCAAGTGCGTGTTCTGGTGCAAGTACCATAAAAGTAGCTCCATAGAGAGTGTCTGGTCTCGTTGTATAAACCTTAATAGACTTATCTGATCCATCTACATCAAAATCTACTTCTGCACCATAGCTCTTTCCAATCCAGTCAGCCTGCATTTTTTTAACTTTTGCTGGCCAATCTAATTTGTCTAAATCTGCAAGTAATCTATCTGCATATGCTGTAATTTTTAACATCCACTGTTTTAAGTTTTTCTTTGTGACAGGTGCACCACATCTCTCACAGCAGCCATTTACAACTTCCTCATTTGCAAGACCTGTCTTACAAGATGGGCACCAGTTGATTGGCATCTGCTTCTCATAAGCAAGACCTGCCTTAAACATTTTTACAAAAATCCACTGTGTCCATTTGTAAAATTCTGGGTCTGTCGTGTTAACTTCCATATCCCAGTCATAAATTGCAGCTATCTCGTTAATCTGTCTCTTAATATTTTTAATATTTTCAGCCGTAGATTTTGCCGGATGCACTCCCTTCTGAATCGCATAGTTTTCTGCTGGTAATCCAAATGCATCCCATCCCATTGGATGAATTAAATAATATCCCTGGAGCATTTTATAACGACTCCAAACATCACTGATTACATATCCTCTCCAATGTCCTACGTGAAGACCACTTCCTGATGGATATGGGAACATATCAAGGCAATAGTATTTTTCTTTTTTTCCATCATTTATATTAATTGGATTTTTCATCCACTCTTCGCGCCATTTTTTCTCGATGGCTTTATGATTATATGGAACTGCCATTTTACTTCCTCCTTACTATTTTCGTTCTACAATTTTCTAACCAAACCATTATAGCTCATACATATTCGCTTTGTCAAATTCTTTATCTAAATGACAAAGAGTATCCCTTTTTTTCTCCATCTTTGGAGTGGAAATAGGGATACTCTACTCTCTTTTTATAAAGCAATCTTAGCTAGCTTTCTTATCACTTAAATATTCCTCGATATTTTTAATAGCCTCTTCTTCGTCTTCGCCATTTGCAATGACTGTCATCTTTTCCCCTGCCTCAAGGCCAAGTGTCATCATACCCATAATGCTCTTTGCATTAACTTTCTTATTCCCAACCTCAATATGAATTTCGCTGCTATACTGACTTGCTGTCTGTACTAAAAGTGCTACTGGTCTTGCCTCTAACCCTGATGCAATTTTTACTGTCATAGTTTTTGAAATCATAATATCCTCCTTAATCTTACCCTCTAATTTAATATCTGTTTTTTAGGTCCTGAGCCATCTGACTCAGTTTTCTTAATCTATGATTCACACCAGATTTTCCAACTGGTGGATCTAGCATTTCGCCAAGCTCCTTTAAGGATGCATCTGTATGCTCTAATCTTAAAATTGCAATTTCTCTCAGACTATCTGGCAACCCCTCTAAGCCTAAATGATCTCTAAGAAACTCAATTTCTTCTAACTGTCTCACAGCTGCCGAAACAGTCTTATTCAAATTAGCAGTCTCACAATTAACTCTTCGATTAACCGAATTTCTCATTTCCTTCCAAATTCGAATATTTTCCAACTGCATTAAAGCCTTTGAGGCCTGCATTATATTTAAAATATCTACTATCATATCTCCCTCTTTTAAATAGACGATATAATATTTTTTTCTCTTTATAATCTTAGGACTTAGTGAAAAAGCCAAAATAACTTCGCTGATTTGCTCTGCCTTTTTTTTGTCAGAACATACAATCTCAAAATGGTATCCTTTTACCGGATCGCTAATAGAACCAGATGCTAAGAAAACGCCTCGAATAAACGCTCTCTTACAACAAGTTTGCTGAATTACCATATTGGATTTGACATCTAATTCTTCTATATCATAAGACTGATTCAACAATTTCGTCGCCTTCAAAATCTGCACTGCATGTTCATGTTGAAACACTCCAATCGTGTATATTCGATTCTTTTTTAAATAAATATTTTTTCGAACAGATATGGATGGAGTCCACGAAAAAGTCGTCTCAATTAAATTATAGTATTTTCTTGCTACTGCTATATTTTCTGTATAAACAATAACATTATATAAATTATCTGCTGAAATTGTAATTTTCCCACAGGCACGAATAATCGCCATAATCTCAGCAAGTCTGCAATGTCTTGCTAAACTCATCTGTCTTGAGAGTTCCTCTTTTACCTCACTAGAAAAAGACATTTGTACCTCCTGCGATATGTCAAACTCTATACTGCCTTTGTAATTGCATCCTTCTCTATATCTCTATGCACACACTTCACACTATATGGAAGCGTTTTCATTCTCTCATAAATTCCATTTGCTAGAGTGACAGAACGATGTTTTCCACCTGTACAGCCAATTGCTACAACTAAACTATACTTTCCCTCATTGATATAATTGGGAATTAAAAACTGCATCATATCCTCTAGCTTATCCAAAAAGATTTTTGACTCCTCACAATTCATGACAAAATCTTGGATTGGCTTATCATTTCCAGTGAGTGGTCTAAGTTCCAAATCATAATAAGGATTTGGAAGGAATCGAACATCAAATACTAAATCCGCCTCTGTTGGAATTCCATATTTAAATCCAAAAGAAAGAATAGTTATAATGAAATTTGAATAAGGCTCATTTTTTAGAAAAATTTTCTCTAATTCTATCTTTAACTCTCTCGTCAAAAGCTCACTTGTATCAATAATATACTTTGCTTCCTTTTTGATAAAATCAATTAACTTTCTCTCTTTTATAATTCCAGCTTCCACTCTTCCATCTCTCACAAGAGGATGATTTCTTCTCGTTTCTTTGTATCGCTTAATTAAAGTCTCATTATTAGCATCCAAAAATAAAATCTCATACGGATATCCTTTATGAGCCAAAGTTTCAAGAGCATGTGTCAACTGAGGGACTTCCTCCTCACTTCGAATATTAATTCCAACTGCCACATCCTCTACTTCTATTTTTTTATCATATGCTATCTCCGCAAACTTGCGTAAAAGCTCTATTGGTAAATTATTTACACAAAAATATCCAATATCTTCTAACATTTTTAACGCTGTAATCTTGCCTGATCCAGACATACCAGATACAATTAAAAATCTCATCTTTCTCTCCTCGTCTTAAAACTCTCCAAGCAATTTTACCTCTGGCTGAAGAGTTACGTTGAATTGTCTTTGTACTTTTTCTTGTACCTGTAAAATTAAAGAGTAAATATCTGCTGCTGTCGCATCACCGGCATTAATAACAAAACCACAGTGCTTATCAGATACTCTCGCTCCTCCAACTTGAAATCCTCGAAGTCCTGCATCCATAATTAATTTTCCTGCAAAATATCCTTCCGGTCTCTTAAAGGTACTTCCTGCACTTGGAAATTCAAGAGGCTGCTTTGACTTTCTAGCAAACGCTAGCTCGTCCATGCGAGCTTTAATCTCTTCTCTTTTCTTCTTGACAAAAACAAATCTTGCTCCAAGTACAATATACCCTTTCTTTGTAATGACACTGCTGCGGTAGGCAAGTTCTAGCTCATCTGCTGGGATAACCAAAATTTCGCCTTCCTTTGTTAATACTTTCGCATCTATAATAACATCTTTAATTTCTCCACCATAAGCTCCTGCATTCATGGAAACTGCTCCGCCAAGTGTTCCTGGAATTCCTGCTGCAAACTCAAATCCGCCTAAACCATTTTCATAGGCAATTCTTGCAATTTTTGCCAAAGAGGCACCAGACTGTGCCAAGACAGTATCTCCCTCCACTGTCACGTCGCTATATTGTTTTCCAATCTGGACAATCATTCCGCGATATCCTTTATCGGATACGAGAAGATTACTTCCATTTCCTACTACAAAAACAGGAATTTCATATTTTTTCGCCTTTTCTAATAAAATGCAAATCTCCTCTTGTGTATGAGGTATCGCAAAATAATCTGCCAGCCCTCCTACTTGAAAAGTAGTATGCAATTTCATCGGCTCATTTATCTTAATAATTTCTCCTACTTGCTCTTTTACTTCACTTAGGAAATTATGATTCATATTCTATACTCCTATTTCTTTTTTCAGTATGATAAAAATATCTTATCCTTACACAAGGTGTGCAAAACACATTAAAGCTGATTTCGCACACCTTGTATTGTCAACTCTTATACATATTTTATATGATACATGATTCATTGTCTTTTCTCAAGCACAAAAAATACTGAAAAATAAAATACATTCTTTCTTTTGTTCAGCTATTTGAACAAACATATCCATCGACGAAATTCTTAATCTACGCAAGAACGAGCTTCGCACTTCCATAAATTCCCGCATCATTTCCAAGAGATGCCAATGCAAATACTGTTTTCTTTTGGTCTCCAAATACATCATTTACAAAGTATTTTGCGATAGTATCTGTCAAAATGCTGCCAGCCTTAGACACTCCGCCTCCGATGATAAATACTTCTGGATCTACTGTACAAGAGATATAGGAAAGTGCAAGTGCAAGTGTAGAGCATACATCTTCTACTATCTCTAATGCTAAAGTATCATTCTCCTTTGCCGCATCAAAAACATCTTTTGCAGTTAAGTTTTCACAGTCACGAAGAGGAGATTGTGTAATCTTTTGAGCCAAATATTTCTTAGCAACTCGAACGACTCCAGTCGCTGATGCGTACTGTTCTAGACATCCTCTCTTTCCACAGTTACAAAATTCTGTCTCATTTGGATTCATCATCATATGTCCGATCTCTCCGCCATATCCATGAAATCCGCTGATAACGCCGCCATCAATTACAACACCGCCACCGACACCAGTTCCTAATGTCACCATAACGGCATTTCCATATCCTTTTCCGCCACCTTGCCATGACTCTCCAAGTGCTGCCACATTTGCATCATTTCCAGCCTCTACAGGAACACCTAATAAAGCTTCCATTTCTACTTTTACAGGTACCACGCCCCATCCAAGATTTACACAGCCATTCACTGTTCCATCTGCTCTAACTGGACCTGGGATTCCAATACCAGCTCCCGCAACTTCATCTTTTTCGATATTCATCTCTTTTAATTTACCGAGCACTGCCGTTGCGATATCGGATAAGATATACTTTCCATTTTCTTCTTTTCTTGTGACAATTTCCCATTTATCAAGAAGTTGTCCTTCCACTGTAAAAACTCCCAACTTAACAGTTGTTCCTCCTACATCAATACCTACCGCATACTTTTTCATTATAATTGCCTCCTTTATGATTGTCTGCATTGCAGACTATTATTCTATCTTTTATTATTATTTTTCTCTTCGCTGATAAGATAACTTCCCCTTTATCTAGCGTAAAATATTTTTATCTATTTCTTATTCAAATTTCCTGTCACACGGTCATAAAGTTCTTGTGCCGCATTATATCCCATCTTCTTAGAACGATAATTAACTGCAGCAGATTCCACGATAATCGCAAGGTTTCTTCCCGGACGAATAGGTATCGTATGGCATACTACTTTATTTCCTAAAAATTCAATATAATTATCTTCAAGTCCCATACGGTCATACTCATTATCTTTATTCCAATCTTCTAACTTAATAACAAGATTAATTGTCTGCGTTAATTTTACACTCTCTACTCCAAATAATGTCTTAACATCAATAATTCCAACACCGCGAAGCTCTATAAAATGTCTTGTAATCTCTGGAGATGAACCAACTAAAGATTCCTCACTTACTTTCTTAATTTCCACTACGTCATCTGATACAAGTCGATGTCCTCTCTTAATTAATTCTAGAGCAGCCTCACTCTTACCGATACCGCTCTCTCCCATAATTAAAACTCCCTCGCCGTATACATCCACAAGAACGCCGTGAATAGAAATTCTAGGAGCTAATTCCACATTTAGCCAGCGAATAATCTCTGCCATAAACTGAGATGTATGACGAGCCGCCGTCAAAATCGGAACATTATACTTTCTTCCCATCTCCAAAATACTTTCCATAGGTTCTAAGTCACGACAAAAAATAAGGCATGGAATCTTATAAGAAAACAATTTTCTATATACTTGCTCCGCCTTTCCCTCTTCCTCTAATGTTTTCATATAAGCATATTCTACATTTCCAATGACTTGTAATCTCTCTGCATCAAAATAATCAAAAAATCCCGATAGCTGTAAAGCAGGTCGATTAATATCCGTCTGACTTATCTCAATCACATCCGTATTAATTTCTGGTGTGTGATTGACTAAATCCATCTTCTTAATAATCTGCGTCAATGTCACCTTATACATACGTCTAATCTCCTCTTCCATCTATTTGCCACAAAAACCCTCTCTTGCCTCCTAAAAATAGTCGGTCCCCTCGCAGTTTCTTGCCCTTTAATATGTTATATCATATCACAAATTCAAATACCCGTCTAGTTGTAGTTTTTTATGAAGTCACAAAAAAATAAACTAACTTCTTTTATCCTATTTATCTTAAAATTTATATTGTTTCTTCTTTTCTAAAAAAGAAATAAATTTCTTTCGCTAATTTTTCTGTAATTCCATCTACCCTCATAAGTTCTTCCACCGATGCATCTTTTATTTTTTTTATATCTTTAAAATATTTCATAAGAGCTTTTCTCCTTGTCGGTCCAATTCCTTTTATATCATCTAAAATAGACTTCACTTGTGTCCTCTGTCTTAGACTTCTATGATATTCAATCGCAAAGCGATGTGCCTCATCTTGTATTCTCGTCACAAGATGAAACGCCTCACTGCTCGGTGAAATTTCAATCTCCCGATTATGAAAATAAATCCCTCTCGTCTTATGATGGTCGTCTTTTACCATACCACAGACTGGAATATCTAAATCGAGAGATTTTAAAACAGACAGTGCAATATTAACTTGTCCCTTTCCACCGTCCATCAAAACCAAATCTGGGAATTTTGTAAAACTTCCAAAAGTAAGTTCTTCTCCTTTTTCTTCTAATTCTTTTTGTTCCCTTTTTCCATTTAAAAATCTTCTCGTTAGTACTTCTTCCATACTCTTATAATCGTCTGGTCCCTTTACCGTTTTTATTCGAAACTTCCTATATTCTCTTTTTTTTGGCTTTCCGTCTTCAAAAACAACCATCGATGCGACATTTTCTATTCCACTCGTATTTGAAATATCAAACGCCTCCATTCTTTTAATTCCCGACACTCCAAGTAAATCTCCAAGTTCTCTCACCGCTCCCTTTGTTTTTGCCTCTTCCCTCTTCCATTTTTCGGCATCTTTTTTTAACACTTCTTTAGCATTATTTTTAGCAAGTATAATAAGTTTTGCTTTATTCCCCCTCTTTGGCATCAAAACGTGAACTTTCTGCCCTTTTTTAGTCGTAAGCCACTGCTCTAGGAGTTCTTGTTCATCTAACTCATATTCTAATAAAATTTCTTTTGGGATATAAGGTGTTCCGGCATAAAACTGCTTCACAAACTGAAGAAGTACCTCTGCCTCGCTATTTTCTTCAATTCCCGTCATATGAAAATGGTCTCTTCCAAGTAATTTTCCGTCACGGATAAAAAATACAGAAACAACTGCCTCTCTCCTCGTCATTGCAATCGCAATAATATCTTGCTCTTCTTTATCACTTTGATTTAATTTTTGCTTTTCCTCAAGCTGTTTCACACTCTTAATCAAATCTCGATATTGCATCGCCTGTTCAAATTCCATTTTAGAGGAAGCCTCCACCATTTTTTGAGTTAATATTTCTTCCACTTCTTTATGATTTCCCTGTAAAAAAGAGACCATTTTATCCACCTCTTTTTTATATTCCTCCCTAGAAATTAACCCCTGACAAGGTGCCTTACACTGCTTAATATGATAATATAAACATGGTCTTTCTTTTCCAATATCTCGCGGCAAAACACGTTGACAAGTTCGAATATGATAAAGTTTTTGCATTAACTCTATCGTATCTTTCACTGCAGCTCCACTAATATATGGTCCAAAATATTTCGATTTATCCCTTTTAATTTTTCTAGAAAGCATAATTCTTGGATACTCTTCCTCTAATGTAACTTTAATATACGGATATGCTTTATCGTCCTTTAACATCGTATTATATCTTGGTCTATGCTCTTTAATTAAATTACACTCTAAAACAAGTGCCTCCACTTCCGAATCTGTGATAATATATTCAAAATATTCCACCTGAGAAACCATCTTCTCAATCTTTGGACTATGCTTTTTGCTGTTTTGAAAATACTGCCTCACACGATTTTTCAAAACAACCGCTTTTCCCACATAAATAATCTCATCGTCAGCATTATGCATAATATATACACCTGGACATTCTGGTAACTTTTTTAATTCTTCTTTTATATCAAACATTTCCCTCACCTACTTCAATCACTATAGTTAAAGTTTACTCTAGTTTTTCTCACAACTCAATCCTATTATACAAAAAAATTCCCCTTAAATAGATTTTGGCTATTTACCTTATCTATCTAAGGGGAATCTTATCGACTTCCTAATGATATTCTCTTTGCTTATCCCTTTATTCTATTCAACTTCGATATCATCTTTTTGCTCATCTATCTCCATCTGCACTGATACTTCTTCCTGCTCATCTTCTTGGGATTTTGCCACTACTTCTTCCTCAACGATTTCTATTTGCTCAGACAATTCTTTTTGCTCATTTTCTTTATTTTTACCTTCAAAAATATTCATAAATTCTTTTCCTGTAATTGTCTCTTTCTCAATTAGGAATGCAGAAATCTCATCTAATTTATCCATATTTGCACGAAGAAGGCTTAACGCTTTATTATACGCATCTTTTAAAATAAGCATCACTTCCTCGTCAATTTGTGCAGCTGTTACATCAGAACAATTAAGTACAGCTCTTCCGTCTAGGTAACGATTTTGAATAGACTCTAGTCCAATTAGTCCAAATCTATCCGACATACCGTACTGAGTCACCATTGCTCTTGCGATAGCTGTCGCTCTCTCGATATCATTTGATGCTCCAGTCGTTACAGAGTGGAATTTCACCTCCTCTGCTGCCCGTCCTCCAAAAAGTGTAACAAGCTCAGAAAGCATCTCCTCTTTATTCATCAGATATTTTTCCTCTTCTGGAACTTGCATTGTATAGCCAAGTGCTCCCATCGTTCTTGGAACAATTGTAATTTTTTGCACTGGCTCTGTATGTTTTTGAAGAGCAATCGCAAGTGCATGACCAACTTCATGATAAGCTACAATTTGTTTTTCTTTTTCATTTAAGATTCTATCTTTTTTCTCTTTACCAGCAATGACAACCTCGACCGCCTCAAATAAATCGGACTGACTTACCGCAGTTCTTCCTTCTTTTACTGCTAAGAGGGCAGCCTCATTTACCATATTGGCGAGGTCAGACCCAACTGCACCAGATGTTGCAAGTGCAATCTCTTCAAAATTAACTGTCTCATCTAATAAAACGTTTTTAGAATGTACTTTTAATGTCTCAATTCTTCCTTTTAAATCTGGTTTTTCTACGATAACTCTTCGGTCAAAGCGTCCTGGTCTAAGAAGTGCCTTATCAAGCACCTCAGGTCTATTTGTCGCTGCCAAGATAACAAGACCTTTTGATGTATCAAATCCATCCATCTCTGCCAAAAGCTGATTCAAAGTCTGTTCTCTCTCATCATTTCCTCCGCCGTAATGGCTATCACGGCTTTTACCGATGGCATCTACCTCATCGATAAAAATAATACAAGGAGCCATAGACTGTGCCTGCTTAAACAAATCGCGCACTCTCGATGCACCTACACCGACAAACATCTCTACAAAATCGGAGCCTGAGAGAGAGAAAAATGGAACATTTGCCTCTCCTGCCACAGCCTTAGCGAGCAATGTCTTACCTGTTCCTGGAGGTCCGACAAGAAGCGCTCCCTTTGGAAGTTTCGCACCAATCTTTAAATATTTTCCCGGATTATGAAGGAAATCAACCATCTCTGTCAAAGATTCTTTCGCTTCCTCTTGTCCTGCGACATCTGCAAAAGTAACTCCTGTCTTCTTTTCTACATAGACTTTTGCGTTACTCTTTCCGACACTTCCCATCATTCCTCCGCCTTTTCCCATGTTTCGCATAATAAAATAAAAGGCACCATATACAAAAACAAACGGTAAAATATAACTTAAAATACTAAGCACAGTCTGAGATCCATCGGTTTCTTTTCTCTCAAACTTCACTCCTGCATCCACAAGGCGATCCGTAAGCTGATAATCTCCCACCTTCACGGTATAGTATGTCTTTTTTACCATCGGGTTTTTTTGCTCTTTCGGTGTAATAAGGAGAGTTTCTCCAGTATCTACAACACTTTTTACTTTCTTGTCTTTTACCATATCAAGAAATTCACTGTAAGTAACTTTTTCTTTCTCACCCTCATAGATTCGATTCATAACACTATTAATCATAAAAGTTACGAGTAAACTCACAGCTAAAATAACAATCAACGGACGAATCTTTCCTGTATTTTTTTCTGGTTTTTTATTTTGATTCTTATTCATTTCTTCCTCCTTTCATCTATAGCTGTCCCAAAAAGCAGACATATCAGTTTATAATCAAACTGAATTTCATCTCAGTTTTTTTACAACGCTTTTATCATTATATGAGTAAATCAAAAAGAAATCAATAGACCTCAGCAAAAAATTTTTCTTGCTTTTTTACAATATTTCCAGTATAGTAAAAAAAAGC
>JBJEOA010000009.1:0-66095 GCA_051880475.1 Lachnospiraceae bacterium | reverse complement strand
TTAATGCATGTGCATGTCCTTGGCTACCATAACCAATGATAGCAATTGTCTTTCCCTCTAATAAAGAAAGATCACAATCTTGTTGATAAAAAATATTAGCCATTTTAATCTCCTCCTGAAATGAAAATTATATTAACTTTAAAGTATGCTGACTTTGTATCGTAGAAAAAACAGATAGCTCGAAAATCTCTTCTATTTTCTCTCCTTTATAGTCTGCCCTCTACTATGCAAATGAAGTTTTTCAACATGCTTAAAACTAGAATAACCGCCTTTCTTACAAAAACTGCCATCTTTTTCTAGTTCAATTCATTATATTAGCAGACTATAGTACGCGTGTCAAGAGTCGAACAATTCTCTATGTGCAAAAAAATGTATAAAATTTCTACATTTGATGCCGAACTACCTTATACTCGTCCCCAGAGCGATAGTACGGACATTCCTTATAAGAACTGCTCATAAATCGATACATCTCATCCTCATCTAAATTGATATCGCAGTAATAAGCTTCGTCCTCCTCATCATAAACAAAATTTCCACAATATTCACAAGCTGTCTTCGCCATTTTATCTTCCTCCAACTATTTATTGCTCTTGTAAAAATTATATTTTATTGCAAAATTATAATCTACTCTTTATTTATAAAAACTTATCAATTGCCTTTTTTAATTCTTCTATTGTGTCCACATCATTTTCTCTCACCGCATCCACAATACAGTGTTCAATATGGTCTTTTAAAATGACTTTCCCTACACCGTTTAGGGCAGAACGCACCGCAGATATCTGAACGAGTATCTCAGCACAGTCTCTCCCATCTTCCACCATCGTCTTAATTGCCTCCATATGACCAATAATTCGAGACATTCTATTTAAAACAGCCTTTGTCTGGGCATGAGAATGGGTATGGAGATGCAGATTTTCCTTCTCATCTTCATGGTGGGAATGTAAATATGGTTTTCCTTCCTTTGTCATATGCATATGTAATGTTTCTTTTTGTGTCTTCTCTATCTTTGATTTCGTATCGCTCATTTTTTCCTCCAAAATACGTATCTCTCCATTTTTTCATTCTAACATGAAAAAGTTTTTGCTTCAAGCTTTATAAAAATAGAGTTAAAAAAAGCAGTTTTACTGATATTATACTGTTTTTTCTTGCATTTTTTTGTTTTACCATTCTTGATTTTATGATAAAATAAATTTAGATCAATAAAGGGGGTTCACCATGAATACCATATTAAACAAAATAAAAGAAAATATATCGAAAGTAATCATCGGCAAGGCAGATTTAACGGAACTTATCCTTGCCTCTCTCGCCGCAGGAGGACATGTTCTATTAGAGGATGTCCCAGGCACTGGAAAAACAATGCTTGCGAAATCTCTCGCAAAATCAATGGGACTTTGCTTTAACCGTGTGCAATTTACACCTGATTTACTCCCAAGTGATGTAACTGGACTTTCCTATTTTAATCAAGAAAAGGGACATTTTGTCTTTCGGGAAGGGCCCGTTTTTTCTAATCTTTTATTGGCAGATGAAATTAATCGTGCCACTCCAAGAACTCAGTCAAGCCTCTTAGAATGTATGGCAGAATATCAAGTTACCGTTGACGGCGTTACACGAAAATTGGCTCCTCCTTTTTTTGTCATTGCCACACAAAATCCAATTGAAACGCTTGGATGTTTTCCACTTCCAGAAGCTCAATTAGACCGTTTTTTAATGAAGCTTAGTATGGGAGGTTTATCAAAAGAGGAAGAACTTACGATGATGGAACGCTATATTCACAATGAGCCTTTAGAGGAAATTTCTTCCATTTGTTCTTTAGAAGATATTGTAGCCATCCAAAAAAAATGTAAAGAGATTTACGTACATAAAGATTTACAAAAATATATGATTAACCTCATTCATTCCACGAGAAAAAATGGGGAGAAAACGGGTGTTAGTCCAAGAGGAACCCTCGCTCTTCTTCGCGCATCTCAAGGATATGCTCTCGTCAGCGGAAGAGATTTTGTTGTGCCAGAGGATATTAAAAAGGTAGCCATCCCCGTCCTCGCCCATCGACTTTTATTAGAATATAGCAATGAAGAACAAAAAATTTCTATTATTGAGGGACTTTTAGACAGTATTCCTGTTCCGACAGAGGAGTGGAGTAATTTATGATTTTTATTTTCTTTCTCTGCACTTTTCTTGTATTTACTTTGTTTACTAAATACTATACAAAAAACTGGTCAAGAGAACTTTTTGTAACACTCTCTTTTTCTAGAGATTTCGCCTATGAGGGAGAGGAAATCATCTTAACGGAAAAGATTGAAAATAAAAAGAAGCTTCCCGTCCCAGTATTAGAACTAGGCTTTCAACTCCAAAAGGGACTTTCTTTTCGCCAGATGGAAAATGCACAGGTAAGCGATTTTTTGTATAAGCGAGATATTTTTTCTCTTCTCGGATTTCAAAGAATTACAAGAAATTTATTAGTCGACTGCGTCCATAGAGGCTATTACTCCGTCTGCGATTTACAGTGTATCGGATACTCTTTATTTATTAACAAAAAATATATTATAAATTTGGAGACGAATACTGATTTTTATGTCTATCCAAAACAGGTAGATATATCAGATATAATCGTATCATATAATCAAATGATGGGAAGTCGCCAAGTTGCAAAACAACTTTACGAAGACCCTTTTGCCTTCCACGCAATTCGAGAATATACAATGAGTGACCCAATGAAAACGATTAACTGGAAGGCAAGTGCCAAAACTGGAAATTTAATGGTAAATACTTTTGACTCTACTTTAACTGGCAAAGTAATGATTTATCTCGATGTAAATGAGAGACGAATGTTAAGACAAGATTCCTTACTAGAAGAAGCAATCTCTATCGCTGCCTCTCTCACCTACAAATTCACAAATCAGGGAATAAATGTGGGATTAGCGATAAATATGCCTGTTGAATCTACTTCTCAGACTACATATCATTATTTTTATGCAGAGCCTGCTATTGGCACTTCTCATATGACAAAAATCGAGAGAGCTTTAGCAAAAGTGGATTTTACAAAACCTCTTTTGCTTTACGAGGAAATTTTACAAAATAAAATAGAAGACGGAATTTCCATTTTTATTACGAAAAATGAGGAACTTCTCTCTTCTATCTCGGATTTTTGTGGCAAAGATACGCCAGGAGTTTTAGTCTTTTTGACAGAGCCAAATGAAAAAACACCTGCATTTCCACATAAAAATAATCTTGCCTTTATCCATAGGGAGGTGAATAAGATTTGAGAGAAAAACTTAAAATGGTAACTGGCTGGATCCATACAACGCTCATTTTCTCCCTCCTTTTCCCGACAATTTACTCTATCGGAATGGAGGTAGTATCAAGTGAGCAGATTTGGATTTATCTTTTAAATCTCTTCCTTATCCTTCCTGTGGCAGTGACAGAACTGGCCATTTTGTACTGCAAAACTTTGATAGGATATTTACTTTCCTGTTCTCTTTCTATTATAGCTGCGGGCACAATTACATTTGGAATAGGAAATATCCTTTCTTCCTATACTTTTAGTCCTAGTTTTGTTCCTGCCATCATTATGGGAGAATCCATTTATATTATAATTTATCGCTTTATAGGACGACTTCATAATAAGAAAATGGAAATGGTTTATGAGGATAGTGAAGAATCAAAGGAACGCTATGATATGCTCACAAATCCTGGATTTACTGGAATAATTTTTTTCCTTTTATCCTATATCATTGGAATCTTTTTTAACAATAAGTTTTTATGCAACGAAGCATTTTTTAGCTGTATTTTGTACTTTTTCACCGTTATCGTCTATCAACATTTAAACAGTATTGAAAACTATTTATTTATAAATGGGACAATTCAAAATGTGCCAAAAAAGAGAATTTGGGGAATTAGCCAAAATATGATTCTCATCTTAATTATTTTGCTTTTTGTCGCCAGTATTCCATCTATCTTAACGGTTTCAAATCGAAACTACCATGATGCAAGAAATCTCCTCTCAAAAACACCATATTCTGGTGAAGTTTGGGAAGAGCCAGAGATAAATTCCACTGATGACAATGATGAATTTTATAAAATGTTAGAAGAGATGACAGGAGAGTCTCTCCAATTACCTTGGTTAGAACCTCTCACAAACATTTTAATAGCAGTTATATTTTTTATACTAGGAATTTATGTTTTAAAATATATTAATAAAACACAGCGTATTTTTCGAGAGGCTTATGATGAAAATGGAGATATTGTGGAGGATTTGGATATGACAAGTTCTTTAGAGGAAGAGCGAATTTTGCCTAAAAAATGGAATAAAAGGAATCTATCACCAAGAGAGAAAATACGATATGACTATTATCTCTTTATTAAAAAATATCGGCGAGAGATGCCACTTCCTCACGAGACACCATATGAAATCGAGAAAGCAGCAAATATCGCCGAATTAGAAGAAACAAAACATATCCATGATAAGTACGAGCAAGCAAGATACGATAAGTAAAATAGTTAGTGAGGCAATAAAACGGTAAATAACAGCGACTTTTCCCCCTGAATGGTTGCTGTTATTTTTCCTTTATGCGCTCTTACAATCGCCTTTGCTATCGATAATCCAATTCCATATCCTCTAGTTTGAGAATTTCTAGATGGATCTGTCCTATAAAACCGATCAAATAGTTTATCTAGATTTTCCTTTTTTATCTCCTCTTTCGTTGTATTTGAAATGCTTAGACAAATCATTCTTCCCTGTCGCTCAAGAGATAACTCAATTTTTCCTCCTTCCGGTGAATATTTAAGGGCATTATCTAACAAAATGGAAGTCAACTGCAAAATAGCTTTCTCATCTCCACAAAAAGAAAGCATCGGTTTAATGTGAAAAATAAATTGTTTTTGCTGCGTCATAGCTAAAGCTTGAAAAGATTGAGCCGTCTCATTGATGACATCAGAGATTGGAAAATCTATCATTTGAAATTGATTTTTTCCCTCTTCCATTCTAGATAGATAAATTAAATCATTCGTCAAATCCGTTAGCCTCTTTGTCTGTTTTTGAATGTCTAAAATCCATTCATTTTCTCCTAATTCCATCTCAAGAACATCTGTATCAGCCGCTATAATTGCTAGCGGTGTCTTAATTTCATGCCCCGCATCTGTAATAAATTGTTTCTGTTTTTCATAACTTTCGGAAATTGGGCGGATAATTCGCTCTGAAAGTCCAATCATCAGGATAAAAACTGCCGCCAAGCCGACAAGTGAAATAATAATACTCGTCGCTAAAAAGGTTCGAAATGTATTAAGACTCCTTCCACAGTCAAAAAACACTATACGAATTCCATTATTTTCATCGCCTTTCTCTTTCATATATCGATAATCTCCGAGAAATCCCCTCTCCTTTCCAGACTCTAGCACATTCTGACCATACTCAATCGCTGTTGAGCTGTCTACCGCTGCAATTCTCCCTGTATCTACCGATATAACTTTGCCGCTCTCATCTAATAAAACAGAAAAAAATCTAGATTCATAGGGAGCTTCTGGCGACATTCTTCTATGGTTATTTTCCATTTTAGATCCTAACTTTCCTTTATCTTCCTTTGGAAATCTCCCGTCATTTTCAATGATCAATTCTAAAAAAGAATCTGCATTTTCCACAATATTATGATAATTTATAATATTTATGCTTCCTATAATAATTGTCAGAACAAATAATAGCGAAAGCATAGAAAGCATAATTAATTTCATTCGCAGTTTTTTAATCATATTATTTCCTCCAACGAATATCCCGCGTTTCTTGCGGCCTTAATCTGAATATTAGCGTGAAGTGCCGTTAATTTCTTTCTCAAATAGGATATATATACCCACACTACATTAATTTCTGCATCACTATCGTATCCCCAAATTTTTTCTAAAAACCTCTCCGTAGCAATGAGATTTCCTGGATTTGCCATCAATAATTCCATCACTTGGAACTCTCTATTTGCCAAACGAAAACTACCATTTGGAGAAGAAAGCTCAAACGTAGCACAGTCAAGACTAATATTTCCCATTCTCATTTTAGAATCAACCTGTACTGTCTGTGTACGTAACATAGCACGAATTCGTGCTAAGAGTTCCTCCCTGTGAAATGGTTTTGTCAGATAATCGTTGGCTCCACTATCAAGACCAAGCACTTTATCATCAATCTCTGATTTCGCTGTCAATAATAGAATTGGCAACTTAAAACCTCTCTGTCTCAATTTTTTCAAAACAGTAATACCGTCCATTTTTGGCATCATAATATCCAAAATAGCCCCGTCATAATTTCCTGTCTCCAAATATTCTAACGCCTTTTCCCCGTCATACACTGCATCTGCTGAATAATTATTTTTTTCCAACATTACAATAATCGCACGAGAGAGAGAACGCTCGTCCTCTGCCAATAATAATCTCATATAAAAATCCACCTTTCCTCTATGATTGTCTAAACTATCATGTCTGCTTTTGCAGTCATATCTTTTTTATTATCATATCATGTCTGCTTTAATTAGAGTTAAAAATATTTTTGTAGAAGTGAACTTTTTGTGATTTTTAAGTTGAATTATGTTTCGGATTTTATAATAAAAGAAATTTCAGCGATTGCCCTATAGTACTAGCGCAATCGCCACTATTAATAGGAATAAATAAAGGAGGCAAAATAATGACTATTCTCACAACTTTTGAGAGATATGAATTAAAATATTTATTAACAAAACACCAAAAAGAATATATTTTACAGGCGATGAAACCATATATGGTACCCGACCAGTACGGTGCCACTTCCATTCGCAATATCTATTTTGATACTAAGAATTATCGATTGATTCGCCATTCCATCGAACATCCCGCCTATAAGGAAAAACTTCGATTGCGAAGTTATGGAAAAGCATCACATGGAGCAGATATTTTTGTCGAATTAAAAAAGAAATATCATTCCGTAGTCTATAAACGCCGTCTCGCTTTGCCAGAAGAACAGGCGATAAATTGGCTCTGCAAAAAAACAGATATCCAAAATTACTCACAGATTGCTAATGAAATCCATTATTTTTGTTCTTACTATGAGACATTAGAGCCTAAAGTATTTCTTTCCTATGACAGAGAAGCTTTTTTTTCATCGTCTAGAGATGACTTTCGAGTTACTTTTGATGAAAATATTTTATATCGTCAAGACTTTCTCTCCCTTGATAGTAATACTTTTGGAACTTCATTATTAGAAGAAAATCAAGTATTAATGGAAATTAAAACTAACGGCGGTATTCCTCTTTGGATGACTCGTCTTCTCACAGAACAAAAAATTTTCAAAACTTCATTTTCTAAATATGGAACTGCTTACCAGAGAATGTTTTTAAACGATCAGAAAGGAGGAAAGTTATATGCTTAACTCACTATTTCATGGACTTTTTGATTCAGACATGAGTACTGTGATTTCTGTTCCTTTGTTTTTGCTCTGTGTCTTATGTTCATTAATTATCGGATTTTTACTAGCTATAGCTTATATGTATCGCTCACGCTATAGTAAAAGCTTTGTTGTCACTTTAGCAGTTTTGCCTGCCATTGTCTGTGTTGTCATTATGATGGTAAATGGAAATATTGGCACTAGCGTAGCTGTAGCTGGAACCTTTAGTCTCGTTCGTTTTCGCTCTGTGGCGGGCACAGCCAGAGAAATTGGCAGCATTTTTCTTGCTATGGCAGCTGGTTTAATCGCCGGAATGGGATACTTGGGATATGCTCTTCTTTTCACATTACTTCTTAGCTTAGTCACAATACTTTATAGCTATCTCAATTTCGGAGCTGATAAGAGCAATTATAAGCTCTTGCATATTACCATTCCTGAAGATTTGGATTATACAGATGTATTTAAAGAACCTCTTACAAAATATACTTCCTCATGGGAGTTAGTTCAAGTAAAAACTACAAATATGGGAAGCCTTTTTCGCCTCACCTATGCCTTGACTCTTCAAGATGCTACATTAGAAAAGGAATTCATCAATGAACTGCGCTGTAGAAATGGAAATCTAGAAATTACAATATCTAGACAAGAAACAATCGCATCTGAATTATAAGATGCCAGGGTAAAAAGTCAAAAAACCGTTCATGCTTGCATGATAAGGTATTTAACCTTTTGACCCGCCAAACATCATTATATATAGAAAGGAAAAATATTATGAAAAATTATATATATCTTCCTCTCTTACTTAGCCTAATGATTTTTTTAACTGGCTGTAATGCAGGGGAAAATGCAAAAAGTTTAACTGCCAATGATTCAGCTTCAAAAAGTTCCAGCACAGAAGTCTCTGCCTCTACTGCTGTTATTGATAGCTCTGATATTTTCTCAGACAGAGATTACGAGGTTGGCTATGACGAAAATAACAGCACTTGCATTGTTCTAAAAGGGAGCTCTGCTCAATGTGACTCTGACGCCGTACAAATTTCTAAAAATAAAATAACCATCAAAGAGGAGGGAACTTATATTCTCTCCGGAACATTAGACGATGGAATGATTATCGTTGACGCTGAAAAGACAGATAAATTACAGATTATCTTAGATAATGCTTCTATTCATAGCAAAACTTCGGCTGCTATTTATATTTTACAAGCCGACAAAGTATTCCTCACTTTAGCTGCTGATTCCAAAAACGAATTATCTAACGGCACAGGCTTTACTAAAATCGACGACAATAATATCGACGCTGTTATCTTTTCAAAAGATGATTTGACCTTAAACGGCTCTGGAGCTGTCACAATCAATTCTCCTGCTGGTCACGGAATCGTCTCGAAAGATGAATTAATCGTAACGGGAGGCACTTATCAAATTACTGCAAACAATCACGGAATTTCTGGAAAAGACAATATATGTATTGCTGACGGTACTTTTGATATCACTTCTGGAAAAGATGGACTTCACGCAGAAAATGCAGATGATACTTCACTGGGCTTTATTTACATTGATAATGGAAGTTTTTCGATTACCTCCACCGATGATGCCATGCACAGCAGCTCAAATCTTACTATAAACAACGGTACTTATAAAATTTCTGCTGGTGATGATGGCTTTCACGCCGACTCTCATCTTACTATTGCTGATGGAACAATTACTGTCTCAAAAAGCTATGAGGGAATTGAGGGATCAAGTATCTCTATCTCTGGCGGTACAATCTCACTTACCTCCACCGATGACGGACTAAATGCAGCTGGAGGAGCTGACCAAAGTGGCATGAAAAGTTCATCCCCAAAAGACAATTTTTCTTCTAGTTCCAATAGCAGTATTTCCATTTCTGGTGGCAATTTATCTATAGATGCCTCGGGAGATGGTATTGACTCCAATGGTAGCCTATCTATTTCTGGAGGGGAAATTTTTATCTCTGGCTCAACGGAAGGTGGAAACGGTGCACTCGACTATGACGGGGAAGCCAAAGTAAGTGGTGGTACAATCATAGCAATCGGTTCGTCTGGAATGGCACAAAATTTTGACTCGTCCTCCACGCAAGGTTCTATCTTAGTTTCCGTAGAGACGCAACCAGCTGGAAGTTCTATTGAGCTTACAGATAGCAATGGAAAATCTCTCATTTCCCAAAAAAGCAATAAAGAATTTAGTTCTGTCCTAATCAGCTGTCCTGAGATTAAGAAAGGCTCATCCTATGTGCTTACTGCTGGTACTTCTTCTACAAATATAACAATGGATAGTCTTATATACGGCTCAGGAAAAGGAATGGAAAGAAGTGGAATGGGTGGAATGAAAGAAAATATGAATAAAAATCCAGAGGAGCGTATGAATGGCAGAGGTGGAAAGAATCGCCTCAATCGCAGCCAAAATGAAGTTCCTCAAGACGGCACTAGCTCTGCGAGTGAAAATCCAAATAATGCTGCTTCCACTGCTAATACTGCTTCAAATAAGGCCACCTCAGATACTGCACCGCAAGATACGACAAACCAAAACACGATGAAACAAGACGTAACAAATCAAGATACTACTTTTTGAAATAATATGAAATAGTGTCAAGAAAGGAATAAAGATTTATGACTAAAACATGTATTGCACTTATCCCCGCTTTTGATCCAGAACCATTATTACTCCCCTTACTTGCCTCTATTCAAAGAGCTGGTTTATACACCGTCCTTGTCAATGACGGCAGTGATCCTAGTTTTAATCGCCTATTCGAGCAGGCAAAATCTTTCGCTGATGTATTAACACATGAAAAAAATAGGGGAAAAGGTCGAGCCCTAAAAACAGGGCTAGACTATATCCAAACTGTTTTTGGAAAAAATTGTATTATTGTGACAATGGACGCAGATGGTCAACATAAAATTGCCGACGCAAAAAAGCTTTGCGAAGCAGTTCTTCGCCATCCTAATACATTAATTCTAGGAAGCCGAAAATTTAAAGAAAATGTGCCTCTAAGAAGCCAATTTGGCAATACAATAACCCGCCTTGTATATCGCCTCTCCACTGGTCTTTCTGTCCACGATACTCAAACTGGATTAAGAGCATTTAGCGGAGAGCTTTTGCCAGAACTTATTGCTATCCCTGGCGAGCGATATGAATATGAAATGAACGTTTTGCTAGAATGTGCTAAGCGAAATATTCCAATGAAAGAACTAGAAATAGAAACCATTTATTTTGACAATAATATAGGTTCTCATTTTAATACAATCAAAGATTCTTATCTTATATACAAAGAAATTCTTAAGTTTTCTGCCTCATCTTTGATTGGATTTATGGTTGATTATTGTGTTTACAGTATTTTACTCTTACTCACTGTAAGACTTAATATAGATTATAGTCTATGGATTTCTAATATTGGAGCTCGCCTTGTCAGTGGCAGTGTGAATTATACACTAAACCGTCGATTTGTCTTCCAAGATGACGGTGATATAAAGAAAACCTTTCTTTCCTATGTTTTTCTCGCTTCCATTATCCTACTTGGAAATACTATTTTACTAAGTCTTCTTGTAGAACTTGGAATCTCACCACTTTTTGCAAAGATTTGTACAGAAATTAGCTTTTTTCTTTTTAGTTGGATATTTCAGCGAACTATTATTTTTTCAAAAAGAAAATACAAGAAAAAATAGACGAAAATATATAGCAAGGAGATGATTATTTTGTTTTGGAAAAAATATAGATGGGCAATTTTTTACTCCATTTTTCTCGTCTCATTCACAGTTTATATTGCATTAGATACCTTTGTGATTACTAGAGTATATACCACTGTCTCTTCTTTAGAAAATACAAGTAATGAAACTATAAATGATAAAACTGCGACAGAAAGCGAAAATATATCTAGCGACGGGAATGAGACAAAAACTAAAAGTCAACGCAGTAATAAATTTGGAATGGGAAAAGATTCTAACAATTTTTCAGATGATACAACTGATTCAGAAACTATACAAAATATATTAGATTTTGATTCTTTAAAAGAGACATCCTATCGTGATGATAATATAGAAATCACTATTACAAAACACCAAGAATATGACACAGATATTTATGTGGCAAATATTACTTTATCATCAGCCAAATATTTAAAAACTGCCTTTGCACAAGATGCCTACGGGAAAAATATTACGGAAAAAACGTCAGAAATCGCTGCCCGCAATAATGCTATTTTAGCCATCAACGGAGATTTTTATGGAACCCAAGAATCTGGATATGTAATTCGAAATGGAATACTCTACCGAAATACAGCCATAAAGGGACAAGAAGATTTAGTTATATACGAAGATGGTTCGTTTGAAATTATTAAAGAGGAGGAAATTTCAGCAGAAGAATTATTAAAAAAAGGAGCAATTCAAACTTTAGCTTTTGGTCCTGCATTAGTTACTAACAGTTCTATTGCTGTGTCAGAAAATGAGGAAGTCGGAAAGGCAAAGGCAAGCAATCCTCGCACTGCCATCGGTATTATAGATGAGCTTCACTATGTTTTTGTTGTATCTGACGGACGAACATCAGATAGTGAAGGATTATCTTTATATGAATTAGCTCAATTTATGAAATCCCAAAAAGTAAAGACTGCCTATAATCTCGACGGAGGCGGCTCTTCTACTATGTATTTTAATGGTAACGTTATTAATAAGCCTACTACTAGTGGAAGGAGTATAAAAGAAAGGAGTGTGAGTGATATTGTTTTTATTAGTAAATAATAAATTAAAAGAAGTTTCTAGTTATTCTAATCGGGATATGAAAAAAACTGCTTTCTTCTATTTATTTGCCTCTCTATTTTGTGCAATATTTGGAGCAGTTTATGAATATTTTAGTCATGATGTATTTTCATTTTATATGATATACGCTTTTCTTCTCCCACTAGCCGGCGGTGTGCTTCCCTTTCTATGCATGGATTTTTTCTCCTGCAAGAAACTCCCAAATCGCCTCTCTTGCCATTTATATCATTTTGGAATTGCGACTCTAACGGTAGGTAGTATTTTTCAGGGTGTTTTGGAAATATATGGGACTACAAACGTATTGATTCGCGTTTATTGGGTTTTCGGGGGCTGGTTTCTTGGGATGGGAATTTTGGTCTATCTCTTTAGAGTGTTTTATATAGATTAGAGGTCTCGTTTGTAGGTTAAGAGAAGTTTGTTGATTAGGATACGCATAAAGGCAGAGGCCTTCTCTTTTAAAAAATGGTTCACTGCTCTATTGTTTTAAAAGAGAAGGCCTCTGCCTTTTATGCTGTGCGAAGGAAACAACTTATGATGAAATATGAAAAAAAGATAGGATGCTCTAATTATTCTTAGTTATTTCTAATTATTACTAATTACTGTTAATTATTGTGTATATCCAAATTTCTTACAAATTTTTTCGTAAGTTGGAACTGGAACTTTATATTTTTTTCCGAGACGTATAACCTCAAAAATTAATCCGTCTATCTCGGAGTCTCCACCTTTTTCTAAATCTTTTTGCATGGATGCTGTACAGTCTGGTGCTATATTGTCCATTATTTTTAGATTTTTTTCTACGATATCAAATTCAAACAAAATTCCCATCGAATTTGCAAGCATATTTATCTCTTGCACGCAGGATTTGAATGTCTCTCTTATTTCTCCCTCTTTTTGCACATCACCTGCCGTAGAAGTATAATAAGCTCCAGTCGCTGCCATCGGGGAAATGAATGAGAATTTTTCAAAAGTCTCTTTTCTTATATCTTTTGATAGAATTCCCTCAATACCGCAGTCTCTTAAATCACTCTCAATCTGCTGCAAAATAGGACTGCTCACATCACCATCTACTCTTCCAAATACAATTTTAAAAATGTCTCCACTCATTTTTAATTTTCCTGGTCCTGAAATCGCAGAGGCTATGTAAATACAGCCGTTTAACACCTCAAGTTCTGGCAGCTTCTCTGCCATCTTCTCTCCAGTGCCATAAATATTCAAAATCGGGATGACAACTGTCTTTTTATGAGATGCATTTTGAATTAAATGGTAAATGCTATCTAGTGAATAGCCTTTTACACAGACAAAAATTACATCTGCTTTTTTTCCTGAGCTTATATAATCTGCCTCTGTCATAGCATTTATTTTTATTGTTTCCTCTCCTTTTAGGCTTTCAATTTTTAATCCGTTTTTACAGATTTCCTCTAAATGGACACCTCTAGCAATCAATATGACATCCTTCCCTGCTTTTGCCATAAAACCTGCAATGCTTCCTCCAGTTCCGCCAGCTCCAATTACTAAGTATTTCATGTATTCTACCATCCTTTTTTACTGATATAATTCATTTTTTCTTTTCTATCATCAGTATATCACAATACGGAAATCTATTTCTACTAAATTTGCCCATTGATTCATTTTAGATATGGAAAATACCACTTTGTATTATAAATTTGCGAAATCCAAAAATAATAATCTCATCTTTTCTTCATTATCGATAAATTCATTTTCATGCTTCGTGCCAGTGTATAAAAGTTTTCCTCTTTGATATGCCTGTAAGGTATTCATTGGTATATTTTCCCAGTTGTCTTTATCTAACGGTTTTGTTGAGATGACTACTGCCTCTCCCTTTCGACAACGAAATAAACTATTTCTATAATTCGTATGAACGTAGAATAATTCTCCGTCATATATGAGAAGATTTACTTTATTTTCTGGAGATATTTCACAGACAATTTCATCGACTAAGTGAAATCTCTCTTCTTTTGATAATGGTCTCCCCATTTTTTCCTGGGTCATATTTATTTTGCTAATAATATAGCAAAGAATTCTCTCACTGTCTGTCTGTCCCTGTTGCTCATACACAAACGGATTCAATACATCACACTCAAAAATCGTTCCATTATGCGCCAATGTCCATGTGCGGTCACAATTATCTCTCATCACAAAAGGATGTGTATTTTCGTAATCCATATTTCCTTTTGTTGCAAGGCGAATATGGGCAATTAATTTATCAGCCTCTATTTTGACTCTCAAGCGCTGTTTTAAATAATTACTTTTACAGGAACTCTCTGGCTGTTTTTCAAGCGATACGGCATTTCCATAAAAAAAAGCTATTCCCCATCCATGTGGATGTTCTACACCGTGAGAAAAAAATTCCTTCAACATACTATTTAATTGTATTTTTTTAGCAGAACTTAATCCAAATAATTCACACATTTATTTATCCTGTCTTTCTTTTGCTAGTTTTAACGCTTTTTTTACATAACCTTCCTGAAACTGTTCTCTGATTTTCCATGCATATCGATTTTCTGGGTGAACAAATTTATCATATTCAAATTCCAATATATCCTGTACTGGAAGCCCCAGATTTTTATAAAATTTTCTCATCTTATCTATGACTCCTATAGCAGATTTAGCGACTGAATAATTTTCTCCATCGGAAGATAATATTTTAACTGTCTTTAAATCATATCGAGCAGCGTTTTTAAAATTCTGTACTGCCTGTATCTGCTCTTTCTGTGTAAAAGTCTGATGAGAAGTAGATAAAAGCCAAACCATTAAAAGCTGTGCAAACAAAATATCTTTCTCCTCCACACCAGATTCTACAAGAGGATTTAAGTCAAACATACGAAGCTCAATATGATCTACTCCCTGCTCTCGCAGAGTGTCTAGATTATTTTCTCCTCTTGGTTTTAGACGAATTGGATAATATAATTCTGACGGAGATCTTAACAATCCACTATTTACATATTTTTGAATACCATCTACATAAGCATGAATATTTTCATAATCAAATATCGGCGTAAAGTCATTCCAGTATCCCATTTCACTACATCTGACAGAGGCCATTCCAGTGAAAATATCTCCATTATAGATTCCCTTTTCTACAAAAGAACTATCCATAATCGGGCTAGCAGCCGTCACTGCAACGAGAATCCATCCATACATAGCCATTTTTTTTGCCAAGTTAAGATATAATTGATTTTTATAAGTTTGATAATCTTCCTCTATGGAGTCTTCCATATTTTGACTTTGTCTTATCGTTTTTTTCTTTTCCTCATAATTGATTTTTAGCAATTCTTCCGAAAAAGAGAAATTTACATGAATTCCAGAAAAAGTCATTTTATACCGACCATATTTATCTGATAAATAATCTCTATAAATAGTTTTAGAGCCATAATTTCCTTCAAAAATAGCCACTGGTATGTCCTTTTCATTTTCGATATAAGGAGGATTTGAAAATGGCCATAAATACTCTCTCTGTGGAAGATTCTTCAATTTCAAGTAGATACGATGACTGTGAAACTCCAATTCTTCTATCGCTTCTTTTATACTAGTATGAACAGAAGTATTGATTTCTGTCTGATTTTCACAGAAGTCTTTTACAATATGTTTATCTTCTGGAAAAGGATGAGGGGTATGAGAAAACATGCCATTTTCAAGAACCCTTAAACTTTCTTTTTCTAAACCAAAATGCCCATCCAAAATATGTTTTTTTATATATTCATTTTCAACATAAAACATTATAAACTCCCATACTCATTAATATAATCATTTAATGTTTTTCCTCTCGCAAGTCCCTCTGCCATCTCTCTTGCGGGACTAATCAGTTTATCCGCTCTTATATACAGCGGTTCTAAAAACATCTCTTCTTTAAAGCCACGCTTGCCGAGTCCATTTTCTGCGATGTCTAAAATTTCACTTATCAGTTTGGAAACTTCCTTCCAATTAAATATATCTGGAAGCTTCTTTTTTACAAACATCCGCCTAAGTTCTGAGGCATTATATCCTTTATGATAAATAATATGATCTCCATTTAAAACTTCTGTTAATTGATGAAGATTTTCCATCAATCCAGCGTGGAATGCACCTGATGCCATAATTTCTTTTACAGGTTGCTCACAGACACTTCGAAATTCTACTGTCCCCCTAAATGTCAAATCTTCAAATTTAAAAGAACGTAAATATTGCAAATCAGAAATCTCAGGATGTATCATTATTTCTCTGTATTTTTCTCCGTCGAAATACTCTCCTTTTATTTTTTCAGATGCAAAGTATTGCACTAACGGTGTCGGACGAAAATTAATATATTTTCCCTCTCTCTCCACACAATACATACTCATACTTTTTATATAAGATATAATTTCATCGATAGACTCAAATTCCAATCCGTACATATCTACATTATGTCGATTTAAACCATGAAGGCTATTTCTCCAAAAATTATCTCGACTACAGAGAATCTCCTGTTTTTTCCCCCAAGGTGAATTTGCAAAAATTAATGCTTTCAACGGTTCTAACTTCGTAAATGTATTCAAGGTTTCCACTAATTCTTTTTCCTCTACATCCATTTGCACCTGACTTGCACAAGAAAATAGCCCAAAATTTGGATGATGATGGAATAAAATCTTTTCACCATAATTTTCATACGAAGAAAGATAATGAAATAACATACGATATCTCTCACTAACTACTGGCACATTCTTATTTATGTCGTGATGTGGATTAATCCCCATTCCAGTTAAAGTATGGTCATATTTCTCCAATAGCGTTTTTATATATGTATAATATTTTACAAATCTTGCATGCAGTATATTTAAATCTAACTCTGTTCCAAAGGAAAACTCTAGCGTATTATAACTACAGTCAAAGGACACGCCATCTCCCGTCTTTTTATCTATCGCTGAGTAAATAAATCCTTCATCATCTCTATTTATTTTATCAAAAGAAAATTTTCGAATGAAATCATCTGTTACGTTATGTACAATCTCAAAATTTACTGGTTCTTCTTTTCGATTCACAATTGGAAGTTCAAACTCCAAACCTACAAGCTTTGTTTTCTCTCGCTTAGTAGGCATAATATATCTCTCATAAATTGCTTCATCAATGATACTGCTTTTCATTACTCAGCCCCCTTATATCATATGTGTATTATAGGTTAGGATTCTTTCTCTACTTTCTATCCATTTATAAAAAATAAAATTACTTTTCTTTATAGAGTATATCATAATTCTTTTTTCCTACTATGTCAATAGGTTTAGTATGATTTATAAAGAATTTTTTTGTCATAACTTCGTAAAATTACTCGAACTTACAAAAATTTTATAAAAATTAAATTCCGTGACATCATAAAATTTTGCTTTACAAAAAATCTACGTAGTAGTATACTAAATTTGACAAAGAGATATCGCTTGGGGAGCTGGATAGCCGGCTGAGAGGAAAGAGATACTTTCGACCCATTACCTGATTTGGATAATGCCAACGTAGGGATAGCCTAGAAAGATGAGATATTTGAGGTAATAGGACTATGAGATACGCGAGTGTTTTATAGTTTTTTTATTTTAAGTATAAAATGATTTTTCACTAGAGATACCCCTATGGTATCTCTTTTTTGATAGTGACAAATTGGGAGCACCACCTTTTGTCACTCTAAAAAAATCTGTGAAATTAAGGAGGAAAAGAACATGAGAAACTACACAACACAGATGGACGCTGCCAGAAAAGGAATCGTGACACCTGAAATTGAGACTGTTGCGAGAAAAGAAAAACTGTCAGTCGAGGCGCTAATGAAATTAGTTGCGGAGGGAAAGGTTGCGATTTGTGCAAATAAAAATCACAAATGTCTTGACCCTGAGGGAGTAGGAAGTATGCTCCGCACAAAAATTAATGTAAACCTTGGAGTATCTAGAGACTGTAAAGATTATAATATCGAGATGCAAAAAGTAATGAGTGCGGTAAATCTTGGAGCAGAAGCGATTATGGATTTATCCAGCCATGGAAATACACAGCCATTCCGCCAAAAATTAACAAGTGAATGTCCTGTTATGATTGGTACTGTTCCAGTATACGACAGCGTTATTCACTATCAGAGAGATTTAGCTACACTAACGGCAAAGGATTTTATCGATGTTGTTCGTCTTCACGCTGAGGACGGTGTTGACTTTGTAACATTACACTGTGGAATCACAAAAAAGACAATCGAGCAAATCAAAAAGCATAAAAGAAAAATGAATATCGTAAGCCGCGGCGGCAGTCTTGTATTTGCATGGATGAGTATGACAGGCGAGGAAAATCCATTTTATGAATATTTTGATGAAATTTTAGATATCTGCGAGGAGTATGATGTGACAATCTCTCTCGGTGATGCCTGTAGACCAGGTTGTCTCGCAGACGCAACAGACGTATGCCAAATCGAAGAATTAGTTCGTCTTGGAGAGCTTACAAAGAGAGCTTGGGATCATAACGTACAAGTTATGGTAGAAGGACCAGGTCATGTTCCTCTAAATCAAGTTGCTGCCAATATGGAAGTTCAAAAGAGCATTTGCATGGGCGCACCATTTTATGTACTTGGACCTATCGTTACAGATATCGCACCTGGATATGACCATATCACAAGTGCAATCGGTGGTGCAGTCGCAGCCATGAGCGGTGCAGCTTTCTTATGTTATGTAACTCCTGCCGAGCATCTCGCTCTTCCAAATGTCGATGACGTAAAACAAGGTATTATCGCCTCTAAAATTGCGGCTCACGCTGCCGATATCGCAAAGGGAGTACCTGGAGCTCGTGATATTGATGATAAGATGGCAGATGCCAGAAGAAATCTTGACTGGGATGCTCAATTTGAATGTGCCTTAGATCCAGAGACAGCAAAGGCAATTCGTGACAGCAGAAAGCCAGAAGATGACCACAGCGATACTTGCAGTATGTGTGGAAAATTCTGTGCTGTTCGAAGCATGAATAAGGCTTTGGCTGGAGAGTATATTGATATTTTATAATGCCAAAGGGAAAAAGTCGTTCATGCTTGCATGATAATGCTTTTTCACTCAATATCATTTTGTGAAATAAGAAACAAAATGATACGAAAACAGACACTGACTGTGAAAAAGGGAGCTGCTACATAGCAATAGCTCCCTTTTACTAATTTTTCCCTAAACAGATAAGAAATGATTCACCCTATTAAAACTTTTTTTCCCTCAAATGCAAAACCGTAATGTCTTATCTGCTCCTTAGTAATTCCTTTTTCCAACAATATGGCATCATATTTCTTTTCTTCTATCTGTGCAAGTGCCTTTTGCACGGTATCTTCTAAAGTCTTTTCCTGCCTTGGATTGCGAACCTTAAACTCAAAAATATAAGCTGTCTTTCCTTATCGATAATCCCTCAAAAAGCTCCCCTCGATTTGCATATTGATTTGAGAAAAAACATTCTAACATATTCATATTCAAAGTCTTCCCAAAGCGACGCGGACGAGCAATCAATGTAACCGCATCTTCATTTTCCCACCACTCCTTGATGAAGTTTGTTTTATCTATATAAAAACAATCTCTTATTCGTAGATATTCAAAATCTTGTGCCCCGATTGAAACTGTTTTTGGCATAATCATTCCTCCCCTTTCTATATTTATTTTTATTTTAACATGGAGTATGCTTTTTCGCCACTCAAATTCTGTTTCTAATCGGCATTGCTCTATTCTTCATTATTGACTTTTGGATAATATTATATATGACTTGAAATTTAAAACGTCCAATTACTTTTTAATTGGACGCTTTAAAAGGTTTCCTATATAGTTATTTCCTTGTTATCACAGATTTTACTGACGACCATGAGGAATAATATCTTTTTCCTGAAATACTCTTATAAGTTCGCACTCTCACATAATATTTTTTATTTCCTTGTATCTTTGAGTAAGTAGCTGATGTTTTTGAATTTTTAGTAATATCTTTTGTCACTACGCTACTGAACTTGCTACTAGTGGAATATTGTACCTGATATCCCGTCGTCTGAGTTGTTTGTTTTTTCAAAATTACCGTAAATCCCCTTGAAATTGCAGATAATTTTGAAATAGTAGTTCCTTTAGGAACTATAGTAAAAGTTTTTGTTATGGTTCCTGTATAATTACCTAATCCTTTAATACTAACTGTTGCAGTTCCAACTGATTTATTATTTTTATAACTTACGGAATAATCTTTATTTAGCTTTAATGTCGTTTTACCTATCGTAACTGTAGTTATAGGTTTTTTATCTTTTCCAGTATATGTATATTTCGTCGTAGAAAGTTTTACAGTGGCTTTCGATATACTTGTTGCTGAATTGTAATAAGATACCTTAAATCCTCTTTTAGATGCATAAGAAGCTGCCGTACTTCCTCGATAACACTTAAATATTAAACTAGAACTACAATTTTCAAAAGCATCATAATAACCTGTTGGAAATTTAGTATTTTTTGAGGAAACTGTAATCTTTTTTAAATCACGACAATTGTTGAAAGCAAAACCTCCTATCTCCACTACACTACTAGGTAAATTAACCTCTGTAATATGTGCATAACTATTTTCATAAGCCTCAAATATTGATTTTGGTACTCGCTTAACTCCTGAACCAAAATTTACTACTAAGCTATTAGTAAATTTTCCTGCATTCACAAATGCATGATGACTCATCATTGAACGACTATAATAAACATTACAATCTTTAGCATTATAATTAATTTGCGTTAAATATTTTAAATTAGCAAATGCTGCTGGTCCAATTTCTTCAGTTTTATAAGGAATTGTTACAGAACGAAGTTTCAAACAATCTGCAAATGCTTCTTCTCCAATTTCAAGTATTCCATTACCTAATGATAAACTACTTAAATCTTGACAATTATGGAATGCCCATTTCCCTATCACTTCAACATTATCAGGTATAACAACTTTTGTTACACGGGCATAGGTATCTTCACTAGCTTCAAATAAACATGTTGGAATTCTTTTAACAGAAGGACCAAAAGTGACCGTTAATGAATTACTAAATTTTCCTGCATTCACAAACACATGATGGCTCATCATTGAGCGACCATAATAAACATAACAATCTTTAGCATTATAATTTACATTAGTTAAATATTTACAATTTGCAAACGCCGCAGAACCAATATATTCAATTGACGCTGGTATAGTTAAAGAAGTTATATTAGTATCATAAAAAATTTTATTCCCAATTCCAGTTACTGGATATCCATTTACAGATGATGGAATATTAATAATTCGACTATTTCCTATATATTTTGTAAGAGTAGCCTCTCCACTAGAAACTGTATACTCCCAATCCCCACTGACATTATCAGCAGAAACTGGTAACGATATAAACATCATCATCACACTAACGATAACCATTAAAATGATACCTTTAAATTTTTTCATCACCTTTCTTTTTCTCCTTTAATCATGATAGTTTACTTTTAATTCACCGTATCTACATTCTTTTCCTCATTATCTACTTTATCACCTCACTTTTTCTGTATATCTTTCTCAACTATAATTCCCCTCTCTTTGTTAGAACTTCTTCGTTTGTTCTATTTAGATTACATCTACATTTTCTAAGACTCATAGGTCTTTTCTATTTCTCTGTAAATTACCGATTATAGTAGCATATTTTTATTATACTTGCAACAATTTAAAAATCACAAAAATCTTGATAAAATTTTATATATTGGGTAAAAATATAAAATGGCAATAAAAATAGGAGATACTGCGAAATAGCAACATCTCCTGTCTTATCTTAAACCACAATTTTATGATGCCAGAGTCAAAAGGTCAAAAAGCCGTTCATACTTGCATGATAAGGCTTTTGACCCCAACATCAATATATATATTTATAATTCTACTTTAGATAAAGCCGCCTCATCTGCCACTAAGATAACATCATTGTGAAGCTGTAAAATAGAACCTGGTAACTGAGGAGTAATCTCTCCAAAGAAAGCTTTTGCAACTGCATCTGCCTTATCCTCTCCACTTGCAACTAATAAGATTTTCTTAGCGTGCATAATTGTCTTAATTCCCATGGAATAAGCCTGCTTTGGCACATCATCTGCGGATGCAAAAAATCTCTTATTTGCCTCGATTGTTCTCTCTGTCAAATTTACACAGTGAACATCTTTATTAAATACTTCTCCTGGCTCGTTAAATCCAATATGTCCGTTATGTCCGATTCCTAGTAACTGTAAATCTACTCCCCCAAGAGAATAAATGAGATTTGTATATCTCTCACATTCCTTCTTTGCATCCTCTGCTAAACCATTTGGGAGGTAGGTATTTTCCTTATTGATATTTACCTTGTCAAATAGATGGTAATTCATAAAGTATGCGTAACTTTGATCATTACTTGCATCTAATCCTTTATATTCATCTAAGTTTACAGATGTTACTTCAGAAAAATCTAAGTCTCCATTTTCATACTTTTTAACAAGCTGTTCATAAAGACCAATCGGTGTAGAACCTGTAGCTAATCCAAGTATGGAGTTTGGTTTCATAATAATTTGTGCAGCTAAAATATTTGCCGCCTTTTTGCTCATATCCTTATAGTCTTTTGCCTTATAAATTCTCATAACATTGTCCTCCTCGGCTATGTGTTTATTTATGTTCTTATAATACCAAATCTATTCTCAATCGTCAATTTTTTCCTAAAATTTAAAAAGTACAATCAGAAATTTTTGTATTTTCTGTCTTTTTGGAAACTCTAATGATTTTTTTATTCTAATTTCTGATTATACTTTCTTCGAATTTTTAATTACATTTTTTTCCTATTTAAATTTCCCATTTACATTTCTTTCTTTTCGTAGTATAGTTAATACAAATGGGGAGCTTGTTTGGCAGGCTGAGAGGAAAGAGACACTTTCGACCCAAAACCTGATTTGGATAATGCCAACGTAGGGAAATATTGATTTGTATACCGCGGATATTCCCTTTTTTAGAATATCCGTTTTCTTTTTCGCAAAAGAAAGAAAAAATTCATGGAAATCCTCGTCAATTGATGGGGAAGATATATTTTTTAGGAGGAAAATGCTATGTTAGGAAAATGTATTGAAAATGTAAGAAAAACTACGCCTTTAGTCCATAATATTACAAACTATGTAACAGTAAATGACGTAGCAAATGTTTTGCTTGCCTGTGGCGGAAGTCCAATTATGTCTGACGAGCCAAAAGATGTGGAGGATATTACATCTATCTGTGGAGGTTTAAATATTAATATTGGAACGTTACACAAAAGAAGTATTAAAGCAATGTTCAAGGCTGGAAAAAAGGCAAATAAACTAAATCATATTGTACTTTTAGATCCAGTCGGAGCTGGTGCAAGTGAGCTTCGAACAAATACAGCCGTTGATTTAATGAAAGAAATTAAATTTGATGTTATCCGCGGAAATATTTCTGAGATTAAGACATTAGCTCTTGGAAGTGGCACAACAAAAGGTGTTGATGCAGATGTTGCAGATGCTGTTACAGAGGAAAATCTAGACTCAGCTATCGCTTTTGTAAAAGATTTCTCGAAAAAAACGGGAAGCATTATTGCCATCACTGGCGCAATTGACCTTGTGGGAGATGAAAAAAAATGCTACGTCATTCGAAACGGACGCCCTGAGATGGGAAAAATCACAGGAACAGGCTGTCAGCTTTCTGGCATGATGACTGCATTTTTAGTTGCAAATAAAGAAAATAAACTAGATGCCGCGGCTGCCGCTGTGTGCACAATGGGACTTGCAGGAGAAATCGGCTGGAGCCGTATGAAAGAAGGCGATGGAAATTCTACCTACAGAAACCGTATCATCGATGCCATTTACAATATGGATAGCGAGACACTAGAAAAAGGAGCCAAATATGAATTGCGATAAAAAAGATTTATTACTATACGCTGTGACAGACCGCAGCTGGCTAAACGGTGAGACATTATATAATCAAGTAGAAAAATGTTTAAAAGGAGGAGCTACTTTTATTCAACTTCGAGAAAAAGATTTGGACGAGAATCATTTTTTAGAAGAAGCAAAAGAATTAAAAGAACTCTGCAAAAGATATCATGTGCCTTTTGTTATCAATGATAATGTTGATATCGCCCTTTCTATGGATGCCGACGGAGTTCATGTCGGTCAATCTGATATGGAAGCTGGAAATGTAAGAGAAAAGCTAGGAGCAAATAAAATTATCGGCGTGTCTGCCCAAACTGTGGAGCAGGCCATCTTAGCTGAGAAAAGAGGTGCCGACTATCTCGGAGTGGGGGCTGTATTTCCAACAACATCAAAGGATGATGCGGCCGAGGTAAGCCATGAGACTGTAAAAGCAATCTGTGAAGCGGTAAATATTCCAGTTATTGCCATAGGTGGTATTAGCAAAGAAAACGTGAGCGAGCTTTCCCATCTTGGTCTTTGTGGAATTGCAGTTATTAGCGCAATCTTTGCCCAGCCAGATATTGAGGCTGCCACAAGAAAGTTAAAAGAAGCTACTACTTCTATGGTAGAGGCATAATATAAGCAAAACGTAGAGAAAGGATTTTTTATGAAAACAGCATTAACGATTGCGGGAAGCGATTCAAGCGGAGGCGCTGGTATTCAGGCAGATATTAAAACAATGATGGCAAACGGTGTATATGCCATGAGTGCCATCACTGCTCTGACAGCCCAAAATACAACTGGTGTTACCGATATCATGAATGTCACACCAGAGTTTTTAGCAAAAGAATTAGACTCTATTTTTACAGATATTTATCCCGATGCAGTCAAAATCGGAATGGTATCTTCTAGCGATATTATTAAAACAATTTCTGAAAAACTAAGACAGTATCATGCAAGAAATATCGTTGTGGACCCTGTTATGGTAGCCACAAGCGGAGCAAAGCTTATTGAAGATGAGGCACTTTTCTCTCTTACTAAGCATCTTCTCCCAATTTCTACTGTTCTCACTCCAAATATTCCAGAAGCTGAAATTTTGGCTCAGATGACAATCAAATCGGAAGAAGATATGATGAGGGCGGCAAAAAAAATCAGCGATACCTATCACTGTTCTGTCCTTTGCAAAGGTGGGCATCAAGTGCAAGACGCCAATGACCTTCTCTACCATAACGGCAGTTATAAATGGTTCTATGGCAAGCGAATCGACAATCCAAATACGCACGGGACAGGTTGCACACTCTCAAGTGCAATTGCCTCTAATCTAGCAAAAGGCTATGAGCTTGAAATAGCTGTAGAGCGTGCAAAATCTTATATTTCTGGTGCTTTAGCAGATATGCTCGACCTCGGAAAAGGAAGTGGACCGATGAATCACGGATTTGATATTCAGTCCGAATTTCGTAAATAGAAAAAATACGTTTATTAATATATAATATGAAATAAATGGAGATAGACTTTCCTTTCTTAACTACTAGAAAGCCTATCCCCTTTTTTATGCCAAAGCTATGACATCTACTTTCGAAATTCCATAATACTCAAATAATTTGATTGCCTGCTCCCCGATTTTCTCTCCCGCCACCGCAATCGGAATTGCTGGCGGACAAGTTACAGTCGGCGTGGCACAAATACGACCAAGAGCCTCTTTTACCTCAATCGTCTCGCTGGCTGAAAAAATAGCTTCTCGGATAGAACAAATTTGCTCGCCTCTTGGCATACAAGTTTCTATCTCTTCCTCATCCATTTTATACTTATTTAAATTGTTTAGATGGATTTTTTTAGCAATCTCATCTAAAGACTGCCTTAAACATTCCATCTCTTCTTTTGTATTTTCCACAGTCAGCATAAAAACAATATAATTTTCTTCTGCGTACTCACATTCTATTTTCTTTTCTCTTAGTTCATCACTTATTTTCTCTCCCATTTTCTCTGGAACTTCAATCGTAAGTTTAAGAGCATCCGTCTTTTCTATCTTCCATCCCTGTTCCCCTAAATCTTTTTTTAGATAGTCGATTTGTCTTATTTTTTCTCTTAATTTTTCTTTGTATCCATCCGCTATATAATGATTACAGAGGTCCAAAGAAGCCATAGTAAGATAAGAAGGACTTGTTGAACCAAAAAGAGACATCGCCTGCTTACTCCTATCTGCCATATATTTTGCCATCTCTTTTCTCTTTTTTTTATCTCCTTCACCGACGCTTCCATCCGCAATATGAAGATACGCTCCTCCTGTTAAAACTGGCAAAGTTTTATGTGCACTGTCGCAGCATAAGTCTGCTCCTAAATCTATCGGATGCTGCGTTTTTTCCAAAAAATGTAAATATGCACCGTGGGCATTATCGACTAAAAAGAGAACTCCATGCCGGTGAGCCACCTTAGATAAACTCTCAATATCTAGCTGCTCTCCTAAATAATTAGGACTCGTGACATAGACCGCCGCTGGCTTTCTTCCCGCCTTTTCCAGTCTCTTTAGTGTATCTTCTAACTGCTTTATAGAAATGTCACATTTACAAAGCGACTTTTTTTCATCCTCACTCCAAAGCCACTCAACATCAATATCTATGAGCGCAGCTGCATATAAAAATGCCTTATGCACATTTCTCGCTGCCAAGATAACAGGTCTTTTGTTTTGTCCTTGAACTTGGGTATTTTTTTTTAAACTTTGTTCCTTGCTTATGAGCGCCAAATAAAGCATTGCACGAATACATTGGCTAGAACCTTCTGTCGAGTACAAAGTGCGAAGAGTTCCAAAAAGTCTCGCAGCCTCTTTTTCACTCTCCGCAATGATTCCGTCCGCCTCATATAAGCTGTCTGCCCCTTTTACTTCTGTGATATCAAGTCCTTCGCAGCCTAAAAAAGTCTTTCCCTTATGACCAGGCATATGAAATCTCACTGTTTTTGATTGCTCGTATTTTTCTATGAAATCTACAATCGGCGTCTTCATTTTTCCTCAGCCATCTCCTGCTCTGCCACGCGCATCATAATCGCACACTCAATACGCTTTTTGAATAACTCGCATCCTGGCTCGTACACGCCTCGAATTGTCCCTGTCGCATGATATCCATTCGCAGCACATCCACCAGAACAGTAAAGTTTTGCCCAACAATCCTTACATTCTGGTCTTGCATAGGCGTTACAAGAGCGAAATTCCTCTCGAAGTTCTTTATTTGTCACGCCATTCCAAATATCTCCAAGTTTATAATCCTCTTCACCGACAAATTGATGACAAGGGTATAAATCTCCCCAAGGTGTCACTGCCATATATTCTGTTCCTGATCCACATCCTGAGATACGCTTATAAATACAAGGTCCCTCTGTCAAATCCAACATATAATGATAAAATGTAATTGGCTTTCCTTCTCTCTCTCGTCTTAACATATCTTTCGCCAAGATTTCATACTGCTCTTTTACAATTTCCAAATCTTTAGGTGTAAGAGCCGCCTCATCCTCTGGCTTACAGACAACTGGCTCCATACTAAGCTCCGTAAATCCTAAATCCGCCATATGGAAAACATCATTCGTAAAATCTGGATTTGCGTGGGTAAATGTACCTCTCATATAGTAATTTTTTCCACCTCTAGCTTCCACTAATTTTTGAAATTTAGGGACAATCTGCTCATAACTTCCGTTTCCCGCATAGTCCACGCGACATCTATCGTGGATTTCTTTTCTTCCATCTAAAGATAAAACGACATTACTCATCTCACGGTTAGCAAAATCAATCACATCATCATCAATTAACATTCCATTTGTCGTCAAGGTAAATCTAAAATTTTTATTATATTTCTTTTCCACTGTTCTAGCATACTCAACTAATTGCTTGACAACATCCCAGTTCATAAGAGGCTCACCGCCAAAGAAATCAACCTCAAGATTCGTTCTCGTTCCAGAATTTTCAATTAAGAAATCAAGAGCTCTCTTTCCCACCTCAAAACTCATTACTGCGCGGTCACCGTGGTATTTTCCCTGACTTGCAAAACAATATCCACAGTTTAAATTGCAAGTATGTGCCACATGAAGGCAAAGAGCCTTTACAACATTTCCTGAGCGCTCCTTAAATGTGCCTGCCATCTCCTCAAAAGTATCCTCTGTAAAAAGCTGTCCACTTTTTTCTAATTCCTCTATATCTTCAAGACAGAATTTTAATTCTTCCTCTGTCACATCTTCTCTATCTTTATATTTTTCCAATAATTGCTCTATTATCTTTTTTGGCTCTTCTTTTTTATAAAGTTCAATCATATCATAAGCTACCTCGTCCACAACGTGAACGCCGCCAGAACAAGTATCTAATACGATATTATATCCATTTAATTTATACTGATGTACCATAATTTTATTCCTTCTCTATCTAATCTATCTCTATTCAAACTAAAACGTATCTCTTCACCTAACATTAGAAAAGGCACTGTCCTAACGGACAGCACCTTCACAATACTGTTTGCTATCGCTTCACACTTATTTTGTGCTCTCGCATTTTTGGTTTGCAACACCACAGCTAGTCTTGCAAGCAGACTGGCAAGATGTCTGGCACTCACCACAGCCACCTTTTTTTGCGCTTTCACATAAATTACGAGTCTGTAATGTTTTAATTCTCTTCATCGATATATCCTCCTATTAATGAATTCGTTGTGCATTGCTCAAATTTTGAGCAAAATCCGTTCTACAACTTCCAAAAGGATACCATGAATAAAAACTTATGTCAAGCCACCCATATCATGATTTTTTTATTCCTTTACCTCAATGCAACGATTGATTGTTTCATAAAATTTAGGATATCTTTTTTTCATATTGACTAGTCGTCCTGCCTCATCCATAAAACAATGCTCGCTCTCACCTGTCGCTACAATATCACCGTCACAAGTCATAATATAAGACAGCTCAAGCTTTATCCCACTAAATTTTCTTACCTTCACTTCTATCTCAATAATATCTGAAAATGTTGTTGTCTTTTTATAGTTACAAGAAACAGATACAACAGGAGAGACGATTCCCGCTCTCTCAAACTCTACGTACTCCCAGCCGATTTGTCTTTGCATATCAATGCGGGCTTCCTCCATAAATCGGATATAATTGGAGTGGTGAGTGATTTTCATCTGATCTGTCTCATAGTATTTTACTTCATGTATATAAGGTTTCATCTATTTTCCTCTCTTCTACTCATTTTTCTAAGACTCTATTCTCTTTTATTTTATATCTATTCTCTCGTTCACGTTTTTCTTAAACCTGAAGTTTTAACTCATCACTCTCATTTTCTCCAAGATTCATATAAGTAAAAATTCCATCTGCCAAAATTTTATCGTCTTGATCTATTACAGATATCTCATATGTCAAAATTCGTTTTCCAGCTTTTAATTCCCGCGCCTCTGCAATCATTCCCTTTGTGCAAATGCCGGCATTTAAATAATGTAAATCAGAATTTACCGTCACAACTCGTCCTCCGTGAGAGGTAGCCGCAAATCCACCGGCAATATCTGCCAATGTAAAAATGCATCCTCCATGAACCGTTCCGTGAGGATTTAAACAATCCTGAGTAATTGGCATAATTGCCTTTGCATATCCTTCTCTTAACTCTAATACTTTAACTCCAATTTTAGTTCCAAAAGTACGGGAATTATTATATTGTTCTATCTTCTTTTTAAAATTCATTTTTTGCTCCTTGCCATCTTTTTTCGTCATTCTAAACTGATATACCCGCTTTTATAAGCATCATTGTTTTTATTATATACAAACTCCTATTTTATCGCAACACAAAATATTCATTCTAATATCTATCTTACTCTATTTTTTGTCTATTTTTTATATAGATTTTCCGAAATATTTTCCATATAATAAAAGTGCTTAGGACAATAAGCAGGAATTATTTATAATTGATAGACAATATTTTATAATCCGATTACTAAATAATTCTTCTATAAAATTAAATACTTCGGAGAATAAAAGTCTCCTCCCAAATGAATTTATTCTCGCAGGAAGCTATAGCCTCCCAAATTATAGCGATTAGATTCCTCTAAATCTAACCTGTGCCTCTAAAAACAAATTCATTTACTTTGCTTTTCCGTCTTAAGCTTGCCGTTCCCACCTCTAACTTGGAACGGCTTTTTTATTATAAAAAAGTCAATGTCAATTTTTTACCTATCGACAACTATATATCTCTATTTTGAGGAAAGTTATATTGACCTCCGTTTTGTTTTCGTTATATACTATTAATAATAAATAATGGGGAGGTGTAAGTTCCATTGACTATATTGACGAAAGAAAATATAACAGATTATTTAAAGACAAGGATACCTGAACTTGATTACTCAAAGCCCCTTACTATCTCAGCTGTTGGAGAAGGCAGCGCAGAAGATGACGGAGACGGCTTTTTGAACTTTGTCTTTCGGGTGAGCGATGGCAACTATAAGCTAATTGTAAAGCAAGGCTTGACACATGGTCGTAAAACGGAAAGGGGGTTCTCTTTGCCTACCGACCGGGGACGAAGAGAATTTGATTCTATGAGGCTTCGAAAAAGCATCGTGCCTCATTTATTACCAGACCTTTATTTTTGTGACGATGAAAACTTTGTTTTTGCCACAGAAGATGTATCTCGCCTAAAAATCATTCGCTTTCAGCTAAATAAAGGAATTATGTTTCCTAAATTTGCCACTCAGACAGCCGAGTATTTAGCAAAAACCTTATTCTATACTTCTGAGTACTACCTAGATACAAAGGATTTTCGTGAACTTACCGTACATTTTATGAATCATCGCATGCGCGATATTTTTGACACAAACGCATTTATCTCAAAGAAAACTGCTGAGCAAGTATTTGGACAACCATTTGACCCTCAGTACGAGAGATTTATCAAAAAACTTGTCTTTGACCCAAAGGTTGTGTTAGAGCGCTATAAACTACGTCATATTTTCATTACAAAAGGAGAGGCTCTCGTCCACGGCGATTTCCATACCTCAAATGTTTTTGTTGATCAAGAAGAATTGAAAGTTATCGATATGGAATATACCTTCTGTGGACCTTTATCTTACGATATCGGATATATGCAAAGTCATCTCCTCTCACAGTATGCAAGTGCAGCTTTTCGACCATTTGAGTCAGAAAAAGCAAGAAAGACGTTCCAAGCATATCTTCTTGCCACAATGAAAGAACTATATACATCATTTTGCGAGCAATTTATAGACTGCTGGAATCAAGACGCCAAAGAAATTTACCAAAATATTCCTGCTCTTCAAGAAGATTTCAAAAAAACAATTCTTTCTGAGATGATAGGATTTTGTGGAACATCTAATATGTCTCGCTGTTCTGCTCCGATTGGATATCCAGAGTACGATATTATCGATAATCCAGTCCAAAAACATAATGCGACTTGTCTTTCTATGTTTCTCGATAACCATATCATTCAAAAACGTGAAGAATACAAAAATATTGATGAATTTATTAATGATATTATTGAGATTGAGAGAATTTATAAATCAAATATTACCGAATGGTAGTTTTCGTCTAAAGATTATTGAAACTCTTTTTAAGAGGAATGAAACGTCTATATTTAGGCATAATAAAAGGAGAAGCCATCTTCTCCTTTTATTTATTCATGAAAATACCTAAAAATATAAGTATACGTATTTCTTTTTTCTTTATTTTCTAATTACTCTACATCTTCTAGTGCTGCAAAATCTTCCTCACCTGTACGAATCTTTACAACCTTATCTACATTATATACGAAGACTTTACCATCACCGATATGACCTGTATAGAGAGTTTTCTTTGCAGCCTCAATAACTGGCTCAACATAGCTCTCGCTTACAACAACTTCTACTTTAACCTTTGGAAGCAATGTTGCGTCAATCTCAGCACCACGATATTTCTCTCCAGCACCCTTTTGGATACCACAACCCATAACCTGAGTAACTGTCATACCAGTAACACCGACATTATTCATTGCTTTTCTCAATTTATCATATCTTGTTAATTTAGAAATAACAACAACCTTATAAATTCCACTTACAGATGGCTCTACTGGTCTTACAACCTTAATTGCTGCATTCTTCTGAGCGTCAGATGCAGTTACATAGCTGTCAGAACCAATTTTTGTATTCTCATTTTCTTCCATAATCATTGTGTTAGAAATATCCATCATACTAAATCCTGCATAAGCAGATGTTAAGCCATGCTCTGTAGAATCCAAACCTTCAATTTCCTCTTCTTCTGTAACACGAAGACCAATTGTTGCCTTAATTACCATAAATGCGATTGTTATTGTCACAGCAGTCCATGCACAGACTGATAAAACACCTATAAGCTGAAGTCCAAGTAACTCAAATCCACCGCCATAGAAAAGACCTGTAAGACTATCATTTCCAGGCGCAGATGTTGTAGCAAATAATCCAACTGCGATTGTTCCCCAAACACCATTTAAAAAATGTACGGCAACCGCACCAACTGGGTCATCAATTCGTAATTTATAATCTAAGAACCAAACACCAAAACAAACTAATAAACCTGCAACTGCACCGATTATGATAGAACCAAAAGCATCTGTCACATCACAAGGAGCTGTGATAGCTACCAAACCAGCCAAAGAAGCATTTAATGACATAGATACATCGGGTTTTCCATATTTTAACCAAGTAAATACCATGCAGACTACTGTCGCAATCGCTGGTGAGATTGTTGTTGTCACAAAGATAGTACCTAACTGCTCTACTGATGTCGCTGCGGCACCGTTAAATCCATACCAACCTAACCAAAGAATAAATACACCAAGTGCACCGAGTGCTAAGTTATGACCAGGGAATGCGTTTACTTTTGTAATTTTTCCACTCTTATCCTTTGTGAACTTTCCAATACGAGGTCCTAAAATTTTAGCACCGATTAAGGCAGATAAACCACCAACCATATGAATCGCACAAGAACCAGCGAAATCGTGGAATCCCATCTGAGATAACCAGCCACCACCCCAAATCCAGTGTGCCTCTATTGGATAGATGAGAGCGGAGATAACAGCTGAGTAAAAACAGTAAGATAAAAATTTTGTTCTCTCTGCCATCGCACCAGATACAATAGTAGCAGTTGTGGCACAGAATACTAAGTTGAAAACGAAATTTGACCAGTCAAAACCTGCATAATTTGTGAAAATATCAAATCCTGGTTTTCCAATGAAACCCATTAAATCTTCTCCAAGCAATAGGCTAAAACCGATTAAAATGAACGTACAAGTACCAATACAAAAGTCCATTAAGTTCTTCATAATAATATTACCAGTGTTTTTTGCTCTAGTAAAACCTGCCTCAACCATAGCAAATCCAGCTTGCATCCAGAATACTAATGCGGCTCCAATTAAAAACCAAACACCAAATAATTGTTCCATATTAATTCCTCCTTTTTCAATAAAAACACTTCTTGATTTTTCCTATGTATCATCTTTTTATTTTTTAAATCCCTTATATTTCCTTGCTTATTTTTGTATTTCCCCTTTTTATTTGAAAGATGTAACATATTTTTTATGCTTATTATATACTGTCTCTTTTCTCTGTCACTCTTTCCCTATCACTCTTTTTGAAATAGAACAAACCTTTTTTTGAGTTGCGCACTCTCAAAAAAAAGGGGCGCTATAGCTTTTATTTTCTATAGCGCCCTTGCTGTATCTCATGTATGAATTATAACATCCAAAAATCTTTTGTCAATGTCTTTTCTTCATTTAATTTTTTTTTAGCAATTTTATCAGAAACCTTTTTCTTAAGATTTTCTTTCTGAAAAAATGGTGGTTTATTTTTTAAATCCTTCATTTTTTATTAGTTTATTTGTATTTTATTTTTTTAATTTTATGATTTTTTTTAGTATAATTTCACACATTTTTCAAATTTTCTCCCAAAAAACTTTAAATAATTTAGTATTTTTTAAAAGAATTTTGCTCAATATAGGAACTTAAATTTAATAAAAATTGTATAAATTTAAATAATAAAAGTTTTTATGTCATTTTACTTAATATAATAAATACTCCCGTTTTATAAATTAACTCTTTCCCCACTACAAGTTATAAAACATCAGCCTACTTTAATAATTGGAAAACAAAGTATCGCCTTAAACAAATCCCCATCAATTTCCAAATCTAGAGAACCATTTTGTAATTTCGCCAGATTTCTAGCAATCGAGAGTCCAAGTCCATTTCCCTCTGTATTTCTAGATATATCTCCCCTCACAAATCGCTCCATCAGCTCGTCTGGACTTAAATTAAGTTCTGCATGTGAAATATTTTTAAATACGATTACCGCATTTCCTTCCTTTTCCTCAAGAGAAATATAGACGCGAGTTCCAGACTGTGCATATTTACAAATATTAGTCATTAGATTATCAAAAATACGATACATTCGTCTTCCGTCTGCCATCACGAAGAGAGAGTTTTCTGGCTGGTTTGTCACTAATTTTAAATTTTTCTCTTTTAGCTTTTCCTCATACTCTCCAAAAACTTGAGATAAAAATATTTGAGCCTCGCACGGAGCTAATTCCACATCTAAATTTCCCGTCGACGCTTTTGATGCCTCTATCAAATCTTCAATCAATCTTTTTAATCTCTTAGATTGTCTAAGTAAGACATCTGTATACTCTATAATCGTTTTATTCTCACATTTTTCTTTTGAAATTAAATCTGTATAATTAATAATAGAAGTTAGAGGCGTTTTAATATCATGCGAAACATTCGTAATCAATTCTGTCTTTAAATGCTCACTTTTCATCTTCTCCAAAACGGCAAGATTCATTCCCTGTGCAATATTATTTAAATTTTCACCATGTTGCTTAAAATCCCAAAACATTTTCTCAATGTCAACTTGATAATCCATATTTCCAGCTGCTAATTCTATTCCCGCTTTTTGCAGATTTTTTAGTATCCAGATAATATATAAAATTGCTGGAACTAAAACTAGTTTTTCAAGAATCCAAAAAAACATATACAATTCTGGATTATAACTTGACGTTGCTATAACAAATACAAAAAACTCCAAAAGAGAAATAACAACTAATATAATGATTGTTTTTCCCATCAAAGGAATATACTCTACCGAGTGAGCTATCATCTGCCAGCCTCGTTTTCCGAGATTTGCTATTCTCCCCCATAATTTTCTCCTCTTAATCCATCTCAAAATTCGGCAGATAACTGTATTTTTTAATAGATTTTTCTTCTTCATTCGAGCCGCTGTACTCATGAAAAATGAAAGACAAACACTTCCTATCAAAATAGCATATACTATAATCCAAGCAATGGTCATTTTCAATGCAGGGAGTTGATTTAAAAGCTTTGGCCCAAATACAGTATCTCCGTTTTCGAGTAAAATCAAGACAGTACATTCTCCTAATAAAACAATGGAAAAACAAATAATACAGACAAGGATAATGAGTATATCCCAAGGGATACGGTGAAAAATAGTTGTGATAATTTCTCTTGTTCCTTTTCTTCTTCCCGCACTGTACATTAATGCCACAAAAGAAGCCATCATGACTAAAAAGGCAAACGCTCCGACTAGATAAATTGTATATCTTACTCCATATAGTGAGTTTACTATTTTAGGAAGAAAGAAATAGATATCTTTTATCCCCTCCCCTGTCTTTAGATATGCACAAATTTCATAGACATCGCTCTTTTTTACATTTCCATCTTCTATTAGTTCTTGCAAATGTTCCTTCGAAATAAATACGAAATCACTTATTTCTCCCCCGTCCTCATATGTATAGTGATATTTATAGCAATATAAATAATACTCCCATTTTTTATCACCTTTTTTTAAATCCAATTTCTCATTTTGTGTGAGCAATTTTCCTTCTGAGTCATACATTGCATAGCGCAGATTTGTTTCTTCCAATGTACTGTCCTTGAAAATCTCAGCAAAGTCTTTTTTGATTCTTATCTGCCTTAGAACCTCCTTTTCCACTTCTAGACGAATCTGAGTCTCTATATTGCTTTGCAATACCTTTTCCTTCGTTCCATCATAGAAATGATATTCGCTCATAAAAGCAGCTCCTATGATACATATACATACTATTAGAGCAGCTAAAATATTCGTTATAAAAAATAATACTTTTCCCTGAATCGTATAAACAAAATCTCTCATCTTATTCCTCCTTTTTCTATCATATATCCCTGTCCAAATACAACTTTAAGATATCTCGGATTTGCTGGGTCAATCTCTATTTTCTCGCGAATATGCCGAATATGCACTGCCACTGTATTATCGCTATTATCCAGTGATTTTTCCTTCCACACCAGATTATAAATCTTTTTTGGTGAGTACACTTGATTCGGATTAGAAATTAATAATTTCAAAATTTCATACTCTTTTGGGGTAAAAGATACGTTCTCTCCATCCACTTTCACTTGTTTTTTCTTATCATCTACCTCAATGCCTCCGACAATATATTGGTTTGATTTTATATTTCCACTTCCTAGCTGCATATATCGTCTTAGCTGAGAGCTTACTCTGGCAGCCACTTCCACTGGATTAAACGGCTTTGTAATATAATCATCTGCCCCAACATTTAATCCGAGAATTTTATCTGTATCTTCACTTTTTGCTGTGAGTAAAATAATAGGAACGTTACTTTTTTCTCTAATTTTTACCATCGCAGAGATACCATCCATCTCTGGCATCATAATATCCATCAAAATAAGATGAATCTCCTCTCTCTCCACTATTTTTACTGCCTCATATCCTGTATACGCTTCAAACATCGTATAATTAGGATTAACAAGATATATTTTTAATGCATTTACAATGTCTTTTTCATCGTCACAAATTAAGATATTATACATATTTTTCATTCTCCCTCTAGAAATTTATTAGCTAATTTATTTCTTTTTCTTTATGCACTCATTATAGCATACTATCGTTTTAAGAAAAAATAGGGAAACTCATTAAGATTTGATGAAGAAAAGAGTTAAAACAAAAAAGCGAACTTAAAATTATCTCTAATTCTAAATTCGCTTCTTAAATTAAAATTGAAACTTATGCAAGGCTCGACGATACGTGAACCTAACATTTTCACATATCTTTTGTAAGTAATCTATATATATAATAAATGATTCTCCCAAATTTCTATGCTGCAACTTCCAACTCTATTTGGTCTAATCTTGTTCGTAATTCCCTATAAAATTTTTTAATATGAACATCGTCTACTAAAGCATGGTGACATAATACAGACACCGGCATAACTGCCCTTCCTGTTTCTTCGTCCTCCACATATTTTCCCAATGTGATTCTTGGATTTGTTCTAGTCTGTGCCGAAACAGATTCTAGAAGCGAAAAACGAAAAAGCCATGATTTTGTAGAAACATAAAATAAAGACTCTACATCACGGTCTTCATTTATTCCTTTTTCTCTCGCCTTTTCCTGTTCTTCCTTCGCATAAACCAAAAAATCGTCTAATTCATAATTATAATCCAAATTACAATAAAAATACGTAAAATCTTCTCTTTCAACGCCATGTGAGGACTTGCAAGAATCAAACTCCCAAATTTCTCCATTTATAATTCTCTGGCGAAATTCAGGCACTGCATTTGCCGCACTCACTACCTGATACAAAATAGCCAAAAAGAAATCTATCCCCTCTCTTCTTACCTTTTCTAATAAATTGGTTACATCAACATTCACCGTACAGCCTACATACGGAAATGCCAACTCTTTAAAATGTTTAAATTGATCTAATCTCTTGTAATCTCCAAGATCAACTTTTTTTGCCCCTAACATTTCTAAATACCTCCATATGCAAAAATAGATTTGTCAACCATTTCTTCAGTTTTCTAAGATTAGTATTTGAAAAACTATATTTCCAAAATCTATTATATCCATACTTTAGCATTTGTCAATGCTGTTTTTCTGCCTTCATATCAATTTTATACAAAATTTCTGAAAATTATTATATCGCTTCACCGTATCAAACTATTAAATCTACATAATTACTAGAATATATCATTTATCGTCTATATTTTTATCTATTTCGTCAGAACTTTTCCCTTCTGACTTGATATTTTCAACAGTTTTATACTATCATCTTGCATAATTATTATATATTTACTCTTATTTATAGCTTTTATCCTCATATTCTAGGCAAATTCCACTTATAATGTCTAGCTAATAGTCGAATTATAACAACAATACACGTGCTAAAAAACATCGCAATATCGTCACCCATTATTTTTCTTAAAATAATATAAGAAACTGCCCCTGCGATTGAGGCACATGCATAAATATGCTTCCACAAGATAGATGGAACCTGTCTAACCATAATATCACGGAGAACTCCTCCGCCAACCCCAGTAATAACTCCAAGAAATATCTGTAAGAAAAGGTATTCCCCTCTTCCTTTATGAATTGCTGTATTTACACCTATTACTGTAAAAACTCCCAACCCAATCGCATCCATAAAATTTAGAATATTATCATAAAGTTCCGATTCCATAAAATTCATAATCGGTCGGTATATCTTTAATAGAATAAATAAAATAAAACTCGTCGTAATTGCAACCATTACATAGACAGGGTCTTGAAACATAACTGGAGGATGAATTCCAATTACTAGATCTCTAATCATTCCACCCCCCACTGCTGTCGTCACTCCAAGCACTAAAACTCCGAGTAAATCTAGTCTCTTTCGGACGGCTATCATAGCCCCCGAACCAGCAAAAGCGATTGTCCCAATTAACTCTATAATGAATTGAAACGGTAACATGATTTTTTATTCCTTTCCTATCCTTTCTCCAATCCCCTAAATAATTATTTCTATCGAACTGCGTCCATAATCTCTGCCGCCATTTTTGGCTTATTCATCGTATAAATATGAATATGGTTAAATCCATTTAATTGTAAATCTTGAATCTGTCGAATCGCATAATCAATACCAGCTTTTCTCATCTCTTCCTTGTCATCTCCATATTTGGCAATAAGATCTGCTAAAGCCTTTGGCACGCTTGAGCCAGAGAGAGAAATCGTCGTTGTAATCTGCTGCTTTGAAGTAATTGGCATAATTCCTGCGCAAATTGGAATAATAATTCCCTTATTTTGAGCTTTTTCGCAGAAATGATAAAAGAGATCATTATCAAAGAAAAGCTGTGTAATCAAAAAATTTGCCCCATTTTCTTGCTTCTGTCTTAAATAATTTAAATCCGTCTCCATGCTAAAACTCTCAAAATGCTTCTCTGGATAACAAGCTGCCGCTATCTCAAAATCTGTATTTTCTCTTAAAAATGTAATCATATCGCTGGCATGAGAAAATTCTCTGGCATTATATAACTCATCGCTCATATCTTTTGGTCTGTCTCCTCGAAGTGCAAGCACATGCTTTATATTATTTTGTTCCAGATCTTTACAAACTTCCATTAAATCTTCCTTCTTAGAGCCAACACAAGTCATATGTGCAAGCGCATCTATCTGCAATGTATTTTGAATATAAGACGCCAATTCCACCGTTTTTTTCGAGCGGCTTCCACCCGCCCCATAAGTAACACTAATAAAGTCTGGTTTTATCGCTCCAAGCTTATCTAATGTTTCAAATGCTGCCTCCAATTCTCCATCCTTCTTTGGAGGAAACACCTCAAAAGAAATCGAACTCTTTTTTCTTAATAAATCACCTATCATATCTCATCTCTTCTTTCTATTTTTGCATCTTTTTCATAACTCCAAGTACAATCAATCCTATAATCAGAATTCCTGTCACAAACCAAATCCACATCGGCACATCATAAATATTATAGCAGCGCACATTAATCCACATCTGATTAATAACCTCACTTTGAGTCTCATCAAAATAAACCATAATAGAAGAGCGAGAAATAATATCTTCTGTCGGATACTGTGCACTTAACTGACGATTTAGCTGCTCTTTTGAGACAGTTAAGATATAATCTTTATCCCCGTCATCTCCAGAGAAGAAATATCCCAAAGGATACTCTATGCAATCCTCCTCGTCTTCTTCTGCCCCGTAACACCAATCTACATACTCAAAGATTCTGTCATCCTCCCCTCCGGAGATAACAGAGGTATACCCGATATAGTACATATTTCTAATAACATTATCTGGACGGGAACTAAAATTAATAAAAGCTTCTGCGGCATGGCGTTTTGCCTCATCTTCTCCCACGCCACTTTTTAACATAACCCATCCGTCAAAATAAATATTTGTCGACTCTATTGGCACTGCAAAATTCAAATAATAGTCATCTTCCTCTGCCTGATCCATCGTATAAACTGCGTCTCCAGACCACTGATAATTCGCTACTACCTTTCCAGTAATCATATCTGCCTTACCAGAATCAGTCTCAAAAGAATAGACATTATTTTTAATATCTTGCAAATAGTCTTGTGCTTTTTTAATTGTTTCACTTGATGTATCATTCATCTCCTCTTCAAGAAGAAGAGCATAATCTGGATTCGATAAAAATTGCTTTGATGTTAATAAATCCGATTTTAGGGCACCAACTGCGGCAAAATAAGAATCTCGCACATTATCCTTAATCGTAATCTGATGTTTATATTTTGGATTATTTAAAATTTTCCAACTCTTTGCTTCCTCTGGCGTTACTACATCTGGATTATACACAATACCCGTAATGCCCCACATATAGCCTGCCGCATATTTGCTCCAAGCCTCCCCGCCAATCTCATGCTTTTCAAAGATAGATTGGATATAAGGAGAAACCCCTTTTATATAATAATTATTAGAGTCAGATGTATCAAAAAACTGTTCAGACAAAGGTTCTAGCTTCTTTTCTGCCATCAATTTCATAATCATATACTCAGAAGGGCAGACTACATCATACACATCTCCCAGCGTAATCATATTATACAAATCTTCATTTGTACCAAAAGTAGAATACTCTACGCGAACTCGAATCCCATAAGTTTCATAATACCACTCTTCAAAATCTTCCACCATGGAATTCTCTCCAATGATATCTCCGCTATCTAAATCAATAGTTTCCTCCTCGTCCCAGTCTCCCTCGTCAATATATTCTTCCCAATTGCAAACTCGAAGTATTACCTCTGGTTCTTCTTTCGCAGCTAATACCTCTGTCGGAAAAAATCCTACCACCAAACATATAGCCAGACTAAACGTCATCCATAACCGCATTATTTTCTTCATTATAGTACGCTCCTTTCCGCCTCTTCCTTACCTGCCCGAATATTTATTACTGTCACGACAAGTACGACAACTAGAAAAATAACCGTTGACAAAGCCCAAAGTGCAGTCTTAATCGTAGTCTGTGCTCCCTTTGTGGCATTTACAACATACGTACTAATTGTATCGAAAGTTGCTGGTTTCGTATATGTTGCAATAAAATAATCGTCTAATGATAGAGTAATAGCAAGACCAAATCCAGATATAATGCCTGGAATAATCTGGGGAACTACAATTTTCCACAATGCAGTAAATGGAGTCGCTCCTAAATCTAAGGCCGCCTCATAGATACTAGAATCCATTTGTTTAATTTTAGGCATAACAGATAAATACACAAATGGTGCACATAATGTCACATGCCCAATAACTAACGGAAGATAAGTCTCTTTACTCACGCCAAATACAATAACTAGTAAAATACAGATGGAAAATCCTGTCACTACATCCGCATTGACTACAGGAACTTGATTCATTGTTGAGATAGCCGATGCCATTCCCTTTTTCGAGTAGAACGCACCGATAGCTCCCATCGTTCCCAAAATCGTAGCTAAAACGGCAGAGACGAAAGCCAAAATTAATGTGCCTAAAATCATCTGAATTAATTCTGGAGTCGTAAATAAAGTCACATAATTTCGGAATGAAAATCCTCGAATAACACCGATATTTGTCGCATCAGTAAAACTATATACTGCCAAAATCAAAATAGGTAAATATAAAAATAAAAGAACTACACCTAATAAAATACTCTTGACTAGTTTTTTCATCATAAAAGGGCACCTCCCCTTATATTATCTTCTTCCTCTCCGCCAAATAATAACGTAAACAAACATATAATTGCCAATAAAATCAATGCAATCATAGAACCGCCATGCCAGTTATATGCAGAGAAATAACTTCCAATTAGACTACCCATAATATACGTGCTATTATATAGCATATCTAATACTACATAATTCGTCATAGATGGAAGAAATACCATAGATATTCCACTAATAATACCAGGAACAGAAAGTGGCAATGTCACCTTAAGAAACGCTTGTAATTCTCCCGCTCCTAAGTCTCTAGCCGCCTCAAGAAGAGCAGTATCAAGCTTAGAAATTGTAGTATATATAGGTAAAATCATAAAAGGTAAAAAATCATAAGTCATGCCAATCACAGAATTAAGAAAAGCATAATTTGCTAAATTTCCCTCTATCACTGTCAAAATTTCTTTTAACGCAGTAATTCTCAGAGAAAAATTAATCCACATAGGAAGTACAAATAACATTACAATAACAGATTTCGCCTTTAATTGACTCGTCGCTAATATATAGGCAATTGGATACGCCAAAAGTAAGCATACAAATGTAGTCATAATAGCAAGTGCAAAACTATAGCATAAGGTTCCTAATGTATTTGGATCTGTAAAAAAATTTGTTAAATTTTTAGTTGTAAATTCTCCCTGTCCATTCGTAAATGCGTAATAAAGCAATACTAATAGCGGAGCTACTACGAATACTGCCAAATATAATGCATAAGGAATCCCCAAACTTTTTCGAGAAAAACGAAACATTTTTTTATCCTCCTCATTCCCTTTATCTTTTAATTGTAAAACTCATCTTCTCTACCGGCATAATCAGTCCTACAGCGTCATTCATATTCCATAAGTCTTCATCATCTGCTACAAAATCCTGCCCTAAATCCGTGTGAATAACATAGCTATAATGGTCTCCCTTATAAATTAGATTGCTAATTGTTCCCTGAACTAATCCTTTTTCCTGCTCATCTGTCATCTCAATATCTCTAGGATGAATGGCAGCTTGCACTCTCACTCGCTCAATATCTATCACTTCGCCAGCCGCATCCAAAATTTCTCCCGATTCATTTCTCTTACTGCCAGGAATTAACTTTGTAAGACTTGTATCTAAAATTATGTCATTATACTCAAGACGATGGTTTTTATTAATATTTACAATAAAGAAATTTGTATTATCCTCCGCAATCATAATATGAATATTATCTGGGTCTACTCTCATTCCCACTCTCTCTCCTATTTTTGCAGAGTCCACGGACTGGATTACCATCTCATTCTTTCCAGACTCAACCGTAATTTCGTAATGCATCCCCTTAAAAATAACAGAAGTCACAATTCCCTCGATAATTCCCTTCTCTGGCTCTGTTAAAACTACGTCTTCTGGTCGAACTACTGCCGTGATATGAGTTCCCTCTTCTACATCATCCACACATAGAAACTCTCCACCGCAAAAACGAGCTTTAAGCTTTCCTGTCATAATACCATTAAAAATATTACTCTGTCCGATAAAGTCCGCCACAAACGCATTTTGAGGCTCATTATAAATATCTTCTGGAGTTCCAATTTGCTGCATTTTTCCCTTAGACATAACGACTATCTTATCTGACATCGTCAATGCTTCCTCCTGGTCGTGAGTGACATAAATAAAGGTCATGCCAAGTTTTTTATGCATAGCTTTTAATTCTAATTGCATCTCCTGACGCATTTTTAAGTCCAGAGCACCTAAAGGTTCATCTAATAATAGAATTTCTGGCTCATTTACAAGTGCACGGGCAATCGCTACACGCTGCTGCTGACCGCCAGACAAAGTAGTAACCTTTCTCTTTTCAAAGCCTTCCAAATCTACTAAGGAAAGAACACGCTTCACCTTTTTATCAATCATATCTTTTGGAGTTTTTTTCTGCTTTAAACCAAAAGCAATATTATCGTAAATATTCATATGAGGAAATAAAGCATACCGCTGAAATACCGTATTAATCGGACGCTTATTAGGCGGCAAGTTCGTAATAGACTCTCCATTTAATAGAATTTCTCCGTCTGTTGGAATATCAAAGCCTGCTATCATACGCAATGTAGTAGTTTTTCCACAGCCAGAAGGTCCCAAAAACGTGACAAATTCCCCTCGTTTTACTTCCAAATTAAAGTCATCTACTGCGGTAAAACCATCTTCATAAACCTTTGTGATATGCTTTAACTCAATAATGTTCTTCTTCTGTTCCATTTTTTATCCTCCTATAATATATGAGTCCTCATTTTTTTATTATTAAAAAGAAGGCGGTGCACTTACCCAAATAAATTTTGCAGGTCTGCCGCCTGGATTTTCAATATGATGTTTTCTCTTTGCGGGATAGTAAAAACTCTCCCCAGTCTTTACGATATATGATTTATCTCCCAAACATAATTTTAACTTTCCAGAAATAACATATCCAAATTCCTCTCCCGCGTGAGGTTTATCCTCACTTAACCTTTGGTGAGGCTGTACCACTACTAAAAGAGGTTCCATGCTATTTCCCTGTGCCGTCGGAACAATCCACTGAATACTATTCCCTGCCTCATCGATTTTCTCAAAATAACTCTCCTCAGAAAATACAATTTTTTCCTCCTCTGTCTCCTCAAAAAACTCTGCGGCGGTAATGCCAAGACATTCTATCAAATCTAATAATGTCACAACAGAAGGTGATACCTGCCCTCTCTCTAGCTGAGAAATAAAACCTTTCGTCAGCTCAGCTCGGTCCGCTAATTCTTCTTGAGTCAACTCGTTTCGGTTTCGCAAATCTTTAATTTTTTTTCCAATCTTTTTATTAATATATTCTACTTCCATAAACTAGTCCTTTTCTAATTCTAAACCTTATGTCTAGTTTTGCTAAACTTTTTCACCAAAATATATTATACTCTCAATAAACTTATTGTCAAGTAATAGTTTTACTTTTGAGCTTATTTTTATACATAAATCATTTTATTTTTTGAATAGTTATAAATTGGGGGATAAAAAATGAGAGATTGAATATAAAAGATGAAACATAAAAGACGCAAGAAAGGGAGGTCCCTTTTTGCGTCTTTTATTTTATAATTTTATAGTAATTAAAAACCTATAAATTTTCTCCGTTTGAAGCGATTACTTCCTTATACCAATCAAAAGACAATTTTTTGCTTCGAGAAAAATCTCCTGTTCCATCATCATTTCGATCTACATAGATAAATCCATAGCGCTTCTTATATTCACCAGTCGTAAAGGATACTAAATCAATGCATCCCCATGGAGTATATCCCATAAGATCAACGCCATCTTCCTCGACTGCTTTTTTCATTTCTTCAATATGTGCACGAAGATATGCGATTCTAGCTGGATCGTCACAACTTCCATCTGGATTCTTTACATCAATTGCTCCAAATCCATTTTCTACGATAAAAAGCGGCTTCTCATAACGCTCATAAAGTATATTAAGTGCGTAGCGAAGTCCCTCTGGGTCGATTGTCCATCCCCACTCTGTTGCCTTTGCATATGGATTTGCCACAGTATGAGGGCTGCTCGCCTCAATCATTTTAGAGACATCAATTGTAGTCTGAGAATCAACTACATTTGTCATGTAATAGGAGAATCCGATATAGTCTACTGTGCCTTCTGCTAAGATTTTCTCATCCTCTGGTTCCATCTTGATATCAAATCCTTTGCGCTCAAACATCTTCTTCGCATAATTTGGATAATGTCCACGGCAGTGAATATCACTGAAGAAATATCTCATATGCATTTCCTGAACAGATAAAACCATGTCCGCTGGTCTGCAAGAATAAGGATAAATTGGAACCATAGCAATCATACAGCCAATCTGGAAATCAGGATTAATTTCATGTCCTGCCTTTACAGCCAACGCACTTGCAACAAGCTCATGATGTGCACATTGATACATTGCCTCTTCTGGATTTTCATATTCACTAAAACGTACTCCTGAGTTTGTCCAACCAAAAATATCATTTTTATAGTTCATCTGATTATTAATTTCGTTAAATGTCATCCAGTATTTTACTTTATTTTTATATCTATCAAAGCAAATTTTTGCAAATTTTACAAAGAAATCGATGACTTTTCGATTCATCCATCCGCCGTATTTCTTCGCCAAATGAAGAGGCATCTCAAAATGGCTAAGTGTAATGACAGGCTCGATTCCGTATTTTAATAATTCATCGAACATATCATCATAGAACTGAAGACCAGCCTCATTTGGCATTTCCTCATCTCCCATAGGGAAAATACGTGTCCACGCAATACTTGTACGGAAACATTTAAATCCCATCTCCGCAAATAAAGCAATATCTTCCTTATAATGATGATAAAAATCAACTGCATCATGGTTTGGATAATACTCGCCTTCTACAACAGTGTCCGTAATTCGGCGTGCTACACCGTGAGCTCCCCCTGTTAAAACATCACATACATTTGGACCTTTTCCGCCCTCATTCCAGCCGCCTTCCAGCTGATGAGCAGCTACTGCACCGCCCCACAAAAAATCTTTTGGTAATGCCATAATATCTATTTCCTTTCTCTCTTAATATTTGCCCTAAGTTTTAGTTAATATTATATCATTCGAAAATAAATCTATCTTTATCGCAAGAGGAGGAAGCGTTAAAAATAAATATTCTTTTCTAATGATACACTGATAAATCACTAGTTTTTCTTTTAAATTGCTTAGGTGGCTGCCAATATCCGCAATTTCATTTCCAATCTAGTGTCATATCTATTTTACTTCTATAAATGCTTCTCCAGCTTTAATAGCACCATTTGTTTTCAGTGGAAGCACACTCTCAAAATCATCTGCGTTTCCAATAAGAACTGGTGTAATTGTCTGAAACTCTTTGCGGATTGCCTCTAAATCAAATTCTATTAATAAATCTCCTGTCTTTACTGCATCTCCAGCTTTTACTTTAGCATCAAAATATTTTCCGCCAAGTGTCACTGTCTCAAGTCCGATATGAATTAAAATTTCTGCTCCACTGCCATTTTCAAGACAGATTGCGTGCTTTGTGTCAAAAATAGAAGCTACTGTTCCATCAAACGGTGCATATAATTTTCCCTCTGAAGGAATAATAGCAGCACCCTGTCCGAGAATTCCAGCTGAAAAAGTAGGATCATCTACTTCTTCAAGTTTTTTTGCCTCACCATTTAACGGAGCAGAAATGATGAACTTTTTATTTTCAACTGCTTTTGTAGAATCAGTTTTAATTTCTTCTGCCTCAACTTTTTTTTCATCACAACCAATAATCTGAACTAAAATAATTGTAACTGCAATTGTTACCGCAATTGCGATTAACTCTCCGCGGAAAGAACCTGGATTTGTATCGCTGATTGCATTTACTACAGTAAGTAATCCTGGAAGACCTGCATACACATAGTACATTGCGTGAGTCAAAGCTACGACACATGCACCAACTGCACCACCGATACATCCACAGATAAATGGTTTTTTCAGTCTTAATGTAACACCATAGATAGCAGGCTCAGTAATACCAAAGATTCCTGTCAATCCAGCGGATATAGATACGTTTTTAATTTCCTTATCTCTTGACTTAATAAATACACCAAAGCATGCTGCTGCCTGAGCGACAACCGCACAAGTTTGGAATGCCTGGAAAGCGTCACAGCCGTTATTTGCAAAATTCGCCATTACCATAGGAGTAACACCCCAGTGAACACCAAAAATAACAAATACCTGCCAGAAACCTCCAACGATAAGTGCCGCAACAATTGGAACATTATTACATAAACCATTAAATCCAATTGCAAGTGCATTTGCAATTCCATCGGAGATAGGTCCAAGTACTAAAATAGTAGCAGGAACCATAATAATTGCACAAATAAAAGGAATTGCAAGTGCTTTTATTACCTCTGGAATGTATTTCTCTAAAAATCTTTCTAAATAAGATAAAACTAGTACTAAGAAAAGTGGTGGTAATACAGTGGATGTATATGTAGTCTGTGCCATATCAAAAAGTAAAAATTTTACAGACTCTCCTGCTGCAATTCGGGCTGCAATGTCTCCCCATGAGCTATTTACTAATGCAAGACAACACCACATCGCTATATAAGTATTACACTTAAAATGTTTTGACGCAGTTACTGCAATTAATACTGGTAAAAATGTGAAAGGTGTCCAAGAAATAAAGCTTAATACTTCATAAGTGCCTGTGTTTGCAAAACTAGGTGCAAATTGTGTGATAATAATCAACGCACCCTGCACTAAACCTGCGGCTGCTAATACATACACAAAAGGAGCAAATACAGCTGACATGGTAGCAATAATTCGATTTACAATGCTCTGCTTTACTTGTGGCTGTGCACTTGTATCGATGGACATAATCTGCATCAACTCTGCATACACATCCTTAGCATGTGTACCGATAACAATCTGGTACTGTCCTCCTTTTTCTACTACTTGGATAACACCAGGCATAGAAGATATCTGCTTTGTCACCTCCTCAGAAGGGCTTTGTTTTAACACTAGTCTCAGTCTAGTCGCACAGTGCTGTGCGTTCATAATATTACTTTCGCCAACGGCATCGCGAATATCTTTCGCTAATTTGGCATAATCTCTTATTTTTGCCATTATTTCTTCCTCCTAAATTATAACTTGAGAATTAATATCCAATCATTTACACTCCATAGATAATGCATATTGGATTATTTATTCCATATAAAATATGATAAAAGCATCCTAATGCCGGCTAAAAGGATAGCAATTATTAACAACTTTAATTCAAAAATATCTCTCATTCTTGCCGCAGGATGCACCTTTTGGCAATCATGCTAAAATCTATATCACTGTGTTTTAGCAGTAACTCGAATAATATGGACTGCGAGAAATGTAATTTCCTCTTTTCCAATATCTACATTATATTCCCTCTCTACATAACGTGCGATTTTTTCCGCACACCGAAATTCCTTTTCATAATTTGGCCGCATTGTCTCATAAAGAAAATTTTGCTGAAGAGCTAAATTTTTCCCCTCCAAGACACGCTGTGCAAAAAACATCAAATGCGTCACAAATCTCTGATAATCAAGAGAATCTTCCCTAAATTCCTCTCGCATAAAAAGCCTTACAATATTTAAAGACTTCGCTATCAAATCAATCATAGACTGAGTCTGAGTCATGCTCTCTCCAGTCTGAGCGTTAACCAAATGTAAGGCGATTGAGGCTGCCTCTTCCTCTGGAAGAACTATCCCTAATTCCTCCTCAATGATCTTTAAACCATATATTCCAATTTGAAACTCTTTTGGATAAATCATCTTAATTTCCCAAAAGAGTGCGGAATGAAACTGAATCCCATTTCTAAAACGTTCTATCGCAAAATCAATATGATCTGTTAATGTAATATAAATATTTTTCTTTAATTCCTTACCCAAATGTTCTCTGGCATAGTCAATAATCCTAGAGCTAATTCTCACAGATTCAGGTTGAACCTCTAATAAAAGCTTTTTCATTCGAGCCATTGAGCTCGCTGTATCCATTCGAAAGATCTTCTCTATCTTTGTCTCGTCAATTTCTTCTCCACTCGTTAACTTCCAACCAATTCCTTTTCCCATAATGACGATTTCCTGTCCCCTTTCATCGAGTGAAGTAATTACATTATTATTTAAAATCTTTTTTACTATCATACTTTTTCCCACCATTCAAACCCATATCTTAAAGTTTACATAAAAAAAATACCCACCAATTACACAGCTATATAAGCATATATCCCCTACATACTTACAAAACACTGGTATTGCTCGGTATTGCCTAATCGAATAGTAACAAGCCCATCAAAACCGCTTCATTATCAACTTGTATAAAATTTATTGCATTGCTTATCATTTGTCTAAAAGTATAATATTTATTTTTTTATTTGTCAATAGTTTTTTATTTTTCTATATTTTTCACGAATTACATATAATTCTTTTGTGCATATTGCTAGATTTTTGTTGATTTTTTCTAATATTCTTTCTCTCCTTTAGACCCGACATACATTACAGCCTAATTTATTTCCAGCACAATTTATACAATCACGCCCCATCAAAGAAGACACTTCCTTTGTCGTCACAAGATAAATCCCAACACAACTCTTTAGCGGATTTAAGTTTCCACTCTCTGTGACTGTAATGCCGACCGATTTTCCATCTATAATCTTAAAAAATTGAGGAAGATTTTCTACTGCCATCCCAAAAAATCCAGGTCCAAATGAATCCGTCACATAGCAAACGTTTCGAATACTATTTTTTTGCAACAAATAATTGCGAATCCATTCTCTCCCCACATCTAAAGCCGCAATCAGCCAATTTTCTAGATAGTATTGCTCCAAAAGAGGAAGATTTTCATATTTTTCCCTCTTCTCTTTCGAAAATACTGGCACACAAAAAGCATAGAGATATCCCAAGACAATATCGCTCTGCTCTAATTTTAATCTTTCTAATATATCACAACTTATCTCAATATCTTCGGCAAAATAAAAACTTTGTTCTCTCACACATTCTTTAGAAAAGGGCTGCAATAAAATTTGTACGGAAATATCTCTTAAATATTCCTCATAAATATATTCTGCTATCGCCTCATGTTCTTTTCTCATTTCTAAATCCATATGCTCAAATCCGCTTATCTTTGCTAGACGATGCCCCATATTCTTTTTCCACTCCAAAAGAGCTACCGTTAAGATTTTATTTTGGTTCATTTTTTCCCTCTTTTCTCTATTCTAACTAGCTCATCCTCTATCTTGATATATTATATTCTTTTCATTTTCTGTCTATAAATGAAAGTCCGGTTGCTCTATACTATTCTTTTCTAAACAGCAAAAGAGATTCTCTCTCTTTTTACAACGATAGCAAGGCTTCCAAAGATTTTAACTGCAGGCTTTGCTGCGTAAGCGTTAGCGAAGCGGATTCGCGAAAGCAGCATAAATAAGCGTGCGGTTAAAATTTGGAAACGCAGCGTGTTGAAAAAGAGAGAGAATCTTTTCTGCGTCTGTTTACTTGACAGAATTTTTCACAGTAAACTCGTTTTGTCCTGTTACGTCAAGGACTTTCATAGTAAATTAACACTCTTCTTTATAATTTTTATATTTCTCAAACTCATCTAAAATAGACTGCTCTGGTGCTTTAGTAGCTAAACTCACAATAATAATACAAACTAAACTAATAACAAATCCAACTGCCAAAGAATAAAGTCCAGTCGCTGCATAAATAGTCTGTCCACCTACGATTGGAAGATAATCCCAAATAATAACTGTCGCTGCTCCTGATATCAAACCAGCAATTGCTCCTTGTAGATTTGTTCTCTTCCAGAATAAACTCATAACAACAAGAGGGCCAAATGCGGACCCAAGTCCTGCCCATGCGTCAGATACGAGTGCCATAATGGAACTGTTTGGATTCCATGCGATAAAAATAGCTAAAATAGCAACTACACCTGTTGTAATACGCCCAATTTGTAATACTTTCTTTGCAGATGCATCTGGATTTATAATATCCTTATAAATATCTGCTGATACAGAAGAAGAGCAGACTAAAAGCTGAGAATCAGCTGTTGACATAATCGCTGCCAAGATACCGCAAAGGAAAAGTCCACCGACAAAGGATAATGGTAAGTTTTCTATAAATACTTTCTTAATCATCTCAATGAATACAGACTCTGTAGATGCCACTCCCTCTTGTCCTAAAATAGTAGGATACATAAAAGCACGACCCACAAGTCCAATCACGATAGCTAAACCAAGAGATAATACAACCCACACAATAGCGATAACAGAAGATTTCTTTAATTCTTTTTCATTTTTAATCGCCATAAATCGAATTAAAATATGTGGCATACCACAATATCCAAGTCCCCACGCAAGATTTGAGATAATCTCAACTGCTGTAATTGGATGGTCTCCATTATGTGTAAGACTTAAAAATGAGCTAGGCTCTACTCCTGTCTGTGACAAAAGATTAGAAAAATCTCCGCTTACATATCCCCATGCAATAATTGGAACAATTAAAAGTGCCACTAACATCAAAGTACCTTGAATAAAATCTGTTGTACAAACTGCTAAAAATCCACCTAAAAACGTATAAACTAAAATAACGCATGCACCAATCAAGAGAGCTATATGATAATCCACTCCAAATACACTGTTAAATAATTTTCCTCCTGATGCAAGGGCTGATGCTGTATACACTAAAAAGAAAATGACAATAATAACAGATGAAATTCCAAGAAGAATTTTCTTATCATCGTGATAGCGATTGCCAAAAAACTCTGGAAGTGTCATAGAGTTATTTGCCACAATCGTGTAAGACCGAAGTGGCTTTGCGATAATTAACCAGTTTGCGATTGTTCCAAGTCCAAGTCCAATGGCAATCCACGCCTGTCCTGTTCCAAGAGCATAGACAGAACCTGGGAGCCCCATAAGTAACCATCCACTCATATCAGATGCTTGAGCGGATAAGGCAGCCACTGGACCTGAAAGTCCACGTCCACCTAAAAAATAATCATCTGCGTCTTTTGTCTTTTTCATGGATATGATACCAATAACAATCATAAGACAAAGATACGCTACGAATGCAATCAAAATTGCAAAGATTGATCCTGACATATATTTTCCTCCTAATTCTCTTCTTCTTTTTTCTTTCTTGAAAAAACCTATGAAATTAATTATACTAGAAAAAAGAAATGCGTAAAGCGACAATCCTTCATGGATTTTTCTAAACACATGACAAACTTTCATATTATATATCACACTTATTCATGAAAAGCAGATAAAATAAATTTACAAAGGTGGAAAATTACTATGGATATGAATCAATACACCGTTTTTTTAGAGGTTGCCAAATTACAGAGTCTCTCAAAAGCTGCAAAATCTCTAGGATATACACAGTCTGGTATTAGCCATACATTAAAACGCTTAGAAATAGAAATGAATTTAAAATTATTTTACAGAAATCGAAATGGTGCTTACTTAACCAAGGCGGGTGAGGAGATTTATCCTATCATCTCCCAAATTGTGCAATGCCATGAGAATCTTGGACAGACTGTTCACTCTCTACATAATCTCCATATGGGCACTTTAAATATCGGAACTTACTCTAGTATCTCCAGAGAATGGCTGCCTCATATTATTAAGATATTTAAACAGGATTTTCCTCATATTAAAATTCATTTTAAAGAAGGGGGAAACGAAGATATTATGCGATGGATCACTAGCCACGAAGTTGATTTTGGATTACTCAGCCTTAATTCTGACAAGAAGGCAAATACACAGTGGATTCCACTAAAGGATGACCCTCTTCTCGCTGTTTTGCCACTTCGATACGCCGAAAAAAATCTAAATGCCTTTCCGTTAAAAAATTTTAACAATGAAACATTTATTTTATCCACATTCGGTATCGATGTCGATATCCATCATACATTAAAATCAAATAAAATCACACCTGATATCCAGTATTCCGCAATGGATGATTTTACCATTGTCTCTATGGTAGCGTGTGACCTCGGCATTAGCATCTTGCCAAAACTTGTGCTAGACCACCATGATACTGGAGTTTTGACTCTTCCACTTGAGCCATACGCAAAAAGACAGCTCGGAATCGCCATTGCCTCAACAGATATGGCATCTCCTGCTGCCCTAAAATTTATTGAGTATACAGAACAATATGTGAAGACGCTCTAAAAAGCGTCTTCCATATTTATTATCCATTCTCTTTTATTTTCTAATCGTCACTGTTTTTGTGTCTCCCCAGTTTGAATAGTACTTCACACCATTTACAGTCTTATAGCAACGCATCTTCACATAATATTTCTTTCCTCTTGTGAGGTTAGAAATTGTCTTACTCGTTGTCTTATAGCTACTTACAGTCGTTGTCTTTGCATCTGAGAAGCTTGATTTTACTCCATACTTAATTTCATATCCAGTGATGGTTGTATTTTTGCTCCAGAAAGCTGTAAGTTTTCCTTTTGCATTGCTCTTTACGGAGCTTAAATTCATACTCTTAGGAATAATTTTAAATGTTCTTTTCGTACTTCCAGTATACTTATCTCCCTTAAATTTAATTGTCACACTATAAGTTCCTATCTTCGTTCGTCCTGCTGGATAAATGACCTCATAATTAGAAGAACTTATGGTCTTTCCCTTCGAATCCTTTATCGTCACAGAAGGCTTTTTCGCTTTTCCAGTATAGACATAGGATGTCGTAGAGAGAATAATCGTCTTAGGATAATAAATAGTGCTCGTTTTATTAACCTTTCCACATACTACGCATTTATTTTCAATTTTACCACTCGATGTTACCTTCGCTTTTGTAATAACATCTTTATATGTATGATTAATTTTAGGAATACTTGTCTGCTCCTTTAAGACTAAGTCACATGAAGAACAATGACTTCCTTTTCGCTTTCCCTCCTTGGTACAGGTCGGCTCTACTGCTGCATCTATAACCTCTTTATGTCCTGTTGCCTTGATTTTCTCCTCATAAGTCTTTCCACAAACATAACATTTATAAGTGCAAAGCCCATCTTCTGTACAGGTTGCTTTTTTCGTCACCTTACTATTATACTTATGTCCATCCTCTGGGCACTCTTTTATAATCTTAGAAATATGAAATAACTGACCATTTTGTCCCGTATACTGTGCCAACTCTATATTAGTTCCATCTGCCAGATTTTTGCCATATAAAGCAAGAACTTTATCTTGGCTAGCCGCTCTAAGTTTATATTTTCCCTCGATTCCATATAGAAACCATCTCTGAGAGGAACTTCCATTCCAATTATTTACTTTTACATTCATGCTGCCACTTGATTTCAAATCACAGGCTTCCATGCATTTGCCATCCTCATAGGAAGTAATTTTATAGCTGCCGTCAGTTTGACGCTCAAAATACCAAATTTGATTCTCTTTTCCCGTCTCGGAGTATGCTCTTACATCTCCATTGTCATTCGTTGCATGAATCCATCCAGCTGTATTGATAATATAAGCACAAAAATTAGTTCCCATATTCACTTTTGTATCCAAAAATGAATTATTATCTATACATCCATTATAATGTTCTGGCTCTTTTACAGATTCCCTTTGTTTGTATCTAAGCAGTGTATATCCTTTATTGATAATATTTTGAACTTCTGATGGAGTGTAGATTATAGTTTGAGCTTTAGGAGGTGTCTGCTCAGAAACTTCTACGGAAACTAGCTCGCCGTTTTGATCATATTCCATTCCTGTAATAAGCTCTGTGTGACTGCCAGACTTATTAAAACAATCTCCTACCTGTGCATTATAAATACTATTTCCATCCACCTTAGAAAACTGGCTCGACATCCCAATTGTTGTTGTCGTCATTCTAGGAAGTCCATAGGAATAAGAGACAAATGCACTACAGTCACTTCCGTAATAAGTAGACTCTAATTTTCCATAGCTTCCTCGACCCGTATAAAACAAACTATTCGAATCAGCGACAGCATTCAAAAAAGTATCAAACGATGCACCATGAGGAACATATCTTCCACTATTAACTAGCTGACCATAAGGCAGACCGACATATATCCTTCCTGGAAAATAAGTGCCAGTCAATATTCCTTTGCTGTCCCGAAAGCCATCTACTAATTTATTCGGACTCCAAGTAATATTGACCTGATGGTACGCACGAGAAACAATATTGTCTATTCCCGATACTGCAATGGTATCTTGATCCTCAGTTTCGATTATAACTTCAATAAACGGCAAATACCCTTCTAGATTATAATTTTCGTCTAGTATATAGGAACCCTCATCCCATTTTGCCCAGAATAAATAGTAATTTTCCCCGGACCTATCGTAATCTTGTTCTGTCTCCCAAGTAACTGGAATTTCTATCGGTGTATTTTGATTATTTAAATACACCTCGATTGTCTTTGGCATATCCGCAATAACATCTAAAAGATTAGGCTTCTTGTCATAATTTAGATAAGAATTTTTTAATTCCTCAAATTTTGTAATTGTCTGAATACCTGTTGTTTCACTGGAAAACTCGTTAATTGTATCCAGTTCTATGCTCTCTGCTTTGAAACTTTCCTGCTCTGATTGAGTTATATCATTCTTATCTTGTGCCTCTTCCTCTGAGTTTTGTTGCTCCTCTAAGCTTTGCTGCTCATTTTGAATATTATCTTCTGTTTCTTGCAATACTTCTACTTTGCTATTTTCCTCATTTTTAAAAAAGGAATCGTCTAAAGAGCTAGCAGCTAACCCATCTGCACTCACAAAAAATAACAATAGAATCATTAATAATATCATTATGTATTTTATATTTTTCATTTTTCCTCCTACAATGCCCTCTCCTAGTTCTTATTTTAATTTTGCAACTATTTGTGTTCTTAGTTTTATTTCCTTTTTATCCAAGAGAGACATCCAAAATCATCATAAGAACAAACCCCATTGCCACTCCTATCGTTCCGATATTACTATGCTCTCCCATCTGCGACTCTGGAATTAATTCCTCGACCACAACATAAATCATTGCTCCTGCCGCAAATGCCAAAAGATATGGTAAAATTACAACAACCTGATTAGCCAATAATACCGTAATAATCGCACCGATTGGCTCCACAATTCCCGATAAAGCTCCATAGAAAAATGCTCTCTTTTTTGATATTCCCTCTCCTTTTAACGGCATTGAAATAATTGCTCCCTCTGGAAAATTTTGAATTGCAATTCCAAGAGCGAGCGTCATAGCTCCCGCTATTGTGATACCTGTATTTTTCATCTTAGCTCCAGCCAATGTCACTCCGATTGCCATTCCCTCTGGAATATTATGAAGTGTGACGGCAAAAAGAAGCATAGTTGTTTTTGATAGCTTCGTCTTTATTCCCTCTGGCTTTTCACTCTCTAAATGTATATGTGGTACAAGCATATCAAGAGAAAGTAAAAAAAATATGCCAGCTAAAAATCCCACAGACGCTGGAATCCATGATATTCTCCCCTGTTCTGTTGCCATGTCTATCGCTGGGATAATCAACGACCATACAGATGCAGCAATCATCACGCCCGATGCAAACCCTAAAAGTGCTTTTTCTACCTGCATATTAATTTTTTGCTTCATAAAAAATACCATCGCAGCTCCAAGAGATGTACCCAAAAATGGAATAGCGATTACAAATATTTCTCGCATAAAATCACCCGTCTTTCTTCTCTATTATTATATATAGTTTTCTCTCTTCTTTTTTGTGATTCTTTTTTAGCCTTTTTTAAGAAGCTCTTCAATGTTAGTTTTTACTAACTATACTTCATTATATTATTATTTGATTGAAAATACAATACCTAAAGTTTTCTATTTTTCATTTCCTTGTTTTATCTTTTATGGTATTATAGTACTATAGTATTGGAATTAAAAATTTATTGAAAGGAGAAAATTATGCAATACGAAATTAAAGGAGATACTCTTCCTGTTGTTATCTGTCATCTTGAAGACGGTGAAACAATGATTACAGAAAGAGGTTCAATGGCATGGATGAGTCCAAATATGGAAATGAAAACATCTACAAATGGCGGAATCGGAAAGGCTTTTGGCAGAATGTTTTCAGGGGAAGCGATATTTCAAAACCGCTATACCGCCAAAAGAGGTCGGGGAGTAATTGCATTTGCATCTTCCTTTCCTGGAAGTATCAAAGCTTTCCAAATTAGTCCAGGAAATGATATGATTTTCCAAAAAAAGGCATTTTTGGCTTCGGAAGAAACGATTTCTCTATCCGTTCATTTTCAGAAAAAAATGGGAGCGGGATTTTTTGGCGGAGAAGGTTTTATTATGCAAAGAGTGTCTGGAAACGGAATTGCATTTGCAGAATTTGACGGTCATGTTATCGAGTATGAGTTATCCCCAAATCAGCAGATTGTTGTAGATACTGGATATCTCGCTGCTATGACAGCAAGCTGTGCTATCGATATCCAGACAGTATCTGGTGTTAAAAATGCTCTCTTTGGTGGGGAAGGATTATTCAATACAATCATTACAGGACCTGGTCATGTTTGGCTACAGACAATGCCTATTTCTGAGGTTGCCAATACCCTACGTCCATTTTTCCCATCTGGAAACCAATAAATTTTGTAGTAAAAACCCAGATATTTTTCTTTACAAATTTTCAAAAATATCTGGGTTTTAAACCTGCTCTACTGTCATATTTCCACGCTTTAATAAATACAGTATCTCACTTATTTTAAGCTAATTTTTTCTATATGCTCATTCACAATCTTAAAATGCTTTTCCATCGCGACTCTCCCTGCCGCATAATTTCGTTCTTTTAGACCATTATAAATATCCCAGTGAGACTTTCGAAGCATTTTCTCATTTTTCCTATTCATCAAGATTCTTGCTCTAAAATCCTCAATAAACTCATTCATCAAATCACTCAACATATCTGCATACAAGATAAGCAGTCGATTATGAGAAGCTGCAATTAAGTGAGAATGAAATTTTATATCGAGATTAGCGCTCTCTTTCACATTCGTCGCTTGATCCATCTTAAGCAAAATTCGATGAATTTCTTCAATCTCTTCCTCTGTGGCAGCATCTATCGCTAATTTTAATGCAGTCAGCTCATATCCGGCACGTATATAAAATATTTCTATATAGTTAATTCTGAGTAAAGACATAACCATATTTACGGATTTTAGCATATACTTTTGCGGATTACATCGAACATAATTTCCACTTCCTTGCACACACTCAATCAAACCATTAATCTCTAGCATATGCATTACTTCACGAACTGAATTTCGGCTTACCCCAAGCTTTTGTGCAATTTCTCTCTCTGGTGGAATTTTATCGTCAATCTTTAACTCTCCAGATAAAATTTGTTCTAAAAAATAATCAAATACATACTCATATACCTTTTTGTTATTTAATTTCGGGTTCTCCATTTATTTTCCCTCACCAATCTTATTGATATTCCCACAACAAACTAAAGCGGGAAGATTATTGATACTTTCTTTCTTATTAACCCAACTTATCTTCTGTCATTTTAAAGTCTTAAACTAATTTTTGTAAGATATACTTTTTCAAATATATGAATATTCCATCAATTTAATTTTATTTCAATCCCCTGTCTCATGTATTACATGCAAAAATACGGCACTAGATTTCTCAAACTAGCTACCCCCACAGGCAAGCCTATGGGGGCACCATAAAATTATAACTTATTTTCTACCAATAGTAAATGAATTTTTCGCCACAAAATTATAGCTTTTCTATCGATTTTTATTGCGGTACTGAACTGGAGTCATATCAAAACTTTTCTTAAAAGTACGACTAAAATGCTCTACATTTTGATATCCAACTGCCTCAGAAATTTGCTCCACTGTCATATTTCCATGCTTAAGCAATGTCTTTGCCTTCTTCATTCGAATACGAGCCACCTGCTCTCCGAATGTTCTGCCTGATTTATCCTTAATATACTTGGAAATATATGGCTCAGATAAGTGGAACTGAGCTGCCATACTTTCCAATGTTATATTCTGATAATTACTCTGAATATAATTTAACATTGCAACTAAGCGGTCATCTTGCTCCTTATCATTTGACTCAATCTGAGGAAGTTTATTAACAGCTACAACTAAAGCATCGATAGAAGATTTAATAATATCCTCGTCAATACCTACACCCCAGTACATCTTACCCTGACAAGTAATTCCAACATATGACATAGCCTTAGAGGAAGAACCTTGAGACAGAGCATGCTCCTCATAAATGGATAACTCATAGCTGATTCCAAAATACTGCTTAATTGTATTGCTGACTGCGTCTAGACGACCATTACCGTTAGAGTCTACAACTGCTTTCTTTTCACCGCAGGAAATCGTGGCCTCCGCCATAATTCCATCTTGCTGAATAAAATGACATTCCTGAATTTGGAAATGTGGCATGCGATTGATATAATTTTCCTCAAAAATTTCGTAAACCCACTGTGGAGATAGTTCCTTATGTTCCTCATCAGAAACTTGTTTTACTGCATATCCAACCTCTTCTCTCATCTTCTCAGGAATAGAAATAGAGAAATTATGTTTCAAGATATAGCTTACACCACCCTTACCAGACTGGCTATTAATACGGATTACGTCTGAGTCATAAGTTCTGCCAACATCAACTGGATCAATTGGAAGATATGGAACGGTCCACTCTTTTACATGCTTCTTCTCAATCCAATCCATTCCCTTTGCGATGGCATCTTGATGAGAACCAGAAAATGCAGAAAATACTAAATCTCCAGCGTATGGCTGTCTCTCATAGACATGCATTCTCGTAAGTCTCTCATATTTGTCACGAATCATTGGCATATTGGAAAAATCAAGTCCCGGATCTGTTCCATAAGAGAACATATTCATTGCAAGCGTAATAATATCTACATTTCCTGTTCTCTCTCCATTTCCAAACAAAGTTCCCTCTACACGGTCAGCTCCCGCTAATACACCAAGCTCTGCGTCAGAGACTCCGCCTCCTCGGTCATTATGTGGGTGAAGACTTAATACTACATTTTCTCTGTATTTTAATCTCTTGCTTAAATACTCAATCTGTGTCGCAAAAACATGTGGCATCGCTGTCTCCACTGTAGCAGGGATATTGATAATGGCTTTTTGCTCTGGTCTTGGCTGCCATACATCAAGTACTGCATTACAAACCTCAAGTGCGTACTCAACCTCAGTCCCGTGAAAGCTCTCTGGGCTATACTCAAAGGAGAAATTTCCATCGGTCTCGTCAGCTAATTTCTTTAATAATTTCGCTCCATCAATTGCCAATTTCTTGATTTCTTCTTTGTCTTTTTTAAATACCTGCTCTCTTTGAGCCACTGATGTGGAGTTATAAAGATGAATAACGGCGCGAGGTGCACCCTTTACTGCCTCAAAAGTCTTTTTAATAATATGTTCTCTAGCCTGAGTAAGTACTTGAATCGTCACATCTTCTGGAATCATATCTCGGTCAATCAAAGAGCGAAGGAAAATATACTCTGTCTCTGAGGCAGCTGGAAAACCAACCTCAATTTCCTTAAATCCGATATCCACAAGCATCTGGAAAAATTCCAATTTCTCATCTAAACTCATAGGCTCAATTAAAGCCTGATTACCATCTCGAAGGTCAACAGAACACCAGATTGGTGGTTTCTCAATATGATCTTTTTTTGCCCAGTCAAACTCACAGACGGGTGGCATAAAGTATTGTCTCTTATATTTTTCAACATTTTTCATAACTGCTCTCCTTTTACATTCTATTTTACTTCTTGTTGGCTATACAAATATATCCATTTATTAAAAATACATATCCCAGATTAGAACTTATAAAAAATAATTCTAAATTGTATGTACTGTATTCACAACATGATACATTATACACGATAATTTAGCCTTTGCAAACAAGAAATTCATTTTATTTGATTATAATAAATTTCATCAATATTTTTGACTTTTTTTATTCTACCATAGTAATTAGAAGATTGGAATGATTAAATTTAATCAGTTTTTCTGATTTTTTTTAATATGCTAATTGACGCAAGAGATATCTTTTACCACTTCTCCAGCTAAAATGAGTCCCGCCACAGAAGGAACAAAGGCGATACTTCCAGGAATACTTCTTTTTTGAGTCAAAGAAAGCTCCTCCTCCATATCCTCATTCATAATCGGCGTTATTGACTCTTCCTCGGAATATACGACTTTTAATTTTTTTACTCCTCTTTTTTTCAGCTCTCTTCTCATAACCTTAGCGAGAGGACAGACTTTTGTTTTATAAATATCTGTCACTACAAACTTACTGGCATCTAGTTTATTTCCGGCCCCCATGCTACTGATAACAGGGATATTTGCTTCTTTTGCTTTTACAATAATTTCCAGTTTCGCCGTTACTGTGTCAACTGCATCTATAATATAATCGTACTTTGAAAAGTCAAACTCTGCGGCATTTTCCGGAAGAAAAAAGCATTTATGGATACACACCTTAGCTTTTGGGTTAATATCTAAGATTCGCTCTCTCATTACCTCGACTTTTGCCCTTCCGACCGTACTATGTGTAGCAATAATCTGGCGATTTAGATTCGTAAGAGATACATTGTCATTATCAATCAAGTCAAAAGCTCCCACTCCGCTTCTTGAAAGAGCCTCACAGACATATCCGCCAACTCCACCTACACCAAATACTGCCACTCTCGCATTTTTTAATCTCTCCATGGCTTCTTTTCCCAAAAGCAATTCTGTCCTTGAAAATTGATTCAGCATAATTTTATATTTTTCCTCCAATTTTTAGATTTTTCTTTTTCTTATCCTTTTGTCACTTATCCGGTGAAACCTCATTCTCCTTCTAGGACAAAACATAATACCTGATTCTTTTTTAATCTTGCAATAGCTCATATATATCGATACTATATTTTTCTAAATTGACTTTGCCATCTACAACTTCAATTCCATCTGCTTCTAGCAATTTTGTTTGAGTTTTAATTCCTCCAAATGCGAATTCTCCTGCCAACTCTCCTTTTGCATTCACTACTCTAAAACACGGGATGGAATCAGGATCTGGATTTTTATGCAATGCATTTCCAACTGCCCTTGCCATCTTTTTATTTCCAGCAAGCTCTGCCACTTGACCATAGGTGGCAACTCTTCCTCTTGGAATCTTCTTAACTGCCTCGTAAATCCTTTTCGATGGACTATCTGTAATAATATCATAGCTCTCTGCTATCATTCGCTTGATATCATGTTCTGGAATTGTCCCATCTAAAATAATTGTATTCCAATGTTCTTTATTTTGATGCCAGCCAGCAATGACAGATTCATATGTGCTTCGCCAAAAATCTCTCCACTCGGGATCTACCTTTACATTAAGATTGATATATCCATCCCTCTCGTAAGTCCAAAGAAAAGCCTTTTTATTCCCTTTCACCCTCACAAGCTGCCAGTTTGGATCGTGAAATGGTGCATCCTGATACGTATTTGGAAAGGACAGACCATACTCCAATGCCTCTTCTCTCGTTTTCACCTTTTCTCCTCCAATTGAATATTTCTAGATTCAAGTTTCTCATATGTATTATTTCCTCTTCTCAGCATTATATCACTAAATAATAGAAACAGCAAATACAAAACAAAAGCCTTCGTGTTCCCCCTTTGGATAGAAAAATAGATGAATTTTCTTATCCAATATAACGCAAAGCGTCAATCGGTTTCATTTTCGCTGCTTTATTTGCTGGATATAAGCCAAACACCAATCCTACAAGAAGAGAAAATACAATAGAAATTGCCACAACTGGCAAAGACAAACTATAATCCACTCCTCCCACTTTATTAATTATTTGTAATGTAATCCATGAAAGAGAGATTCCTATAATACAACCCATCATACTCACTACAAAAGCTTCAATCAAAAACTGAAGCATAATAACTCCACGTCCTGCTCCAATCGCTTTTCGAATACCAATTTCTCTCGTCCTCTCTGTGACAGATACTAACATAATATTCATAATACCAATTCCACCAACTAAAAGAGAAATTGCCGCAATTCCGCCAAGTAAAAGAGATAAAGTTCCTGTGACAGAACCCATAACTTCCGCAATAGAAGATTGATTTATAATATTAAAAGCATCTTCATCTTGATGAAACCTCTCCAATAAAATTTTCTCTAAGTTTGCCTCTGCTGCATCCATATCATCCTCATTTGTCACTGACACATAAAATGAAGTGATATTAGATGAAAGACCATCTACTAGACGAATTAATGAGGTATACGGAACATAAACTTCATAGTTGCTGCTGCTTAACATCGCAGCCGCACTCTCGTCTTCCTTCAGTACACCAATAATTTGATAGTTCATTCCATTTATTTTTATATTCTCTCCAATCACATTTATTTGCCCAAAGAACTCTGTCGCTGTATCTTCCGTGATGACTGCAACATTTACGTGATTATCTATATCTACAGATTTTAATATTCTTCCAATCTGCACTTCTTTTCCTTGTATTCTAAAATAAGCACCTGTCGTTCCATAGACTCTTCCGCTTTCTTCTTCTAAACTGCCAGAAACCGTGGCTGTTGTCTGAGTAATCGGAGCTACCTCCTCGATTCCATCTTGATTCATCAATTCTTCTAAATCTTTTCGCTTATACGGATTCCCCTTATCATCACTAATCGTCACAGACAATAAATTGGTTCCAAGACTCGAAATAGAATCTTTCACAGAAGTCGTAGCTCCATTTACCAAAGAAACTAAAACTACTAGTGCATAAACTCCAATAATGATTCCTAGCATCGTCAAAAATGCACGCATCTTATTTGATGTAATCGCCTTCCAAGCCATTTTGACCGACTGCCAAATCATATAACCACCTCCTCGACATGTCCATCTCGAATTCGAATACTTCTTTTTGCCTGCTTTGCAACAGACTCATCATGGGTAATTAAAACAATGGTATTTCCCTGTGTATGCAATTCGTGAAATAATTCCATAATCTCGGTTCCTGTACTCGAATCAAGATTTCCAGTCGGCTCATCTGCCAAAAACAACGACGGACGAGTGGCAATCGCTCTCGCAATCGCCACCCTCTGCTGCTGTCCTCCTGAAAGCTCCGTCGGCTTATGATTCATTCTCTCTCCAAGCTTTACTCTCTCTAATGCTTTATCAACCAACTCGGCTCTTTCTTTTGCTGGCACTCTCTGATAAATAAGCGGAAGTTCCACGTTTTCTCTCGCTGTGAGATTTCCAATTAAATTAAAGCTTTGAAAAATAAATCCTATTTTTTTATTTCGAATTTTTGCCAGCTGACTCTCCGTATACTCCTCAATCGCCAACCCATCTAAATAATATTTTCCTTCATCTGCAACGTCCAGACAGCCAATAATATTCATCAGCGTAGATTTCCCACTTCCAGAAGGTCCAATGATACTTACAAACTCCCCTTTTTTTATATGCAAATTTGCACGGTCTAGTGCTCTTACCTCAGTATCACCAATTTTATATTTTTTTGAGACATCTTTAAGAATAATCATCGTCCGCCACCTCCTGGACTACCACCTGCTGGAGCAAAACCGCCACCTGAATTTCCTCGTCTGCCCCCGCCTTCGCTGCCAAATGGATTCTTCCCTCCACCTGACATTGTCTCTTCTTTTGAATCGGATGAGGAAGTTGGCAGTGTATAATAAACGATATCCCCTTGGCTTAATCCACTTGTAATCTCCACATTTGTTCCGTCTGAAATTCCAGTTTCTACTTCCACTTCGCCAGATAAGTTTCCTTTCTCATCTATCTTGGTATAGACAAATGTTTTATTTTCTTTTTCCTGCAAAGCTGAGACAGGAATTACAACTACATCTTGTGCCTGCGCAGTATGTATTGTCACAGAAGCACTCATACCACTTTTCATATTTTCATCAATTGGCAAAGAAATTTCCACTTGATATTTTGCACTTCCTCCTGAATTTGTCGCCTCCGTTGCAATTTTAGAAATCTCTCCTTCATATTCTTTATCTTCTACTGCGTCAAGTGTAATATTGGCAGTTTGCCCTTCTTTTATATCTAAAATATCTAATTCATCAATGCTTACTATAACATTCGCCTCATCCTGCACTAAAATCGTTCCAATGACTGACTCATAATTATTTGCAATACTATTTGAACTTTCAGATGATGTATTGGAATTAGAACCACTTGCTGTCTGAGTTGTTCCAGATGATGTCACCAAACTACTTCCAGAAGCATTCGCCACTGTTCCTGAAGATATTGCTGACGAACCCCCAGAAGAACTACCCGAGTAATTCGTGCCACTATTATTTCCAGAATTTGTAATATTAGTCGACACTGTAGACTGTGTACCAGCACCTCCCTGCTGTGTTCCGTCAGAAGAATACGTGCCATTTTGCTCCTCCGTGCTATAATTTTGAGTCCTTGTCGTCGACGCCGTATTATCAGCTGTCGATTGCTGTGTATATGTACTCTCGGTTGTCGGCTCACTCTCCGTTTTCTCAAATATAGCTGTCATCCTTAATACTGTCTGGTCCTCTATTCGCCAATCATACACAGCACCCGAAATTACTGGCAAACTACTCGCTGAAAAATAATAATTTTCCTTCGCTCTCAACACAATGGTCGCTGTAT
>JBJEOA010000008.1:0-3334 GCA_051880475.1 Lachnospiraceae bacterium | reverse complement strand
CGTTGCAATGTTTTTACAGAAACACCGATTAATTTTGCAAAATCTTTTGGTTTATCATTTATTCCATTTGATATGTTCATAATACACCTCCGTGAGTATATTATAACATATTTTATCCTGTTTTTCAATTATTTTAATTACTTAACATTCCTCCTTTTCTAAATATATTTTTATCTAAAACCTTTGCACTCAATCTATTAGTCAAAGTATTCTATCCTCTTGACTATTGTCTCAATGTTTTTTTGCCACAAAATTATAACATATATTATGTGCATTTGCCAACAAAAACAAATGAGTTTTCACAATACCATAAAAATATGCTTTCGCTCACTACTCTTTCATGTTATAATTTTATAAAGAAAAAACATGAAATTTATTCATAAAATAAATCTTTCTGTTTTCGCAGGCATTATTTATAGAAAGGAAATTTATATAAAATTATGAGAAAAGTAGAATTAGAAGTCTGTTGTGGCTCAGCAGCAGATGCCATTGCCGCATGGCAAGGGGGAGCAAAACGAGTAGAGCTTAATTCAAATTTAGCATACGGAGGATTAACGCCATCTCTTGGCACACTAAGACAGGTAAAAAAATACGCACCAGATTTATCTGTCATCTGTATGGTACGCCCAAGGGAAAGTGGTTTTTGTTATTCTGATTTAGAATATGAGACAATATTAGAAGATGCAAAACTTTTGCTTGAAAATGGAGCAGACGGCATTGCCTTTGGCTTTTTAAACGAGGATAGAACCATTCATATTCCTCGCTGCAAAGAAATGATGGAGATAATCAAAGAGAAACAATCTGTTTTCCACCGTGCGATTGATATTGTGCCAAATATTTTTTCCTCGCTAGACCAATTAATAGAACTTGGAGTAACCCGTGTACTCACAAGTGGACAAAAACCGACTGCCCTAGAAGGGGCGAAAACAATTCAAGAAATGATTGCATATACAAAGGGTAAGATAGAAATTTTACCTGGCAGCGGTATTCGTCCTCATAACGCAAGAAAATGTATCGAACTTTTTGATGTACCATATCTTCACGCCTCCATGCACCAACTTGTCATAGACAATACGATAAACATAGACTCTGAGATTCAGTTTAATAGCTCAAAAGTATTAAAAGAAAATGAATATAAAATGATATTTTCAGAAGACATCAAAAATTTTATCAGTTATTTTTAAAACGAAAAATAAAAATATGTAAGGCATCTTATTAGGATAATAAAACTTAATTTTACATAAGCTTTATTATCCTATTTTCCTTCTTTCCTAAGATAGTTTTCCAGATAAAACATCATTCAATAAATCGGCCAGAGGAGCCATCGCATTTTTTGCCTCCTCCACAGTATTATTTTCTGCTCCCACCTCAATTAAGAGACTTCGAGGTTTTAAATGCAGATTATAGCGATATCCCTTTAAATAAATTTTTCTTGTAAAATCAGGATATTTTTTTGCCGCAACTAACTGAAGCTGAAGACTAAAGGCAAGATTCGCCTCCTTATTTTTATTGTATAAATAAGCGATATCTCCATTTTTCGCTGTTCGGCTCATACCATTAAAAAACATAATTTTTGCTGTTGATTTTCCATTAATCTTTGTCACAAGATGAAGATTTTCCCCCACAGAATCTCTATGTAAATCAATCACAACTTCAATAGAAGGATATTTCTCTAATATCTTTTCAATTCCTTCACCTGCATACGTATAAGCCTTGCTCCGGTCAAGTTCCCCATTGACTTTATCATATATTGTTTCATCATGATATACCGCTATTTTATAATTTTTCTCCAAAATTTCTTTTAATTTTTCTCCCACTCCAATTACCGTATCTTCCCAGTTTCCCTCCTCGCTATCTTTGTACGCCTCACTCCCATGTGTGTGATAAATTAAAATTTTTGGCTCATCTCCAGAAGTATCTATTGACATATCCATCCCTAACAATTTCTCCCCGTTTAATTCCTCTGCCTTTGCCTTCGTAGTAATATCTACCTGATATATATTTTCTATCATAAACTGAAAATTATTTAGCTGATTTTTAGTATATACAATTGGCTCTATCTTCTCTTTCTCCATCATTGTCTCTTTTTCGCTCAGCGATTTCGTCTGTTCATCTCCCGCCTCCAAAAAATATCTTGGAATAGAATCATCTCCTCTGACTAGTTTATCTGCATCTCCCCAGTAATCTTCCACATAAGTAAATCCTGGAATAATTTCCCTATTTATCATTTTTTGTGCTTGTTCAAGATAAGTAAGCACTCCTAGTTCTCCATTTTCCATATACGAAGAGAGAGGACTTAGCTCATCGAAAGAAAAACGAACCCAAAAACGAATTGCGTCTTTTCCCCCCATCTCCAAGACCTCTCTTCCTTGATTACTAAAAAAAAGCTTTCCACTTTCAATACTTAAATAAATACAAAGCAGCATAAGCAGGAAAATGATTCCCGCCTCAAAAAGCCATCTCATCCTCCCTGTTCTTTTCTCAAACAGTCCCATAAATTTTTGTCAGATGCAATCACCCTTCCTATCTATAACGGAAGAAGCATCCTCCTCCTCTCATACTATTATATGAATGACCTTTTGACTCTGGCATCATATTATAATATATTCAACCTTCCATAATATATGCGTTAATCGCTTCCGAAATTGTATAACTCATTCTCTTAATCGCCTCGTCCACATTTTTGGGAGTGACAAACATTTGTGCTAATCTCTCATTGCATACCTCGTAAGATAACTGTCTTTTATCTTCCTCACTCCAATCTTGCATCCGCTTTCCGATTGGCAAATCCCCAAAAAATTCCATCATTGTCTCCATCGCCTCATACAAAATGGCTGGCACAGATATGACTGTCGGCACACCAATTGCAATTACAGGTATTTGCATTGTTTCCTTTGTAATTGCATTTCTATGATTTCCCACCCCAGACCCTGGGACGATGCCCGTATCACTAATTTGAATTGTCGTATTAAGACGATTCGCACTTCGAGCTGCGAGAGCGTCAATCACCAAGAGGATATCTGGTTTCACCTCTCTTACGACCGTCTTAATAAGCTCCATTGTCTCAATTCCCGTCTGTGCCATCACGCCTGGCACAAACGCACTCACTGACTTTTTATTTGAAATAATCCCTTCCTCCAAAAGATGTCTTGTAATATAGAGATTATCTACGACAAATGGACCTAGTGCATCTGGCGTAATTTCTCTATTTCCAAGACCTGCCACTAAAATCTTTTCCTTCCCTTCCAATAAGTCTCGGAGTTGATGGGAAACTGCCTTTGAAATCGGTCTGTGATAATCCTCATCCCCCTCCGACAAATCCTCCCCTTCTATC
>JBJEOA010000007.1:0-72456 GCA_051880475.1 Lachnospiraceae bacterium | reverse complement strand
AAAGTCTTTACATGATGTACGATTACAGCAAAATGTTGCCAGTTAGAACCCCACAAGCTTGCCTGTAGGAGTAGTCAGAGAGATGCACTGCCGCTTGATAAATGTTACAAAATTATCATGAATGGACGTGGAGAAGATTTTGACCCTGAAATTGTAGATGCGTTTTTGATAGATAAAAGTGAGATAGAAGAAATATATAATAATTCTATAAATGCCAATTTTTAGGGAATATAAGAATGAGGGGGGATATGATATGGGATTTTTTATTAGTATGTTTATATGCAATTTGATTATGCCTCTAATTATGATTATTGCTGGATATTGTATGTATAAAAATCCTCCAAAAGAAATCAATAATATTATTGGATATAGAACTACGATGTCAAAAAAGAATGCAGATACATGGTCATTTGCACATAATTACTGTGGAAAGTTATGGATGAAAATAGGTGTTATTATGTTGGTGCCAACCATTCTTGTACAAATTCCATTTATAAATTCCGGTGAAAATTTAGTAGGAATAATAACAGCAGTCATTGAAAGTATACAACTTGTTTGTCTGATTGGTTCTATTATTCCTGTTGAGAAGGCTTTGAGACAAATGTTTGATGAAAATGGAAATAGAAAATAGCTTGCAGAGGGAGGCAGGGGGGAGCGGACAGGGGACAGTTCTCTGTCCTACTCTGTCTCAATTTCTTCCTTTCAATTTAATTGTAGGTAGAAAAGTAGGACAGAGAACTGTCCGCCCGCCCCTTTGCCACACACTTAAAAAAGGAGAGAAAACGAATGATGGTAAAACAGATAAAAATTGAATTTCATGTTACAAAGGAAATTAAACGATTCGTGTATGTATATCTTATCGAAACAGAGGAAGGATGTGCGTTGATTGACTCTGGTGTTGCGGGAAGCGAGACAATAATTGAACAGGCTGTTTTTACAAGTGGTCATCATCCTTCTGAAATCAAAGCAGTTTTTTTGACACATGCTCATCCAGATCATATTGGTACTGCATATTATTTTCGAGAAAAATACGGAGCAAAGATATATGCCAGTGAAGGGGAGAGAGAGTGGATTGAGAATATTGATTTGCAGTTTGCAATGCGTCCAATACCGAATTTCTATAATCTTGCAGGACAATCTACGATTGTAGATCAGGTTGTGAAAGACGGAGATAAAATATATCTGTCAGATGAAATATATATAGAGGTAATCGAAACCCCTGGACATTCCACCGATGAAGTATCTTATCGCATAGGAGATATGCTATTTATAGGAGATTGCGTACCAGTAAAAGGAGATATTCCTATTTTTACTAATTGGAATGCAACGAGACATTCCTTAGCAATACTGGAAAATTTATCTGGTATTGAAAAATTTTATCCAGCATGGGATCAAACGTATTCTCCGGAAATGATGAAAGAAAAATTAGAGAATGCGAAAGAAATTATGGATGAGTTGGAAAAAATTGTTTGTGATATAGATCATGAAATGAATTTGACAGAAGTAGTTAATCAAGTTTGTGAAAGATTACATATGCCTATATGGAAGACTAATCCACTATTTGCTAGAACTATAGCGTGTTGTATGAGAAAGGAAGAATAGATATGGATTGTTATTTTATTGTAGATACATATATTGACAAAGAAAAGGGAAGAGGGAAGTATGATGACTATATCCGTAAGGTGAAACCAATTGTGGAAAGTTTTGGGGGAGAATACTTAGTAAGAACAGACAAAATTTTTTCTCTTCATCCAAAAAGAAATCCTCAGCGAGTTATAGTTATTAAATTTCCCTCAAGACAAGCACTTGACGCTTGTTTCTCATCGGAGGCTTATCGAGAAATTATGCATGAGAGAATGGATAGTGTAGATGCGAGAGCAATTATTGTAGAATAAAGATCTTAGTGGGATGCAGGGTGGCGGGGACGGACAGGGGACAGTTCTCTGTCCTACTCTGTCTCAATTTCTTCCTTTCAATTTAATTGTAGGTAGAAAAGTAGGACAGAGAACTGTCCCCTGTCCGTCCCCGCCACCCTGTTCGCCCAAATATAAATGCGGAGGAAGAAATTATGATTACATTATTTACGATAGGGATATTGATTTTAACTATTAAATTAATTTTCTTTGCAGTGAAAGCTGCGTGGGGAATTACTAAAACAGTTTTATTTATTGTAGGGATTCCGATTTTTCTAATTGGACTTTTGCTTACAGGTCTTGTATCAGTGGCTGTTCCACTTTTATTTTTGGCATTGGCAGCTACATTTTTGGTATCTTGGATAAAGTAAGGTGGAAAATAAATTTTAAATTGACAAATCCCGTGTAAAACAGACTGGAATCCGTGTGATTTCAGTCTGTTTTTATATAATATGCTATTTTAGTTATATGCAAAAAGTTTAGAATAAAGGGTGAAAAATATGATAGAAAACAGAAAATATTTCGAGGTGCCAAATGAAAAGGGAAATGTATGGCCAAATGACTTATGTCCAGCATATACACCTAGGGAGGAAGCAATAGAAAGCTTGCGGGGGTGCTGGTATTGCAGATATGCGGATTTTCATTTGACGGAAGAGAGAGCCCTAGAAGTGGGAATATGCAAGTGGCCGTATAAAGTTTTATAGTCTGTACAATATGATAATTAATTTTGTGAATAAATAGCCCTTTTTTGTATAAAACACAGCTATAGCTGAATAAGGCGATGAAATATTTTGTGAAAGAAAAATCTTTAAGAGTTTTGAGTGGGAATTAATGCGTAGGGAAATATAAGAAAAGTATCAATTAGGAGGATACAATGAAAAAAATATTACTACTTGAAGATGATGAGAATTTAAACAGAGGAATTAATTTAAAACTTAGCAAGGAAGGATATCATGTATTTTCTGCTTATACTATATCGGAAGCAAAATTGATATTTGACAAAGAAAATATTGATCTTATTATTAGTGATATTACTTTACCAGATGGAAATGGTCTAGATTTTGGAAAAGTGGTAAGGGAAAAAAGCAATGCAGTTTTGATTTATTTAACAGCGATGGACCAGGAAATAGATATTGTAAATGGATATGATATGGGAGCGGACGATTATATCACTAAGCCATTTTCGGTACATATTCTTACATCGAAAGTAAATGCTTTTATGAGAAGGTTAGGTAATCGGGAAGAAGGGGTGTATATTTCAGGTGATATAGAAGTATTTATCAATGATATGCAAGTAAAAAAAGCAGGAATACCGATTATATTAAGCAAAACGGAACTACAACTGTTGATTTTTCTTCTTGATAATGCAGGACATATATTGTCCAAGGAGAGTATTTTAGAAAAAGTATGGGGAGTAGACGGGCAGTTTGTGGATGATAATACAGTAGCAGTAAATATCAGCCGTCTTAGGAATAAACTTGGAACGGATAGTATAGAAAATGTAAGGGGGCTTGGATATTTATGGACCGAAAAGGTAAACAAAAAATAAGTTTTATTTGCCTGATGGTTGGTGTTATAGCTCTGTTTCTAATGCTTTTTTCTTGTAAAGTATTATGTGAAAAAAGAATTTTTGAAGAACAAAAGAAGGAATTATCCACGATTTATCCAGAACTTGAACAGCAATTAGAGGAAAATATTTCCTATTATGAAATGAAGCATATTCAGGCAGATTTTTTCATTACTTTAATTGCCATGATTTTTACGGTTATCGTTTTAGTAGTTTCCTATTTTTTATTGATTTTGGAAGCGAGACGTAAATTAAAAAAAGTGGAAAATGAATGGAATTATATATATGAGCAGTTACTTATTTTTCAGAGTGGAAAGGTAGATATGATTCCATTATCAGAGGAGAATTATTCGCAAAAATTTGAGGATGTGTATGATAAATTAAGAGAGCTGGGATATTATTTTTCTAATCTGAAAGAACAGTTGGAAAAAGAGGAAAATAGCACGAAAGCATTGATTACAGATATTTCACATCAGTTAAAAACTCCATTGGCTTCTGTCAAAATGAGTCATGAGTTATCGGTAGCCTCAGATTTATCGGAGGAAGAAAGGCAGTCTTTTATTGAAAGTGAAACGCAAGAAATCCTTAAAATGGAAGTATTGCTAGATGAGCTAGTGAAACTCTCTCGACTTGAAAATGGTATGATTGAGATTAAATATGAAAATTGCAGTATTAAGAAGACAATTAGCGAAGCTGTAAGTCAGGTATATATAAAAGCTAGCATGAAGCATATAGAGATATGTGTAGATATGGAAAATGATATCCAAATCTTGCACGATCATAAGTGGACGGTCGAAGCATTGGCAAATATCCTTGAGAATGCAGTGAAATATTCCGCACCAAAGACAGTGATAAATATTTATGTCAGCTGTCTAGTAAGTTATATTTTGATTCAAATTGAGGATGAAGGAATTGGTATACCAGAAGGGGAATTACATGAGATATTTAAACGTTTCTATCGGGGAAGTAACGTAAGGCATATGATAAAGGAAGGGGCCGGCGTAGGACTGTATATTGCCAAAAGCATTATAGAACAGCAAGGTGGTTCTATCACTGCGAAAAGAAAACATGATAATGGAACAATTTTTCAGATTATGCTTCCGTTATCTTATAATTGAAAAGAATAAAACCCTTACAAAACTGTAATAGTTTTTGTAAGGGTTTTGTAATTTCTAAGTGATAAAATAAGAATATGGTACCACGGTCAAAAGGTCAAAAATTTAGGAGGAAAGAAGTATGAGTGAGATTGTAAAGATATTAGATTTGGTGAAGTATTATTATGTCGGCGAAAATATTGTAAAAGCAGTAGATCACACAAATTTAGAGATTGAGAGGGGAAAATTTACAGCAATCGTTGGACGTTCGGGTTCTGGAAAGTCTACACTGCTGCAAATTATGGGTGGTCTAGATAGGCCAGATTCGGGGGATGTCATTATAGATGGAAAGAATATTTTTGAACTTAAGAGAAATCAGTTAGCTGCTTTTCGAAGAAAAAAGATTGGTTTTATTTTCCAAGATTATAATTTGATTCCATCCTTAAATGTTTGGGAAAATGTTGTTCTTCCAATGGGACTAGATGGAAGAAAAGTAAAGAAAGATGATGTAATGAAAATTCTAAAGCAGATTGGACTAGAAGATAAGATGGAGGTTATGCCAAATACTCTATCTGGAGGACAAAAACAGAGAGTTGCCATAGCAAGAGCTTTAGTAAGTTCACCTGCTATTATTTTAGCGGATGAGCCCACGGGAAATCTCGATTCTAAGACAGAACTAGAAGTTTTGTCTTTGTTAAAAAAATGTGTAAAAGATTTTCATCAGACTTTAGTTATGATTACACATGATGAGACTATAGCACAAATGGCAGATGTTGTAGTAGTGATTGAAGATGGTAAGGTGGTGAGGAAATCATGAGTATGGTAGTTAAAATTGCTTTATCAAATATAAAATATTATAAAAGTAAGAATATATTAACAGGAATTGCGATTTTCCTTACTACTTTATTACTATTTCTCGTCCCAACAATGGGAATAGATTTGATTAATAGTCAAAAAGCAGCAGTCAATCAGTTATATCCTACATGGCATGCCCTGTTTCGAAATGTATCCGAAGATACAGTGACGAAATTGGCCTCGCACCATTCGATAAAAAGATATGGTCTGCGAAGTGATCTTGGGTATATAGTGGAGGGTGATGCAAAAATCACCATGATGTATATGGATGAACAAGCTATGAAACTGTATAAAATAGAACTTTTGGAAGGAAGGCTTCCAGAGACAGAAAATGAAATTGTTGTCTCAAAAGGAATATTAGAGGAGCTTTCTCTGTCTGGAGAAATTGGTGACACGGTAACAATTCCATATCAGGTGTATAGAAATGGAAGTTTGGATTTTATGCAGAAAAAAGATTTTGTAATTTGTGGATTTCTCCCTGATACGGAAATAAATGAGGAACAAAAATCTTCTACATCGCTGATTGCAAAAGCCTTTTTAAATGAAGAAATTTTGTCAGAGCAGATAGATTACCGTTTTTTATTCCAGATAGAGACAAAGGAGAATAATACGGAAAAGATAGAAATAAGTATTGAGCAATTAGCACAACAATTTGGTATTTCTGAACAAGATTGCAAAATAAATAAAGATTATTTATGGGCCAATTATGTAGATCCTTCTTTTATTACAATTATGATTCTGATTATGCTGATTATTATACTGGCAGGGATTATTACGATTTATAGTATTTACTATATTTCTATGGAGGAACGAGTTCAGGAATTTGGAAAGATAAAGGCAATTGGTGCAACGACAAGTCAACTTAGGAAAATCGTCTTATTGGAAGGTTTTTTTGTTGCCACAATGGCGGTTCCACTTGGACTTTTGGTTGGAACGTCGCTAGTTAAATTTGTATTTTTAAGCCTCTTTAAGCTGTACCAAGACGAAAATATAATCATGTCTACCGTTCAGGAATTGATTCAAAGAGGAGAAGTACCACTGATTGTTCCATGGATTTATTTTCTCGTAATTTTTGTCGCAATGTTTACGGTTTTCTTATCATTACTTCGACCTATGAAAATTGCTGCAAAAGTTTCTGAAATAGAAGCGATGAGATATAGACAAGAGCAGACAAAGAAAAAGAGCAAAAAAGGTTATCGTGATATTACAGTTGCAAAGCTTACGGTGATACATCTTTTGGGGAATCAAAAAAAGAGCATGATTACAATCTGCTCTATGGCCATTACAGGTTTTTTCTTTATGGTTGTCGCGACTGTATTGTCATGTGCCAATCCAAGTGAGGCCGCGGATAATTCTATTATGGGACAATATCAGATTTCTCCGATAATAGAATTTAATAATAAGGAGCATCCTCAACTAGAGTGGAGTCAGGTACAAAAAAACAATCCTCTTACAAAGAAGTTAAAAGAACAGATTGAACAGATAGATGGAATTAATGCGGTGGAATGTTATCTGGGAAATTATGTGGAAGCGGATGTATTTAATGGGGACAAAATAGGAATGATGGGAGTTCCTGAAAGTGGAAAAAAATTGCTGGAAGATGGAATTATAGAAGGAAATATAACTTATGAGGAATTAAAGAGTGGAGATAAAATTATCATAGATAAAAACTTGCTTTACTGGTATCCAAATCTGAAAATAGGCGATATCATAGACATAATGACTTGGGACGGAGATGAAAAATATAAAAAGCAATTAGAGATTGCAGCGATTGGCGATTATGATTTAGGATTTACAATGTATCAGTATCTGATTATGGCTGAGGAGGGACTTCGCTCGTTTGGCAAAAATAATTTAAATAGGTACTATCGTATATTTGCCGATAAAAAATATGATGCAGGCGTGGAAGCTAGGCTAAGAACAATTGTCGAAGAAAATGGAAGAATCGAGATGCAAACCTGGAAGGCGTTTTATGATGAGTGGAATTCGGGTATGATACTCGTAAGAAGTGGATGTTATGCATTTCTTGGAATACTAGGTGCAATCTGTATTATGAATATGATTAATACTATGATTCATAGTGTTCATATGAGAAAAAAAGAAATTGGTATGTTGCAGGCAGTTGGAATGTCGGACTTACAGCTTTTGAAAATGTTACAGCTAGAAGGGTTATTTTATACGGTTGGAACATTAGTTGTCGCAGTGGGTGGAGGAACTTTGGCGGGATATCCTGTTTTTTTATGGGCAAAAGATAACGCAATACTTAATATCAGAAATTATCATTATCCTCTGGCAGCAACTCTTATTATGATAACTTTACTTGTATTTATTCAGGTAATTTTAGTATTTATAATTGAAAAATTTGTCAAAAAAGATTCTCTGATTGATAGAATACGATTTGATAATTAGGGGGGACAGGGGACAGACTCTTGTCCCCTCAAATTTGATATTGACAAAGAGAACGAACGTAAGCTATAATGTAGAAAACGGTCGTTCGCATAGCGGAGACAGGGGAGGAGGAGGGACAGGGGACAGACCTTTGTCCCACACAAGAAGGACAAAGGTCTGTCCCCTGTCCCTCCCTGCCTCACCAATAAGAGAAAGGATTTAATTTATGAAGGATATGCCAACAAAGCAAAGAATACTATATGCAGCCCTCGATCTTATTTCAGAAAAAGGCTATGATGGAGTCGGTGTAGATTTAATTGCAGAACATGCTGGATTGAAGGGACCTTCTCTTTATAGACATTATAAAGGAAAAGAAGACATCTTTCATTCGCTTATAGATTTAGTTGAAGCTCATTACGAAGAGGGATTTGGTTTAGATAATGAGTATGAACAATCTCTAGTAAGTATGGATGAGTTAATTGAAAAATCTATGGAGAGAGTTCGATTTACAATGTACGATGATGCCATTTGCAAAACTAGAAGAATTTTGGCAATGGAGCAATTTCGCAGTGAACGAATGGCAGAGTTGACAACACGTTATCATTTGGAAAATTTGCAGCGAATGTATGCAAATATCTTTGCAGGTATGATGGAAAAAGGAATATTGAAACAGGATGATCCAGAATACCTTGCATTAGAGTTTGTTGCACCAGTCTCTTTGTTGATTCATATGTATGACAGACAACCAGAGAAGAAAGAAGAGATACTAGAAAAGATTAGAAAGCATTTTGAACATTTTGCGAAGGTGTACGCACAGAAATAATAAAGATTTCATTAGAAAATTATTTAGAGGAGTTATTGCATTAGATGGGAGTATGAATTTGAAATTTATTATGAAGATGGATGATATAGTATGTGGGAATGTAAATAAGATGGAGAGGAGGAATTCGCTTGTTAAAGATTGCTATCTGTGATGATAAAAAGGAAGATAGAGATAGAATATATCAGTATGTACAGCAGTTTTTTCAAGATAAGATATCGCAGGTTGAAATAAAAGTTTTTGATCATCCAGATACTTTAATTTGTATATGTGAGAAGTTTCGACCTCATATTTATATTCTTGATATTGTAATGCCTATGGTAAACGGAATACAGGCGGCAAGGGAACTAAGATGGAATCAGCCGGATGCACAGATTATTTTTGCCACATCCGAAGAATCTTTTGCCTTAGAGTCTTTTGATGTGAATCCGATTAATTATATTTTAAAGCCTATAAAAAGAGAAAAACTATTTGAAACCTTGAATCTGGCAATGAAGCGTATCAGCCTGGAGGAAGAAAAGGTAGTTACGATTAAAGTAAAAGGTGGATATCGTACACTCTATTTGGACGATATTATGTATGTCGATTATCGAAATCATATAGTGAGTTATCACCTATTATCTAGAGAAACAATCTCCACTAGTACGCTTCGTATTGGTTTTTTGCAGTATCTAAATCTTCATCATTCCGAGGAAGATTTTGTGTTATGCCACGAGTCCATTGCTGTTAATATAAGGTCTATCGATAAGCTGACCAAAACAGATATTATGGTGAGAAATAAGGAGCTTCTTCCAGTGGCAAAAAGCCGATATGCACAGGTTTCTGAAAAATATATGAATTATAGATTTGGGTAGACACTAGAGTAGGGGGAGATAAAAATGTCTATATATTTATCGGCAACAGAGCTACTGTTGGGAGTGGGAGATTTTCTGACTATCTATCTTTTTGGATATATGCAGAGAACTTTTTGTGAAAAACGGGATTGGATAAAAGATAAAACACTGTTGGTGACAGTTATATATTTGTTTGACTGGTGTATGCTTTTTGTTGCAAATTTGCAAGAAATTCCACCGCTGAATCTTATGGCGATGATTTTAGCATATTTGATTCCACTATTTCTCATATATGATGTGAAGAGTTTCCAAGAGCTGACCAATTTTTGGTTTTATATGGTAGGAACTATGGTGATGGAGATTATTCTTGGAATCAGCAGAGGATATCTGAACAATGAAATGGGATTTCGCACACAATATGAACTGATTACGCCGCAGACAGCATTGCTTATGAATTTTATAGAAATGATTCTAGTGCTTTTTATCTGCAGATTTGGGAGCAAAGATAAAGAGAAGAAAACAGATAATATGATTTTCTTACTTATGGCAATGCCTCTAGTTTCCGTGGCGCTTATTGTTGTGGATATGTTTTTGTTGGGAATGGGACAGTATCACAACTTTAATTCGAGTCAGTTTCTTCAAACTGCAATTTTACTAGTCATCGTTAATATAGCGATTTTTGTAATTCTTGAAAAATATACAAGTTTAATGCGACATGAAATGGAGCTTGTACAGGAAAAAATCAGGCTTAAGTCAGATGCCGATATTATGGAAATGGCGGCAAAAAACATGAAAGAACGACTTCAATCAATGGAAACAGTCATACAAAAAGATAGGATGATGCGTCATGACAGAAGACATTTTGAAGCACTGTTATTTCAATTGTTAGAAGAGGGAAGGACGCAGGAAGCAAAAAAGTATTTGGCAGAACGACTTGCTATGGAACCAAAAGGAATACAGAAATACTGTGAAAATACTACTGTGAATGCGGCAATGAACCATTATATATCCTGGGCGAAAAAGGAAGGAATTTGGACGACTGTTTCTGCGAATATTCCATCTAGATTAGCAGTGGATGAGATGGAACTGGCCATTACCATCAGCAATCTGCTGGAAAATGCAATATATGCCTGCGAAAAACTTCCAGAATCTGAGCGATATTTGAAACTGACGGCAAAATATAAAAATCAACTTCTCTTGGAAATTGAAAATTCCTGTGAAGATATAGTACCTTTAGACGAAGATGGACACCCGTTTTCTAATGAGAAGAATCATGGAATTGGAACTAGGAGTGTATTAGCTTTTGTAAACAAAACAGACAGTGAGATTTATTATCTTGCGGATGAAAAAAGGTTTAGGGTGCGAATGATAATATAAATACTTTAGATAGATTTTACACAAAATCCTTTTTTGAAAAAACAGATATTATTATGATAAAATCCCGTGTAAAACAGGCCGAAATCCATTTGATTTCGGTCCTTTTTTTTAATTTTGAAATTTGTAAGAAATGGTGTTATAATGAAAAAAAGAAATCGCTTAGAAGTAGAAATCATGCGATAAATGGAGGTTTTATAGGATGGAAAGAAAAATTGTATTAAAAGAAGACATTATTGAAGCATTAAAAAATGCGGGTATTAAAACAGGGCAAACGATTATGGTACATGCATCTCTTAGCAGCTTAGGTTTTGTCTGTGGCGGTGCACAGATTATAATTGAGGCATTGCTAGAAAGTGTGGGTACAGACGGAACGATTATGATGCCAACACAGTCGTGGAAAAATCTTGATCCGACTGCTGGCGTACATTGGGAAGAGCCAGAAGAATGGTGGCAAATAATTCGTGATAATTGGCCAGCGTATCACAAGGATATTACTCCTACCAATACAATGGGAGCCGTATCCGAAATGTTTCGAAAATGGCCTGGTGCTGTAAGGAGTGACCATCCTGCTCGCTCTGTAGCTGCTTTAGGTAAATATGCAGAGTATCTCACAAAAGAGCATGATTTATCTAATATTTTTGGGGAAGGCTCACCTATTGGAAAACTATATGAGTTAGATGGATATGTTCTTTTAATCGGTGTTGGGTATGATAAAAATACTTCGCTTCATTTGGCGGATGTCAGAGCACAATACCCAGGAAAACATAACTGCACAGAGCATAGTGCAATTTTAGAAGATGGAAAAAGAGTATGGAAAGCTTATGATACGTTATTTGTAGATGGTGAAGATTTTTGTGAAATTGGACAGGCTTATGAAGAAAAATGTGAAGTGAAAAAAGTGCCATTGGGCAATGGTATGATTCGTTTTATGAGACAAAGAGAGCTTGTTGATTTTGCAGTAAAATGGATGGAAGCAAATAGAAAATAGTAGTGAATTTATGTATTTATATTACCACAAAATCGGCTTTTTTTCAAGTCTTGTAATCGGTTCTTCTAAGAGGTATAATCGTCCAATCAATCACATTTGCGAGGAATATTTGAGAGAATATTTGTAAGTTCACAGGAAGGTATTAGGGAGGAAGTAAAGAGATGATGAAGAGGGATGATGTTACAAATATGTATAAGATGGAAGAATTGATTCCTATTGTGGGTATGTTAGCAGAAAAATTCACTTCAAAGGAAAGCAGCTCTGTAACATATGAGAGAGCACGTCAGTTGATGGAGTCCGTCATCTATTGTATTGCACATATGGATGAAAATCTTTACTCATTAACATCGCATACCGTATTGTCTGCTAAAGAAGCATATAAAATTGGCTATGATGCCGTAGTAGAAAAAGTAAGACGGACGCAGAAAAAATATAATGAGTTAATGGGATTTTTTGACCATTATTATAACCGAAATTATCGGGATACGGTAGAAAAAGCATTGCCGGGATTTTTCTTATACTATAATGTAAAATTTGCACCAACAGATTATATCATAACGTTGGATTATCCAATTTTTGGACTTGATTTGAACCTTGAGGGCATTGACATGATTGACCAATATATAGATGCTATTTGGAAAGAACAAAAATATTTGATGAGATTTCCTAGAAACTATATTTTGAGTGAATTGCGTTCTTTTCATCCAAAATACGAGAAGGAGTATTTTAATTTAAGGGAAATCATAGAACTACAAATGAATACGTCGATGTAATATAGAAGAAAAACAATGGAGATGATAAAATCATGAATGAAGTAAACAAAACGCTTTTTATACCGTTATATGGGAAAGCACAAGTTAGTAAAAAAGGCATCATTTTAAAAGATCCCAGTGCAGAAAAAATATGGGAGAAAGAGTCATTTCCAATTAAAGGAAAATCTAAATCAAAATGGCTTACTTATAATATGGCAATGAGAGCTAGAGTGTTTGATGATTGGACGGAAAATATGTTAAAGCAAGAAAAAGAAGCGATTGTTTTGCATATAGGATGTGGTTTAGATAGTAGATTTCTCAGAATAAAACAGAAATATACAAATTGGATTGATGGAGATTTTTATGATGTTATTTCATTAAGAAAGAAATATTTTCAGGAAACAAAAACATATCAAATGAGAGTTATTGACGCTACGAATACGGAGCATATCGAGGCACTTCCATCGGGTGATTTGGCCATTGTTATTTTAGAAGGAGTTAGTATGTATTTATCTAATGAACAGATAAATAGATTCTTTCTTTCATTGCAGGAAAAATATTCAAGAATCCATATATTGATGGATGTTTATACTGAATTTGGGGCAAGGGCATCCAAGTATAAAAATCCCGTCAATGATGTAGGTGTGACAAAGTTATATGGCATTGATCATTTTGAGGCTATTTTAAACAATACGAAAATACAGCTAAAAGCAGAACATTCCCTTACGCCTGAGAGATTAGTTAATGAGCTAAATGGTTTTGACAGATACTTTTTTAAAATGATGTTTACGGGGGCGATGTATCGAAAAATTTATCGCCTTTATGAATTGGAAAAGAAAGGAAAAGATTAAAACTTTATAATGTTCAAAAATATCAGTGGAGATTGTGATTGCTAGAATAATTGTCGGAGGTTTACACAATATGGATAATCAAAATTGGCTTGAAATTATGAATCGTGAGCAATGCCTAAAACAAATAAAGGAAACAAATCAATATACAAAAAAATTTGGTCTTGAATTATCAGAGCAAGATGCCCAACTCTTGGTTTTAGAAAAGAATAATACATTAAAGGAAGAACGTAGAATTGAATTTGGTCAGAGTGTTCTTCCGCAAATTATATATACTTTTTGTGACTCAGATTTTATCTCTCAAAATAATTATTTAGAAACTTTAATACGATTACAAGAAATTTTCTTTTTATACAAGAATGAAATGCAAGATGAAATCACAGATGAAGAATTGCTTAATTTTATGAGAGAACAATTTGATGACATATGTTATGGTGATTTGGATTATCTAGAAAGTACCTGTCTCGAAATCTTTAGTGAAGCAATCAGAGCGGGATATAGAGATTATAAAATTACGCAGGGAAGAGGAGAATCCTCGAAAATAGGTATTGTCCGAAAATGGGATAGAGATTTATACTTGCAGACATTACAGGAACTTTTTTGGCAGTAATAAAAGAAATATCGCTACTTGGAAGGATATACTGTGAAAGAAAAAACGTATAAGATTTCATGAGAGAATTTTCACAAAATGAACAAATGACATCCACAAAAAAAACAAATTTCTATAGTAAGATAAATTTAAGAAATTCAGTAAATTTATCTTAGGAAAGGAATTAATATGTTATGAAACGACGTTTTAAAATGGTACTTGATATTCTTATGCTCATTATGACAATTACCCTTTTTAACAAACAACTTATCAGCATGCGATATCATGAAATTGCAGGAATTTTATTGATTGTGCTTGTCATTGTACATATTGTAATAAATATGAAAATCGCAGTTGCTATGTGCAAAAAATTTATGAAAGTTCCGTTAAATATAAAAGTGGGACTAATAGTAGATATTTTGTTGTTGCTTTGTTTTGCATGTCTTGGAGTCAGCGGCATATTGATATCAAAAACGATATTAACAGAAATATCTTCAACAAATATGTTCTTTAAATTATTACATATGTTTGCGGGTGGATTATCTGTTATTCTTCTTGGAATACATATCGGGTTACATGTATGTCGTAAGTTTTTACCTATTCCTTTTGCGGTAATTATATCAGTGATTATATTATGTGTTGGAGGATATGGCTTAGTGAATTCGAGTGAGATACGTTGGTTATCTATGCCATTTTCCATGACATCACAAGACGGTGCAAGAAGTTATGAAGGGGCTTTTCATGGAGGAAAACCACAGTCTGAAAATAAGGATGATTCTAAAGATATTAATCGAAAAGAATTTGAAAATAGAAGCGGTAATGGAAATCAAGAAGGAAAAGGAAATCAAAGAGGAAATTTTGACGGACAAATGAAGAAGAGACAGCAAAGAGGAAAGGCATCTTTATCCTTTTTCCAGAAGATACAAAATATTACTATGTTTTTAGGGATGATTTTATCTTTTACGGTCATCACTTATTGGGTTGTTTTTTTGAAGAAAAAGGTGTGCTATGAAAGAAAAAATGTATAAAACTTTGTGTGGAACAATTCATTACTGGGTAAGCGAAGCAGAAAAATCAAAAGTGACGCTGGTATTTTTACCTGGATTGACCGCAGACCACAGATTATTTAATAAGCAAGTCGAATATTTTGAAGGAAAATTTAATATTTTTGTCTGGGATGCTCCAGGTCATGCTGCCTCATGGCCGTTTGAACTAACATTTAGCTTGATGGATAAAGCTAGATGGTTAGATGAGATTTTAACCATCGAGAAAATGGAAAATCCTGTTATTATAGGACAATCGATGGGAGGCTATGTCGGTCAAGCATATTCTCAGTTATTTCCTAATAAGCTATCAGGTTTTATCTCTATTGACTCTGCACCTTTGCAGAGGAAATATGTGACCGCACTAGAACTATGGCTTTTGAAAAGAATGGAGCCAGTTTATCGCCATTATCCGTGGAAATCTCTTGTGAAATCAGGTACAAATGGAGTTGCTATGTCTGTCTATGGAAGAAAATTGATGCGTGATATGATGATGCATTATGAGGGAAATCAAAATCGATATGCGAAATTGTCGGGACATGGTTTTCGCATTTTAGCAGAGGCAATGGAGTTAGATTTGCCCTATAAAATCAATTGTCCAGCATTATTAATATGTGGAGAAAAAGATCATGCAGGCTCTTGTATACGATATAATAAGGCATGGCATAAAAATACTGGAATTAGGTTGGAATGGATAAAAGGAGCAGGGCATAATTCTAATACAGATGAGCCAGAGATTATTAATTTTCTTATTGAGGAATTTGTAAACGGAATAAAAATAACGGATAAAAATGGCTCTGATTTAATATAATATAAGGAGTGAATAGTTTAGGACTGCAAATTCGCAGTCCTTTTTGATGTGTAAATACGGAGAAAATTTTAATCCATATAAAGTCAGACCTGAATTTTTTATTCATTTACAATGGTTATTTGACACATTTTCATTGTTTCGAGAGCTGCCTTATGTGTTTTTATTGTTACCCCAGCACAGCAAGATGCATCTACGGATACTTCTGCATTTGGGAATAGGGCTTTAATGATTAAAGCATTGGATATGACACAAATATCGGTGCAAAGTCCGATGAGTTCGACATCCTCCAGCTCCATTTTATCCCAATTTGGCCAACCAAAATTAGGTTTATCGATACATTTGCAACCTTCTACATAAAGACCATCTGCTATTTGCCAACCGTCTGTTCCTTTTATGCAATGCTTTATTGGAAGTTTTTTCCCCTCTGGTGTATCTAAGTAATCTTCGCCATGAGTATCTCTTGTGTAAACTATTTCATATCCCGCTGTCATATATGTGGCAATTTTATCTTTTACCTTTGGTACAATGGCTATCGCCTCAGCTGTTCCGAGCGAACCGTCAATGAAGTCTTTTTGCATATCCACTACAATTAATGTTTTTTTCATTTATTTTTCCTTTCTTATACTTAGTTCAAAATATTGTTTTATAGATTTCATAAATTACATATATTAATTATAGGGAAAAAATCTTTTGTCGTCAACAAAATAGGAAGAAAGGTCATTTCTGTCTCCAAAAAACAAGTAGAGATGAAATCTTATTGAGAAACTCTATTTGTTTGAACGGTTGAATTTCTTAAAGTTATATGGTATTCTCAATATAAGTTAGCTATAACTAACTAGAGATGGAAGATTCTTCTCGTTTTGTTATAACTGAGTGAAATGATGAATATGGAAGGTGAATAAATGAGCGTAGTGATTATAGGTGGAAACGAATGTATGGTTCGAAATTATAAAATATTATGCGAGAAATATCAGTGCAAGGCAAAAGTATATCCTAAACTGACAGGTGCCATAAAAGGAATCGGAAACCCAGATTTGCTTGTGCTTTTCACAGGAACTGTGTCGCATAAAATGGTGCGAAATGCACTTAAGGAAATACGAGGACAGAACACGAGGGTTGTTCGTTCTCACACAAGTTCTATGTCTGCCCTAAAAAATATTTTAGAAGAAACTATTGTACCAAAATATTGAAATTCTTTGGTCTATCGGTTATAATATAATATAAATAAGTTTTGATACGAGCCTTATACTATCGTTAATGGATACGATATATTATTTATGTAGAAGGGAGTAGATTTACTATGAAAAAATTGTTTCGGATTGCCAATCGATATGCGAAAGAAAGTGATTGGAAGGATTTTGCCTTGTTGAAATTTTGCCTGTGTGCGATAGGAATTCTCATCGGGGTAAATATAGCACCAAAGTATAAAAAAACAGTGACAGGAGTAGCGACTGGGGTGTTTTTTGTAACCTATATACCGTTGATGTCAAAGTTTTTTAAATTATTTTCTGATTAAGATATATGATAAGATATCGAAAGTAGAAGATTTAGAGCGGAGGCATAAGAAAAATTAATGAAAGAAAATACAGAGTTAGTTAAAAAAGTAGTAGAACGTTTTTTTTAGTGGAAAACCTGGAATAACAAATTTTGAATTTATAAGGAGTGAATAGTTGAGGACTGCAAAAATGCAGTCCTTTTTGCATATCTACTACAATTAGTGTCTTTTTCGCTTATTTTTCCTTTCTCATATTTAGTTAAAAATATTGCATTATAGATTTCGTGATTATATATACTAATTAATTGTAAATATTCTATATTGCCCTATTACAATTCCTTTTGAGTCAGCACCGTGTCCAATCAGTTTTGTCTGTGCAATAGGAAGATTTGGTGCATAGCTTTTTACCAAAGATATTATATCTGGCAAGGCATGTACTTTTTCCATTTCTGTGAAGGTCCCTAGCAAGATTCCTTTTATTTTATCAAAGGTTCCAAGCATTTTTAGCTGACTGAGAAATGTCACCATCTGTGGAACTTGTCCACCTCTCGCTTCCAAAAATAAAATCTTATTTTGCAAATCTGGAAAAAACTCTGTTCCTGCTAATTTTAGAAAGCATCGGATATTTCCTCCAACGATAATTCCCTCCATTTTTGTTCCCTGCACAAATTCATAGGGAAACTCATAGAGAGTCGTTTGCTGATGCAGTACTGTCTCTTGAAAGGATTTTTGCTGTAATGTGGCATACTCATACACAAGATTTCGAACTTGATACAATACGGAGGTTTGTCTCGTCTTCGTATAAATTGCATTTAATATCGTTGTCAAGTCACTGTATCCCCAAAACTGCTTTGGATTCTCTGCAATGATATTAAAATCCAAATAAGGAAGAATTTCGTTACTTATATCACCGCCAGAGATATCAAAGATTGCCTTTACATCAAAATTCATATAAAATTCCATCAATGCCTGTGCTCTTTCTATAGCGGTTCCGCTAAATACGGAATCCTTTGCATAGATATAGTTGCTAAATACTGGAATTAATCCTATATTTTCTAAAACATTTTTTAGGCATAGTATCGTTTCTCTATTTTTTATGGGCTGTCCATTAGAACAACAGACAATCCCAACCTTATCACCAATTTTCATAATTTTCCATCCTTTCTTTTTTATAGTTTATCATTAATATAATATGATTTATGCGAATTGTGAACCTTGTAAAATTAATTTTACGATTTAAAAATTTTATTTTATCTAAGACTTTTTTAATTTTAGGTTTCCATTTCTAAAAAAATGTTGTATACTATTTATCATAGAAGCCCCCTTCTTGTTGTTTGAGTATATTTTAACATATAAGGGGGTATTTTGTTTTGAGTCAGGTATTCGTTAATATAATTGTATAGTGGTCTTTCTTTTTAGATGAATATACATATGAAAAAAAGAGGGGGAATTAAGCATGATACCGCAAAAACAGATTTTAATTGTAGAGGATAATGAACTCAACCGAGACATGCTAAGTGAGATTTTGGCTAGTGAATATCGAGTGTTGGAGGCTGAAAACGGTCAGGTGGCATTAGATGTTTTGAGGCGGCATAAGGATAGTATTGCTCTTATTTTATTGGACGTTATGATGCCTGTGATGGACGGATATACTTTTTTGGATAGGATAAAGGAGGATGCTGAGTTGTCACTGATTCCAGTTATCGTGATGACTCAAAGTGACAATGAAAATGACGAGGTGGCTGCTTTATCCCACGGTGCCACAGATTTTGTGCCAAAACCTTATCGACCTCAGGTAATTTTACATCGAGTGGCAGGTATTATCAAGCTGAGAGAAACGGCGGCTATGGTCAATCAGTTCCAATACGACCAGCTTACAGGGCTTTACAGTAAAGAGTTCTTTTACCAAAAAGTTCGGGAGCGATTAGATCAAAACCCTGAAAAAGAATACACTATCGTTTGCACAAATATTGAAAACTTTAAGTTGTATAATGATATCTTTGGTGTGAAGGAGGGAAACCGTCTGTTGCAGGAAAAAGCGGTGGACTTACAGACTATGGTCGGCGAGAGTGGAATCTGTGGTCGATATAGTGCGGATCGTTATATGTATTTACAAGAACGAGAACAAGAATTGAAAGAGAGAGAGAATTTTTTCAATAAAGATTATTTTGACACTCCAAAAGGAATGGGGAATGTATCTGTAAAATGGGGAATCTATGAAATTGTTGACCGCTCTATTCCGATTGAACAAATGTGTGACCGAGCACTGTTGGCAGCAGACAGTATCAAAGGGCAGTATAATCAGCATTTTGCTGTTTACGATGATGCACTCCGAGGAAAATTACTTCGAGAGAAGGCGATTACTGACGCGATGGAAACGGCATTGGCTGAGGGACAATTCATTGTTTATCTTCAGCCTAAGTATAGCTTGAATGAAAATAGTCTGGCGGGAGCTGAGGCATTGGTGCGTTGGATACATCCAGAATGGGGATTTATGTCACCAGGGGAGTTTATTCCTCTATTTGAGAAAAATGGCTTTATTCCCAAGTTAGATCAATATGTCTGGGAGCAGGCATGTGCCTATCTTCGTGATTGGAAAGAAAAGGGATATCCTTCTTTACCAATATCTGTCAATGTCTCTCGTGCCGATATTTATCAGTCAGATCTTGTGAATACTCTTCTTGGAATTACCAAAAAGTATGGTGTTGATCCAACATATCTTCACTTGGAAATCACAGAAAGTGCTTATGCAGAAAATCCTAATCAGATTATTAGCACTGTGGAACAGTTACGAGATATGGGATTTATTATTGAGATGGATGATTTTGGAAGTGGATATTCATCTTTAAATATGCTAAATCAGATGGAATTAGATATTTTAAAGCTAGATATGAAGTTTATCCAAAACGAGACAGAAAAATCTACGAATCAAAGCATTTTACGTTTTATTATTAGTCTAGCTCACTGGATGAATTTGAGCGTAGTGGCAGAGGGAGTAGAAACTAGAGAACAGGTAGAGCGTTTGAGGGAGAATGGATGTGACTATGTGCAGGGATATTTTTTCGCAAAACCTATGCCTGTCGCAGAATTTGAAAAATTGCTAAGAAATCAGTCTCCTCAACATATATCTCATTTGGATAAGGCAATACTAAAAAAGACGGATATACAATATTTGTTAGTAATAGATGAAGATGCTAAGTACCGACAAAAGGTTCGACAAACTTTTGAGGGACAGTATCAAGTTTTGGAGGCGTTCGATATAGACAGTGCTATTTCTTGTATTAAGGAGTATGGAAGCAATGCTTTGTCTGCTATACTCTTAAGTATGGCAATTCCAGAAGATGGCGCTGCCTTATTCTTAAAAATTTTGAAGCAAAATCCAGTTCTTTGGAAAATACCCGTTTTGGCTACGATGCCTCGCGCGGAAGTGGCAGAACAATTTTCACTGGCAATGGAAACAGATGATTTTCTTTGCAAATGTCATCCTCAGCGAGATTTACGCAGGAGAGTAGAACGCTTAGTTAGTATATCATCATCTCGTGAGCGAGAAAATACATTACAAGATGAGAATAGCAAAGATTATCTGACAGGATTGCTCAATCGACGTGGACTTCAAGATATTACGATTTCTCTTCAAAAAGAGGATTTTCCTTTAGCAGTATGTCTTTTTGATTTGGATGATTTTAAAAAGATTAATGACATATATGGTCATGATATTGGGGACAAAATGCTTAGATATTTTGCCGATTTACTTCAACATCAGACAAGGGTAGATGATATTAAGTGTCGTTATGGTGAAGATGAATTTTTGGTGATTTTAAAACATCTAAATAATATGGACATCATAAGGAAAAAGGGAATGGATATTTGCAAATTATTTGGTGAATACTGTGAAAAAGAGGAAATACAAGCTAGCTGTAGTGTGGGGATTGTCTCATGTGGAGCGGATGAGAAGTTCTCTGCTGAGCTAATTGAGCGAGCAAATCAGGCACTGTATCGCGCAAAGCGGGAAAATAAGGGTGATTGCTGTATTTGGAATGACAAAGAAAGACAAGAGGTGAGTGTATAATATGCATAATCAGCTTACGAAACAAGATGTCAAAAAGATGCAAGAAGAGATAGAATACCGCAAATTAGTAGTTAGAAAACAGGCATTAGAGGCGGTAAAGGAAGCTCGTGCCCACGGGGATTTAAGTGAAAATTTCGAATATCACGCTGCGAAAAAAGAAAAAAATCGAAATGAAAGTCGAATTCGCTATTTGGAGAGAATGATTCGCACTGCGAAACTTGTATCAGATGAATCTGCTGAGGATGAAATAGGACTTAATAATACAGTAACCGTATATTTTGAAGAAGATGACGAGGAAGATACCTTTAAGCTTGTGACCACAGTAAGAGGCGATATACTTCATGGATTAATCAGTGTAGAATCGCCTCTTGGAAAAGCAATTTTGGGACATAAAGTGGGGGATCATATACAAGTTAAGGTAAATGAAAATTATAGCTATGGCGTAGTAATTAAAGCGATAGAAAATACGGTGGACGATGGCAGTGATGCACTACAGCGTTACTGAAGACAATGATTTGAATTTACTTTGCGAAAATTTCGTTGACTTTAGCTTATAGGTAGTTTGCAGTAATAGAAAAGGATAAAAATAAATGATGAATCAAAATAAATTAATAGAAAATATTATCGACCAGATTAAAGAAGTGCAAATAAAGATTGGTTACGCAAAAGAAACGATTCGACTCTATTACCCTGTAACTTCGCTAAATACGCTATTAGGTATAGAGGCGAAAAATACAGAGGAATTTTTGCAGATTGTAAAAACTGCTTTTTTGAATACAGTATTAGGAGAAATTACGTTTTGTGCACATGGGGATAGGATTGAGGTAAAAATTTCGCCAAAAGGAGCAGAGTATGTATACCGAGAGATTCCAGAGCCAAAGTTTTTAAAGAAAATGATAGAACTTTTTGGAGCACACCATCACTGTAGTTTAGAAGATGTCAAGCATATTTTTTCAGAATTTAGTGAAAATTATGTATGTGAAAAAATTCCAGAAGATATGGGATTTGACTATGTTTTATATTTTCCAGATGGTGAGATAGATAAATATTATTATTGCATCAAAGAAGAAATGGAGCATACGATTTATCATCGATTTACAAGAGAGGATTTTATGGCTTTAATGGGATAAAAGGAAATATTTGTTTTTTATAGTAAAAATTTCTAGAGCAGAAATGCTATTTCAGTAAGATGTCAACCATAAAAATAATAATGCAGACTGTTTTTACTATCGTTTATTATTTTCGGTTTTTGAATTGATAATTTCAGATAAATTTTTTTAAGACATATAGTGCTAGTATATGTCTTAAATTTTTATATATTCTTATTAGATAATTTATTTTGACCAGTATTCTCTTACAAGCTCGATAAACGTCTTTGCAGCTCGGCTTAAGTAGGCATCTTTTCGGTAACTAGCACAGACAGTCCAGCGTGGATGTTGTGGCATACGAAGAAATTTAATCCCAGCTGGTTTTTGTTTTACATAGTGATAGGGAATAAGACCGATACAAAGTCTTGCCTCTATCATAGATAAAACTGTATGCATACTAGATGTCTCAAAAAGAATTCGAGGTGTAAAATTAGCTTCTTCAAATATTTGATCGGTTATGACGCGCACTGTAGATTCTTTATACATGAGGACAAAAGATTCATATTGAAAAAATCTTAAATCAATTTCAGGATAGGAATCTAGATTAAAATCTAGATTAAAATCCACAGTATCTTTTGGAGTTGTTTTCATTTTAGAATTTTTCTCGGCAGAAGTAGTTGGAGTGTATAAAATATTGTCAGATAGAGGGTAATCTTTTGGAACACCAATGAATAATTCTTCATCAAAGAGAGGAAGATAGTTATCGATTGTTCGTTGTGAATCGAGCAAAGTCATAAAGCCGAGATTAAGACTTCCTTTTCGAATTTCTTCTTGTTGTCTTTTTACGCTCAATTCTCTTGGCTCAACAGTGACGGATGGATATTTTTGGTGAAAAATAGGATAAATATGGGTGAACATATCTGGTCCTCGACCTGGAGTGATGCCAATAGAGAGAAAATTTTTTTGTGTATTTGCCATATCTGCAATGATAGAATAGGTGCGTTGTTTTATATGTAGTATTTCTCTGGCATTTTTTAAATAAATTTCTCCTTCTGGTGTGGGAAGTAAATCTGTTTTATTGCGTACAAAGAGAGGAGTCTCTAGTTCCTTTTCTAATTTTTGTAATTGCTGAGATAGAGCAGACTGTGTGATAAAAAGTTTTTTTGCTGCTCTTGTAATGCTTTTTTCATCTGCTATTTTGATAATATATTCCATCTGTCTTGTATCCATACATCCACCTCCTAGTATTTTGTCTTTGAAAATTTCATAATTTGTTCAATAGGGAAGTATCATTAAAAAAAGTAATTTATAATTTAAAATTATTAATTTTACTTATTTAGTTTATCATTTTATAATAGAATTAACAAGAAAGTTTTCTTGAAATTTTTTCAAACAAATTTAAAAGGAGGTAAATGATGGCAAAGAGATTATGCATTCAGATTACTGAAAAAGATAATGTAGCCGTTGCAATCTATGACATTGCCAAGGGAACAGAGGTTATGCCGGGAATTGTGACTGTAGAAGATATTCCTCAGGCACATAAAATTGCACTCTGTGAATGTCCAAAAGGCACACAAATTATTCGCTATGGTGTTGTGTTGGGAAAAACAAGTACGGATATCCCAAAGGGTGGTTGGATTAATGAGACGAATTTAATTATGGCACCTGCACCAAATCTTGATGAGATGAAGTTTGCGACAAATATTCGAACAGATCTTCCAGAAGCACCAGTTAAGACATGGGAGGGATATAAAAATCCAAATGGAGGACCAGCTGGGACAAGAAATATTTTGGCAATCAATACGACAGTGCAATGTGTGGCAGGTGTTGTAAATGTGGCAATCCGAAGAATTAAAAATGAAATTCTTCCTAAATATCCAAATGTAGATAATGTAATTGCCATAAATCATCCATATGGCTGTGGCGTTGCAATTGATGCGCCTGAGGCAAAAGTGCCACAGAGAATTATTCGAAATATTGCGACACATCCAAATTTTGGCGGTGTATTTATGCTCGTTGGTCTTGGATGTGAAAAATTTACAGTTGACCGCTTCTGCGAGTGGTGGCCAGAGTTAAATAATGAGGAAAACGTTGTCGTACTTCAAAATTATAAAGGCTATGAGGCGATGACAAATGCAATTGTAGAAATGGCTGAGCAAAAGCTTAAAATTTTGAATGAGAGAAAAAGAGAAACACTGCCTCTTTCCGATTTGCTCGTCGGTATGCAATGTGGTGGCTCTGACGCTTTTTCTGGAATTACAGCAAATCCTACGGCGGGTTACGCAGCTGACCTTATTGTCAGTGGTGGTGGCACAGTTATGTTCTCTGAGGTAACAGAGGTGCGTGACGGTGTACAATTTATCGCTGAGCGCTGCATTAACGAGGAAGTTGGTAAGCGACTTGTAGAAGAGATGAAATGGTATGATAATTATTTAAAGATGGGCGGTGTAGACCGCGGTGCTAATACAACTCCTGGAAATAAAAAGGGCGGACTTTCTAATATCATTGAAAAATCAATGGGCTCCATTGCAAAATCTGGCAGTTCACCGATTGTAGAAGTCTTATCTCCAGGTGAAAAACCGACAAAGCATGGTGAAATTTTTGCTGCAACTCCTGCGTCGGACCTTGTATGTGGACCATCTCAGTTGGCATCTGGCATGGGACTTGAGGTGTTTATGACAGGTCGAGGCACACCATATGGTCTGGCAGCAGCACCTGTTATCAAGCTCTGTTCTAGGAATGAGATGAAAGAGCAATGGTTTGATATCATTGATTTTAATGCTGGTCCAGCAGCGGTAGGGGACCGCACGATTGCTGAGCAGGGAGAAGAATTATTCTATTATATACTTGATGTCGCAAGTGGCAGAAAGAAACCTTATACAGAGGCATATGGTCTAGAAAATGATCTATGTGTTTTTAATCCCGCACCAATTACATAAGCAGTACTAATTTAAAATTAGCACAATACAATAAATTTCTCGGTTTTTCAAGATTTTTTGACAATTATAGTTTTTTCTTTCTTTTATCTTGCATAAAAAGTGATTTATGATATACTTTTTTTGACGCATACTAAAACATATTATAATATGCATATTTAGAGGAGGAAAAAATATGTTAGAAAAAGTATTTCATTTGCGGGAAAAAAATACGACAGTAAAAACGGAAATTTTAGCTGGTCTTACTACCTTTCTTGCTATGGCTTATATTCTTGCGGTTAATCCAGGAATGTTAAGTGAGACAGGTATGAGCTTTCAGGGAGTTTTTATTGCAACCGCTGTCAGCAGTGCAGCTGCCTCTATTTTGATGGGGTTTTTAGCCAACTATCCAGTAGCACTTTCTGCTGGTATGGGTGTTAATGCGGTATTTACTTATACCATTGTAATGGGAATGGGACTTAGTTTTGAGGGTGCACTTGCCTGTGTATTTGTCTCTGGTATCATATTTATTTTAATTACAATAACTGGCATTAGAAGTATTATTATTAACGCAATTCCAGCACAGCTAAAGTTGGCTATTGGTGCAGGTATCGGATTTTTTATTGCTTTTATTGGTCTAGTTAATGCAAAGATTATAGTAAATAGCGATTCCACTCTAGTGACACTTGGCGATTTTACAGACCCAGTTGTTTTACTGTCTGTATTTGGCATTATTTTGACTGTATTTTTATTAGTAAAACAAGTTCCAGCGGCTGTATTTTTAGGTATTTTAGTAACTGCTATTGTGGGTATTATTCTTGGAGTACTAGGAATCGATGGTATGCCACAGCTTCCTACGGCAGTCGTATCCGCTGATTTTGATTTTAGTTTAGTCGGAGCATTTTCTCGTGGTTTTGGAGAATTGGCCACTCATCCACAGTGCTGGATGGCGATTTTTTCTCTACTTTTTGTCGACTTTTTTGATACAGCAGGTACTTTAGTGGCGGTGGCAAATAGTGCAGGTTTAGTAAATGAAGACGGTGAGCTTGATAATATTGAGAAAGCTCTTATGGCGGATGCAGTTGGAACTGTATTTGGCTCTATTATGGGTACCTCTACGGTAACTTCTTTCGTAGAGTCCACATCTGGTGTGAAAGTTGGAGGAAGAACAGGATTGACTGCCTGCACAACAGGATTTTTATTTATTTTATCTATCTTCTTTTATCCATTGCTTTCTTGCGTGACAAGTGCAGTGACAGCTCCAGCCTTAGTTGCGGTAGGAATCTTAATGGCTCAGCAGCTTAAAGAAATTAAGTGGGATAATTTAGTATTCGCCACAAGTACCTTTGTGACGGTTATCATTATGATTTTAGGATATTCTATTACAAACGGTATTGCGCTTGGATTTATCACTTATGCGATTGCTATGATTGCAGCAAAGAAGGCAAAAGAGGTAAAACCTATTATATGGGTATTAGTTGCGATATTTATTATTTACTTTGCATTTTTGCCTAAATAAAATTAGGTAATGAAATAAAGTCTAAAATATGGACAAAGATAATGAACTTCTAAAATATCTATTTTAGATATTTTAGAAGTTTTTTCTTTTTTTTAAAAATTATTTGAGAAATCGGAAAATTACTTTATATGTTAAGCGGTGATTGAATTGACGAAAAATAATATTTATGGTAAAATTGACAGGAATTTAACAAGAACTTTCCACGCAATTTATCACCTTAAAAACATATAAAATAAGGATGAATGTGGAAGTTAGAGAGTTCAAACTGCAACTTAAAAAAATAAGGAAGAAGGAGAAAATGAAAAATGAACAAAAAAAATAGTGCAGTAAGTGTGGAAAATATCTATCAATTAGATGGGCGGGTGCCAATCTCGAAGGCGATACCATTTGGATTACAGCATGTATTGGCTATGTTTGTATCAAACTTAGTACCAGTATTATTAGTTTGTGGTGCAGCATATGTAAATGGCGTAGGACCGGCAGACGGAGGCGGACTAAGTGCGGTAGAAGTTTCACAGCTATTGCAGTGTGCGATGTTTGTAGCAGGTATTGGTACAATGGTTCAGCTTTACCCGATTTGGAAGATTGGCTCGAAATTGCCCGTTGTTATGGGAGTTAGTTTTACCTTTTTAGGTTCCTTGATGACCGTTGCCACAAACCCAGAATGGGGCTATGAGGGAATGATAGGAGCAATTATTGTCGGTGGTCTTTTTGAGGGATGTCTTGGACTTACTGCAAAATATTGGAGAAAATATATTCAGCCAATTGTATCTGCATGTGTAGTAACGACGATTGGATTTTCCTTACTGTCTGTAGGAATGAATTCCTTTGGAGGAGGACAGGGAGCACAGGATTTTGGTATGTGGTATAATATTTTAGTTGCAACCATTACTTTAATTTCCTGTCTCTTATTTAAACATTTTGCAACTGGTGTTTGGAAAAACTTAAATGTCTTATTTGGGTTGATTGTAGGTTATATTGTATCTGTTGTTTTTACAGTTGCTGGAATTGCTAAGATGGTAAATTTTGAGCAATTTAAGACAACCGTTGCTCAGGTTGGCTTTGTCAATATTCCGCTTCCTTGTTTTATGAAAGGACATATTCCTACATTCCATTTAGGAGCAATTATTACAGTAGGAATTGTATTTTTGGTATCGGCGGCTGAGACTATTGGTGATACGACAGCGGTATGTACAGGTGGTCTTGGAAGAGATATTACAGAGCGTGAAATTCAAGGTTCTTTAGCATGTGATGGATTTTTCAGTGCATTTTCAGGATTATTTGGCTGTAATCCAATTACTTCTTTTAGTCAGAATGTTGGATTAGTGGCAATGACAAAGGTAGTAAATCGCTTTACTATATTGATGGGTGCTCTTGTTTTGATTTTGGCTTCTTTATTCCCACCAATTGGTGCATTTTTCAATTCTCTTCCAAACTGTGTCCTTGGTGGTTGTACGGTTATGATGTTTGGCTCCATCGTATTTAGCGGTGTAAAAATGATTGCGGAATGTGGTTTTAGCGATAGAAATATGACAATTGTGGCATTGTCTTTTTGTCTTGGAATCGGTGTCACTTTAGTTGATTCTACTATTTTGGGAGCTTTTCCAGATTTGATTAAAGGTATTTTTGCAGGAAATCCAGTTGCCGGCGTTTTTGTTGTCTCTATGGTACTTAGCATTATCTTGCCAAAAAATGTAAAGAATTCTTAATGTTCTTTTCCTTGCATTGCTCTTTTCTTGGGAGTAAAATAAACGTAAGAGAAAAATAAAATGCTTCTCCAAATATTTTGTTGTATATAGAAAAGAGGGATGATTTATGAAAAGGAGAGGGAAAATTTTAACCATTTTGGCAGTTCTTATTTTGGCAGCAGTTTATTATTATGTGGAAATTCCTGCCATTAATATTCATGCGAGTGGTTTTTGGAGTTTTATTATAGGAATTTTAGTCTTAGTTTTTGTGTTTAGTCTTGGAAAAACATTTAAAGGTGGGATTCACAGCAAAGAAGATTTAAAAAGTCTAAAGTATGAAATTCGCAGGAAAAAAAGTTTAAAGATAACAGTAGGAGCACTTGCGATAGTGATAGCTTTTTACGCAATTGGAAGTATTTTATCGTCTCCGATTATTAATGCGAAAAAGTATCAAAGTCTTTTAAATCCAGAGACAGGCGATTTTGCAAAGGATATTGACCAGGTTGACTATAATAAAATTCCACTTCTCGATAAAGACTCTGCAGAGTTACTTGGAAATCGTAAGATGGGAAGTATGGTTGATATGGTATCTCAGTTTGAGGTAAGTTCTCTTTACTCTCAGATTAATTATAATGGAAGACCTGTTCGTGTTACCCCTTTGGTGTATGCTAGCTTTATTAAATGGTTTACAAACCAAAAGAATGGAATTCCAGCTTATATTTCCATTGATATGGCTACTCAAAACACGCAGCTTATCAAACTGCCAGAGGGAATGAAATACTCACAGTCAGAATACTTTAATCGAAATATTTATCGACATTTAAGATTTCGATATCCGACCTATATTTTTGACCAGCTTAGTTTTGAGATTGATGAGGATGGAACTCCATACTGGATTTGTCCTGTGAAAAAGTTTTCCATTGGTCTTTTTGGAGGACAGACAATTGGAAAGGTCGTTCTTTGTAATGCTATTACAGGGGAATGTCAGTCAATGGATGTAAAAGATGTGCCAAGTTGGGTTGACCGTGTATATCCAGCAGATTTATTAATTCAAATGTATAATTATCATGGAACATTGAAGAATGGATTTATAAATAGTGTTCTTGGTCAAAAAGGTTGTCTTGAGACGACAAGTGGATATAATTATATCGCACAAGATGATGATGTCTGGGTGTATACAGGAGTTACGTCTGTCAGCGGAGACCGCTCAAATGTCGGCTTTGTTCTTATGAATCAGAGAACAAAACAGACAAAGTATTATGAGATTGCTGGAGCTGAGGAGTATTCAGCGATGGATTCTGCCGAAGGTCAAGTACAAAATTTGGGATATAAAGCCGCTTTCCCACTTCTTTTAAATATTAGTGGCGAGCCGACGTATTTCATGGCACTAAAAGATAATGCGGGATTGGTGAAAAAGTATGCGATGGTGAATATTCAAAAGTATCAAAATGTTGCCATCGGTGATACGGTATCTTCCTGTGAAAAGACATATAAGAAGATGATAATAAAAGGACAAGGGGCTAGCTCATCGGATGCCAAGCAACAGACGATAGAAGGAAAGATTACTCGCATGGCTCAGGGTGTCGTCGAGGGTAATACACATTTTTATATCGTAGTAGAGGGCAGTAAACAAATCTTTGACGTTCCAATTGTAGATTTTATGGAAATTGTCAAATATGATGTCGGTGATTCAATTAAGATTCATTATGTTGAGGGTGAGCCAACCTGCACCGTATTAAAACTTGGTGACTAGAAAGTATGAAAAAATAATAGAAAAATATAGAGAAATAATAAGAGGATTGAGCTTTATACTATGCGTATATGGGATTCAATCCTCTTCTTATTTTTGAATGAAAATTTTTTGTAATAGAAAGAAGTATCTATTTGTGGTATATTATATATAAATTTTATTGTAAATTTGGGATAAATCGCTATGAAAAGAAAAGTGAGTGAAAGAACTTTCTAGCTTTTCGTTTTTGCTTGAATGAAAAAACATAGTTAGATATACTAATATTATGTGAAAAGGAGGACTGGAGATGGAGAGAAAAATAGAACAGTTAAAAGGAAAATTAATCGTATCTTGCCAGGCACTTAGCCATGAGCCACTTCACTCATCTTTTATTATGGGAAGAATGGCCTTAGCTGCAAAGCAAGGAGGTGCGTTTGGTATTCGAGCAAATACTAAGGAAGATATTAAAGAAATTCAAAAAATGGTTGATTTACCGATTATTGGAATTGTAAAGAGAGATTACGAAGATAGTGATATATATATTACTCCCACGATGAGAGAGATAGAGGAGCTTATGGAAGTAAAGCCAGAAATTATCGCTCTAGATGCGACCAATGCAAAGCGTCCAGGAGGTATGAGTTTAGAAGAATTTTTTTCTAAAATCAAGGAAAACTACCCAAACCAATTATTAATGGCGGATTGTTCTACTGTGGAGGAGGCAGTCTATGCGGATAAGCTCGGTTTTGATTTTATTGGAACGACATTGGTGGGATACACACAGCAGAGCAGGGGAGATAAGATTGAGGAAAATGATTTTGAAATTTTGAGAAAAATTTTAGAGCGGGTATCACATCCTGTTATTGCAGAGGGAAATATTAATACACCTAAGAAAGTAAAACGAGTAATTGAGCTTGGCTCTTACAGTGTAGTTGTGGGGTCAGCCATTACAAGACCACAACTTATTACAAAAACATTTTCTGAGGTATTATAGCATTAAGCTTGGAAGGTGAAAAAAGGTGCAAAGGAGAAGCAAAAACTTATGGAGTATTATGTAAAATCGATTGTTCCGATTATTGAAGAAAAATATGAGAGTTTTACAAATGTAGAAAAAAATATTGCAGATTTTTTTATTCATAATCAGGAGAAAATAGATATATCAGCAAAGGCTCTCTCAAAAAAGCTATTTGTCTCGGAGGCATCTTTATCTAGATTTGCTAAGAAATGTGGTTATAAAGGATACCGAGAATTTATTTATCAGTATGAAAAAACATTTGTGGAAGAAAAAAATTCTATTACTGGAAATACAAGAATGGTATTAAATGCTTATCAAGAACTTTTAAATAAGATGTATGCACTAGAAGATAAAGAGCAGATTAAAAGAATTTGCCAATATTTAAGCGAAGCGTCTAGAGTATTTGTATGTGGAAAGGGAAGTTCTGGGCATGCGGCAAGTGAGATGGAGCTTCGTTTTATGCGTCTTGGCGTAAATATTCGGGCTGTTTTAGAGAGCGACCATATGAGAATGCAGACAGTGTTTCAAGACGAGAATAGTTTGGTTATCGGGTTAAGTATTGGAGGTATGCGAAAAGATGTATTATATTTACTAAAAGAATCAAAGAAAAAAGGGGCGAAAACGATTTTGATTACGGCCAATAAAAATATTTCTTTTTCTGAATTTTGCACAGAAGTAGTGTTTGTGCCGTCGTGGAAGGAATTAAACTATGGAAATGTCATTTCGCCACAATTTCCGCTGCTTATTATATTAGATATTATTTATGCCAATTATCAGGAGAAGGATAGACAGTTAAAAGAAAAAATGCACAGTGATACGGTAAAAGCATTGGGTGTTGGAGTAAAAAGAAAAAGAGATATGAATAAAGATAAGTCAGGAGAAAAGAAAAATGAGTATGATGATTAAAAATATAAAACGATATACAGAGGAAGAAAAATTTGTAGATGGAAAAATTTATATAATGGAAGATAAATTTTCAGAGGAAAATGATATAGACAGTGAGGTAGAGGTCATTGACGGAGAGGGATGTTATGCAATTCCTGGACTGATTGATTTACATTTCCACGGATGTATGGGATATGATATTTGCGATGGGACAAAGGAAGCAATAGAAAAAATTGCGGAGTATGAGGCGTCTGTCGGTGTAACTGCCATTTGTCCCGCAACGATGACTTTGCCTGTAGATGAGTTAAATGATGTCTTAAGTACGGCAGCAGAGTTTAAAAAAGAACAAGAAGCGGAAAAGAGAGAGAAAGAGGCAGATTTGATTGGATTAAATATGGAGGGACCATTTATTAGTCCGGCGAAGAAGGGGGCTCAGGATGCGAGAAATATTTTGCCTTGCGATGAAAAGATTGCAAGAGGGTTTTTAAAAGCATCTGACGGTTTAGTGAAATTTATCGGTGTAGCTCCAGAAGAGAGTGAGTTTTCTACTTCCTTTATTGAGGAGATGAAAAAAGAGGTAATAATATCACTCGCTCACACAAATGCAAACTTTGACAGCGCAGACGAGGCATTTAAGGCGGGGGCAAAGCATGCGATTCATTTATATAATGCGATGACTGGATTTACTCACAGAGATCCTGGTGTTGTCGGGGCAGTTTGTGAGAATAAACATGTAACCGCAGAGTTGATTTGTGATGGTATTCATATTCATCCGTCAGCTGTTCGCACAACATTTTCAATGCTTGGAAGTGATAGAATTATTTTAATTAGCGATAGTATGAGAGCGACAGGAATGACAGATGGAATTTATACGCTTGGAGGACTCGATGTGAAAGTAGAGGGCAATAAAGCTACTTTAGTTTCTGACGGTGCGATTGCGGGGTCTGTCACAAATTTAATGGAATGTATGAAGACAGCGGTTCAAAAAATGGAAATTCCACTTGAAGTAGCGGTGGCTTGTGCGACGAAAAATCCAGCAAAATGTCTTGGTGTCTATGATAAGTATGGCTCTATCACAGCCGGAAAGAAGGCAAATTTAGTCTTGCTTGATAAAGAGCTTAATGTAAAGGCTGTCATGAAAGATGGAAAAAGAATAAGATAAGGATTATTGACTTTTTATGGAGCAGAAAGGTATAATAAAATAAATATAAAAAAGCCTAAATAGGAAAAGGCAGTGCGGAGGAAATATGCAAGATATATACGAACAAAATAAAATAATAGAAGAGGCAATTGAGACTGCAGCAAAATCTCCCTCTAGAGAAAATTCTATTTATGTCTTAGAGATGATTCGTTTTTGTATGCATAAAGGCGGAGAATTTATTATACCAGTGGATATTCCAGCTTCTGAGATTGATAAGTTGGATGGCGTTGATGTAAGAGTTGGAGAGCCAATCAAGTCTAAAGAAAATGTAAAGCTTCAGCTAAAGGCATTAAAAGGAAAAAATGGGAATATGTGGTTTTCTGCATTTACAAGTAATGAAGAGTTAAGAAAGGGAGCTATGACATTTGTTATTTCTTGCAAAATAGCAGAATTTTTTAACTTAGTTTTAAACACAAAAGAATGTGTCGGCGTTGCAATTAATGCTTTTGGACAGCCTTTTATGATGAAAAAAGATTTAATTCAGATGGTTTTTGATGCAAATAAGCAAAAAAATCAGATTTTTCTTGAAAAAGGAGATATTACAAAGAGTAAATGTAATTGTATTGTTAATGCGGCGAATAATTCTTTGCTTGGAGGCGGAGGAGTTGATGGAGCAATTCATGCGGCAGCAGGTCCACAGCTTCTAGAGGCTTGCAGGGCACTTAAGGGATGTAAAACAGGCGAGGCTAAGATTACAAGAGGATATCGCCTCAACGCCCAGTATATTATTCATACCGTAGGTCCAATCTACTCAGAAAATAGAGAGAAAGAATGTGAGCAGTTACTTCGAAGCTGTTATTGGAAGAGCCTAGAACTTGCAAGGGAGAATAATATCCACTCCATCGCATTTCCAGCCATCTCGACAGGAGCTTATAGGTATCCATTAAAAAAGGCAGTACCAATAGCAGTTGGAACGTTATCAAGATGGCTCTCGGAACATGAAGATTATGGAATGGCGATTGTAATTACTTGTTTTAACGAGGAGACATATCGCGCTTATCAAAGTTTTATGGACTTTTGTATTGAACAAAAAAATAAAAAAGTAGATAAATAGTATCGTTTTCCTAGAATAGGATATTTGTTTTACTCTGGATTAGTATAAGAATGTAAGAAAGAATTGGCACTTATATTAGTCTGGAGTAATTTTTATGTCATCAAATTTCTTTTCTCTCTTTCTTTTTTGTCCACTATAATGCTATAATAAAATGAAGAAACAGAAAGGATTTTAATATATATGGAAATCAGAAAATCACAAAAGACAGATATTTCCAAAATTATGGAAATATATGAGAATGCAAAACAAATCATGATTGCGGATGGAAATCCGACACAGTGGAACTCCTCCTATCCGTCAGTAGAACTTATTAATGATGATATAAAAAAGCAGCAATCTTTTGTATTGGTAGAGCGAGGAGAAATTGTCGGAGTTTTTGCTTTTATTATCGGGGAGGAGCCGACCTATCAATATATCGAGGATGGAGAGTGGATTTTGCATACAGAGTATGGGACAATTCACAGATTAGCTAGTGCAAGTAAGGCAAGAGGAATCGCAAAAACTTGTTTTGATTTTTGCAAGGGAGAAATTTCTCATCTTCGAATAGATACCCATCCAGATAATAAGATTATGCAAAAATGTATCTGTGCAAATGGATTTAAGAAATGTGGGATTATTTATGTGGCAGATGGCTCAAAGCGATATGCATATGAGTATATAAAGGAAAAATAGGGAGTGATAAAGATGAAAATAACATGGTACGGTACAGCTGCTATTAAACTAGAGGAAAATGGAGAGGTTATTTTAATAGATCCGTTTTCACGAATTAATCCAAAATTAGAGCGACCATCGATGGATGAGTTTGGTGATGCAGATATTATTTTAAACACACATCCACATTTGGATCATCTCTATCATGCACCAAGCGTTTTAAAGCGAACAAATGCGAAAATATATGGCAGCAAAATGATGAGAGATACGCTAAAAAGACGAGGCGTGAATATAGATAAAAAGATAAAAATTGTATCTGACTATGATGTGATTAAGACGCGGGAAACGTCAATTATTGTCTATCCGGCGAAACATTGTGAAAATGACATTTTAACGAGTGCAAAAGTATTAGCAAGAGCTATCTTTACCTTTCAGTTAGGTAGAGCATTGACAATAGAGGCAGTTCATAAGAAATTTCCTCTAGGAGAAGATGTCTTTGCGTATAAAATAAAAACAGAGGAGAAGAATATATTAGTATTTGGCTCTGCGGGAGTGAGTGAAAATATGTCTCTTTTAGAGCCAATTGATATATTAATATGGCCTTATCAGGGAAGAGAAGATATGGCAGAGTATTCCCTAGAAATGATTCAAAAAATCAATCCTAGAACAGTTATCTTGAGCCATTTTGATGATGCCTTTCCACCAGTTACAGTGGCGATGGATACAAAAAGATTTGTTGACTTGATGAGAAAACTGCGTCCAGATATCAAGGTTATTATTCCTAAATATGGAAAATCTATGAAATTTTAAATTTAGCTTGTGAAAATCTATTCATTTTCGCTTATAGGCAAACTATTTTTGATAGGTAAACTATTTTTGGGAGGAAGAAGAAAAATGTTAGAAAAGAAAAAATATATTATCTGGGAAGAGGGAGAATATAATCATCCAAATACATGTGGTTTTGTGCCAAGTATTATGGCATATTTGCATGATGAGAAAAAGGAAGAAAAGATGTCGTACCCTTGTATGGTTGTCGTGCCAGGGGGAGGTTATGCCTCTGTATCACCGACTGAGGGAGAGATGATAGCAAAGCGGTTTTATGAGGAGGGATATCAGGCGTTTGTCTTGACGTATACAATCAATCGTCTCATGGGTACTCCTGTAAAAATGCAGGCTCTAAAAGATTTATCAAGAGCGATTCGCTATATTAGAAGTCGAGCTGAGCAGTTTGATATTGATATAAATCGAGTGGCTGTCTGTGGATTCTCAGCGGGGGGACATTTATGTGCAAGCAGCTGTGTGCATTTTTCCGATGTAGTGGAAGAAAATACAAAAATGGGAGAAAAATATGCCAAGTATTCCAATCGCCCAGATGCCGCTATTTTATCTTATCCTGTTATTACATCAGGAGTATACGCGCACCAAGACTCTATTCGAGCACTTCTTGGAAGAGATATTTATGAGAATATAGAGCAAGAATATGAGGGAATTCCTAACTGTAAGACAAAGAAAGAGGCTCTAGAGTATATGTCTCTTGAGAAGCATGTAAAAAAAGATACACCACCTTGTTTTCTATGGCATACAGTGACAGATGAGTTAGTGCCAATGGAAAATAGTCTATTGTTTATGAGAGAACTTCGAGAGAGAAAGATACCAGTTGGATATCATTTATTTTCAAGCGGAGATCACGGAATGTCATTGGCAAATGAGATTTGGGCTAAGGGATTGTTTGGAGAAGACTATACTCATGAACAGACAAATTTACTGATGAATGCGATTCAAGCGGGAGAAATATCTCTAAGTGAGGAAGATAAAAAAGAATATGAGGCGTTTTGTGAATATCAAAAGGCACATCCAAAGTGGATAGAGGGAAAAGGAAATCCAGAAGTTGCACAGTGGTTTGATTTGGCGATTATGTGGCTTTTATCAAATAAATTTTAGATGGAAATATATCGCAAAACTTGTAATAAAGAAAAGAATCGTGTAAATTTATGGTATTGTATAATTAATTTTTCTGTGTTAAGATAAAATCTATGATAAAAAACGAAACAAAAGAGAGAAGGAAAAAAAGTGATAAAAAGTCAGACAGATTTGAAATTAAAGTTTCGAGTTTTGATAGACGGTGTTATTGTGGGAATTGTGGCGGCGATTATTGCAATTATTTATCGTTTATTATTACAATATGCGGAGAAGTTTGTATTTTGGGTGGCGGATATTGTAGAAAAAAATCCAATATACGTAGTTGGGTTTTTTGTTTTGCTTACTATATTAGCTATTGTAGTACAAAAAATTGTAGACTGGGAACCGATGATTTCAGGGAGTGGTATTCCGCAAGTGAGTGGAGAGATGAAGGGATATCTTAATCTAAATTGGTGGAGAGTTTTAATTGCCAAAATAATTGGAGGAACACTCTGTATTATCGGTGGTATGTCTCTTGGACGAGAGGGACCGTCCGTGCAGCTTGGAGCGATGGCGGGAAAGGGAATTGCAAAGATTAGAAAGTATGATAAGACAGACGAGCAGACTTTGATTACATGTGGAGCGGGAGCCGGACTTGCAGCAGCGTTTAATGCACCGCTGTCAGGAGTGATGTTTTCTCTTGAGGAGATTCATAAAAATTTTAATTCCTTTGTTATTATATCGACAATGGCGGGAGCTGCTATCGCAGATTTTTTGTCAAAATATATTTTTGGATTTTCAACTGTATTTCAGTTTGAGGAGCTTGGAGTCTTTCCTTTAAAAGATTACTGGGTATTAATTTTGCTTGGAATTTTATTAGGTTGTGCAGGAGCTTTTTATAATAAAGTGATGTTAGCTGTTCAGTCAATGTATAAAAAGATGAATGGAAGGGCAAAGAAATTTAAATTATTTATTCCCTTTTTCTTTTCTGGTATATTGATTCTTGTGATGCCTCAAGTTTTAGCAGGTGGTCATGCGATGGTAAAAATTTTAGAGCGAAGCAATCAGCTTCTCATCTATCTGATTGTTCTTCTTTTAGTGAAATTTTTGTTCTCTGCTATTTGTTTTGGCTCTGGTGCCCCTGGAGGAATTTTCTTTCCTCTTTTAGTTCTTGGCGCTTATGTCGGAGCAATTTTTGGAACGATTAGTATTCAGATGTTTGGCATTGATGAGGGGTTAATTAATACATTTATTATTCTCTCTATGGCGGGAATTTTTTCTTCCATCGTGCGAGCTCCCATTACAGGAATTATTTTAATTGCAGAGATGACGGGAACATTAGAGCATTTGATAGCCCTCGTTTTTGTATGTATTATTTCTTATATTTTTGCGTATGCAATGAATAGCGAGCCTATTTACGAGAGCTTGCTCGATCGAATTTTAGAAAATATGGGCAAGAAAAAAGAAGAGCGTACCTCAAATGAAAAAGTGCTAAGTAGTTTTGTCGTCGGATACGGATCGGATGTACAGGGCAAGATGATAAAAGAGATTCCGTGGCCAGAGAAATCTCTTGTTGTCTCTTTGCAGAGGGGAAGTGAAGAGATTATCCCAAGAGGGGATACGGATATTTTGATGAGTGATATTTTGTATGTCTTATGTGATGAAGAGAATTTAGCTAGAGTAAAAGAGCAAGTCACATCTCTTTGTGAGAGTAAAGTATAAATGAAGATAAATTTCTCTTGACTTTCAGTGAGTTAAGGGATGAGAGTGGAAAGCTTATAGAAAAAAACAAAAAAATCCAAAAAAGGAAGGAAAGAAAGATGAAAATAGGATTTGATAATGAAAAATATATTAAGACACAGTCAGAACAAATCAAAAAAAGAATAGGGGATTTTGGAGATAAGCTTTATCTGGAATTTGGAGGAAAGCTTTTTGACGATTATCACGCAGCTAGAGTTTTGCCAGGTTTTCAAAAGGATTCAAAATTTCAGATGTTAATGCAGCTTTCTGATCAGGCAGAGATTGTGATTGCGATTAGTGCACAAGATATTGAGAAAAATAAAGTAAGAGGAGATATCGGAATTACATATGATTTAGATGTTCTTCGATTAATTGATACTTTTCGAGAAAAAGGGCTTTATGTCGGCAGTGTTGTCATGACAAAGTATACGGGACAAGACAGTGCAAAATTATTTAAAGAAAAATTAGAGCAGTTTAATATTCCCGTTTATTTACATTATTTAATTGCCGGATATCCAAATAATATACCTCTCATTGTGAGTGAGGATGGATATGGAAAAAATGATTATATTAAGACAAGTCGCCCTCTTGTTATTGTGACAGCTCCAGGACCAGGAAGTGGAAAGATGGCGGTATGTCTTTCTCAGCTTTATCATGAGCATAAGAGAGGAATTCACGCAGGATATGCAAAATTTGAGACATTCCCTATTTGGAATATTCCTCTAAAGCATCCAGTAAACTTAGCATATGAGGCTGCCACAGCAGATTTAAATGATGTAAATATGATTGACCCATTTCATTTGGAGGCATATGGAAAAACTACAGTAAACTATAATAGGGATATTGAAATTTTCCCTGTACTTCGAACAATTTTTCAAAAAATCTATGGAAAGAGTCCATACCAATCTCCGACAGATATGGGTGTAAATATGGCTGGAAATTGCATTATTGATGATGAGGCCTGCTGCGAGGCTTCTAAGCAGGAGATTATCCGAAGATATTATCGCACAGCGAATGATGTATTATTGCAAAAATGCAATGAAGTACCGCTTTATAAGATTGAGCTTTTATTAAATCAGGCAGATATTACCTTAGATAGAAGAAAAGTTGTATCTGTTGCAAAAGCTTTGGAAAAAGAAACTGGAGTGCCTGCCGCAGCGATGGAACTTCCTGACGGCACTATTATTACAGGAAAGACTTCAAAACTTCTTGGACCATCAGCTGGAATGTTACTGAATGCTTTAAAGAAATTAGGAAATATCGATGCCAATATTGATTTGATTTCTTCAAATGCAATTGAGCCAATTCAGTCTCTTAAAGTAAATTATTTGCATAGCAAAAATCCGAGATTGCATATGGAGGAAGTATTGATTGCTTTATCAAGCAGTGTTGTATTTAACCCAATGGCAAAACGTGCGCTAGAGCAGTTGCCAAAGCTTTCTGGATGTCAGGCACATTGTTCTGTTATGTTGGCAGAAAATGACAGCAGAATGTTTAAGAGATTAGAGATTGAATGTACCTGTGAAGCAAAATACGAAAATGATTCTTTGTATCATTAAATAAATACGAAAATAAGAGCTTGGCGTAAGTTATCGTAAGAGAAAACGTCAAGTTCTATTTATTAGGAAAATAGGATAAACTGCTTAAGTAGGAAAATCTTCATTGCTTGACAAAACGTATCATTTGTTATAGTATATATATAACAATGGGAGATAAAATTAGATGTTCTAGATTTATAAAGTTTTGCAGTGAAGGAGGAATATGGTCATGTTAATTGAGATAGATTTTAGCAGTGAGCAAGCGATTTATATGCAGCTCCACAATCAAATTGTGATTGCGATTGCGAAAGAGGAACTAAAAGATGGTGAGTCTTTGCCTTCTGTGAGACAGATGGCGCAAGAGCTTGGTGTGAATATGCACACTGTAAATAAGGCGTATAGTATCTTAAAGCAGGAAGGATACTTAAAATTGGATCGAAGAACAGGAGCAGTTATTTGTATTGATGCGGGCTCAAAGGCTGACCATATTGCATCTTTGCATCAAGAGATGGAGATGATTATTGCAAAAGCAATTTGTAAAGATATTACAAAAGATGAAATGTCTCGTATCGTATCAGATATGTATGATATGTTTTTTTTATAGTATATAGGTAATAGGAGGAAATAAATGGAACTTAAACTTACGGCTCAGGCCGAGTCAGCTTTAGAATATGCGAAACAGGCAGCGATGGAGTTTGGACAGACATTTGTGGGAAGTGAACATATTTTAGTTGGACTAATCCGAGTAAGCGAAAGTCTAGCCTCGAAAATTCTAGCAGAAAACGGCGTAAATGAGGATAATATTACGGAGATGATTTTAGATAAGACCTCTCCAGAATATGATATGAGTGTCACGGAAGTATTTCGTTTTACACCGAAAGCTCAAAAAATATTAGAAAAAAGTACAAGTCAGGCAATTCGATTAAAATCTGCCACAATTGGAAGTGAGCATATTTTAATGTCTGTTCTTCGAGAAAGTGAATCTGTGGCGGTGAGATTACTAGAAACATTGGGGATATCCATACAAAAAATTTTGATGGATATTTTAATGGCGTCTGGATTTGACTCACAAAGTGCCAAGGCAGAGCTAAAATCAATGAAAAGTGGAAATAAAAACAAAAAAGGCTCTGTCTTAGAACAATATAGTACAGATTTAACTCAGCTTGCGAAAGAAGGGCGATTAGACCCAATTATTGGAAGAAAAGCTGAGATGGATAGAGTAATTCAAATCTTGAGTCGAAGAACGAAAAATAATCCTTGTTTAATTGGAGAACCAGGAGTTGGAAAAACTGCGATTGCAGAGGGACTCGCAAAAAGAATTGTGGATGGAGAAGTTCCTCAGATGATGATTGGAAAGAAAATTCGCACAATTGATTTAGCAGGTCTTGTGGCAGGCTCTAAGTATCGAGGAGAATTTGAAGAGAGAATGAAAAGATTGCTCTTTGAAGTAAAAAATGAGGGCAATACCATTTTATTTTTAGATGAAATTCATACGATGATTGGTGCTGGCGGAGCGGAAGGTGCGATTGATGCTTCTAATATTATGAAGCCTTCTTTAGCGAGAGGTGAGATTCAACTTATCGGTGCCACTACGAGAGAAGAGTACAGAAAATATATAGAAAAAGATGCAGCGCTTGAGAGAAGATTTCAGCCTGTTGTAGTAGAAGAACCTACAAAGGAGGAGACAATAGATATTTTAAATGGTCTCAAGGGAAAATTACAAGAGCATCACAATGTAATATTTACACATGAAGCAATAGTAGCGGCAGTAGAGTTAGCAAAGCGCTATATTCATGATAGATATTTTCCAGATAAAGCAATTGATTTGATTGATGAGGCGGCTTCTAGAAAAAATATTTCTGCGATTGCTATGCCAGAGCAAATAAAAAAATTAGAAGAGTCCATTATAGTCTTAAAGCAGCAAAAAGAAGCAGCTCTTATAAAAGGCAATCTAAAAAAAGCGTCTGAGTATAAAGCACAGCAGACAAAAAAGGAGCAGATGCTTGAAAAACAGATGCAAAAATGGCAAAAAGCGAAGGAAAAAAGAGAGAATTTAGTGGAAGAGTCTGATATCGCAAAAGTGATTTCTATGTGGACTAAAATTCCAGTAAAGCAGCTTGAGAAAAAGGAACAGCAAAGATTATTGCATTTAGAGGGGACGCTTCACGAGAGAGTCATTGGTCAAGATGAGGCTGTAAAGGCAGTTTCTAAGGCAGTAAAGAGGGGGCGTGTCGGATTAAAAGATCCAAATCGTCCAATTGGTTCTTTTCTCTTTTTAGGTCCGACTGGTGTCGGAAAAACAGAGCTTTGTAAAGCACTCGCAGAGGCAATGTTTGGCGACGAGGAAGCGATGATTCGTGTTGATATGTCAGAGTATATGGAAAAGCATAGTGTGTCAAAATTAATCGGCTCTCCTCCAGGTTATGTCGGTTATGAAGATGGAGGACAGTTTAGCGAGAAAGTGAGGAGAAATCCATATTCAGTCATCTTACTAGATGAGATTGAGAAAGCTCATGTAGATGTTTTTAATATTTTGCTTCAAGTATTAGATGACGGACATATTACAGATTCTACCGGAAGAAAGATAGATTTTAGAAATACAATCATTATTATGACTTCTAATGCGGGTGCACAGCGTATCATGGCTCCAAAGACATTGGGATTTGCCTCGGTGGCAGATGAGAAGAAAAATTACGAAGTGATGAAAGCAGGAGTGATGGATGAGATTAGTCATGTTTTCAGACCAGAGTTTTTGAATCGAATTGATGAGATTATCGTTTTCCATTCGCTTGGAAAAGAACAGCTTATCAAGATTTTACAGTTATTGATGAATACTCTGATAAAGAGAGCGAAAGAGCAGATGAACTTAGAGCTAGAGGTGGATGAGAGTGTGTATCCATATATTTTAAAAATAGGATACGATGAAAAATATGGAGCAAGACCACTTCGAAGAGCATTGCAGCAGGAGATGGAAGATTTGCTTGCAGATAAAATTTTGAGTGGAGAAATCGCATCTGGTGATGTCGTTTTTGTCCAAGTGTTGGAAGAAAAATTAAGTATCACAAAAAAAGTATGAAATATAAAATCGTACTAGCCATAAGAAGAAAAATATTATATAATGAAAATACAGATTGAGACAACAAAGTTGTTTTCGCCTAGAGAGTATAAAAGGATAGAATATAAAAGGAGTATGCTCTTTAGAGTATGATTAGGAGGATAAAGAAAATGTCAGTGATTCAAGAATTAATTCAGACTGAAGAAAATAATACACTAAGCTTTGGTAATTATGAATTGGCGGTAAAGACAAAAAAAGCAGATTATGAGTTCGAGGGAGATTTATATAAAATCAAAACATTTAAGGATATTACAAAGTTAGAGAGAAATGGTTTATTTGTATATGAGTCTGTTCCAGGAACAGTAGTGCATAATTTTGCAGTGACAGGACGAAGAGTTTCTTTTTCTGTAGAAGCTTTGGCTGACGCACAGATTACGTTAGAACTTGAGCCAGAAAAAGAGTACCGAGTATTTATTAATGATACGAATATCGGGAAGATGAAAACAAATCTTGGTGGAAAACTAAATTTAAGTGTGGAGCTTAATGAGGGACAAAATGCTACTGTAGCAGTAGAGAAAATATAATTAATAGGAGAATTTTATGGCAAAGACAAGACAAATGTATTTTTGCCAGGAATGTGGATATGAATCAGCAAAGTGGCTTGGGCAATGCCCAGGCTGCCGAAGCTGGAATACATTCGTGGAGGAAAGAGTAATAACCTCTCAGGGCGGAAAGGAAAAGAAGGTGACAAAGTCTAAAGTGACTGGTCTTTTCCAAGTGGATATGAAAGAAGAAGAGCGAATCTTGACAAATATCAAAGAGCTAGACAGAGTTTTAGGCGGTGGTATTGTAAAAGGTTCGCTCACTTTAGTTGGCGGAGACCCTGGAATTGGAAAATCAACATTATTATTACAGGTTTGCAGGAATCTGGCAAATCAAAAAAAGAAAGTGCTCTATGTATCTGGGGAAGAGTCGCTTAGACAGATTAAGATGAGAGCGAGCAGATTAGGAGAATTTTTTGAGGAATTATATTTGCTTTGCGAGACAGATATAGATATTATTTGCAATACCATTGAGAAGGAGACGCCAGATATAGTGGTAATTGACTCAATTCAAACAATGTGTACAGATAAAGTTTCCTCGGCGGCGGGCTCTGTCACACAAGTTAGAGAAGTGACTTCTATGTTAATGCAGATTGCTAAGCGACTAAATATAGCAACTTTTATTGTAGGACATGTGACAAAAGAAGGAGTGGTGGCAGGTCCAAGGACGTTAGAGCATATGGTAGATACGGTTCTTTATTTTGAGGGGGAGAGATTCGCAGCGTATCGTATTTTAAGAGGAGTAAAAAATAGATTCGGTTCGACAAATGAGATTGGTGTTTTTGAGATGAGAAATGAGGGACTAGTGGAGGTGGAAAATCCATCAAAAGCTCTGCTCGCAGGAAGACCAATGGACGCTGCGGGTTCCGTCATCGTATGTTCTGTGGAAGGGACAAGACCAATCATGATTGAAATTCAGGCATTGATTTCAAATACCAATTTTCAGATGCCAAGAAGAACAACAGTTGGACTTGACTATAATAGAGTGAATTTATTAATGGCAGTATTAGAAAAAAGAGCGGGACTTATGCTTGGTGGCTGCGATGCCTATGTAAATTTAACTGGTGGAATGAAGCTTGGTGAACCAGCCATTGACCTTGGCATTGTAATGGCAATCGTTTCAAGTTATAAAAATCGAGCGATGGATTCTAACACATTGATTTTTGGAGAAGTTGGATTGACAGGAGAAATTCGAGGTGTCTCTTTTGCCGATAAGAGGGTGAATGAAGCAAGGAAACTTGGATTTTCGCGATGCATTTTGCCTATGGCGAATTTAGAAGTGTTGCCAAAGACAGAGAGAGAGAATATGGACTTGATTGGTGTAAAAACCGTTTCAGATGCTTTAAGACTTCTATAGTTTAATTGAATGATTGCGGTAAAAAAATCTTTTGAATATTGTCAGATAATTGTAAGAATTGAACATTGCACACTAATTTTGAATATGATATAATGACATAGTAAAAATATGAAGCAAAAGAAAAAGGGGGATTTTCTCTATTTTTGCTGTAAAATATGCTTTATAATTTATTCAATGATTGAGTTAAAAGGGAGTGTAACAGTTTATGAGAAAAAAGATTGCGAGTTTTTTCCTTGTCTTTATGATGGGTTGCTCTATTTTCTCAGTTCCAGCAAATGCGGCAACAGAGGTTTATGTAAAAAGTGCTGTTAATGTGAGAAGTGAGGCGAGTAATTCTTCGGAGATATTAGGAGTGGTGACAAAAGGTTCAAAACTAAAAAAGCTTAGCGAGGCGAGAGGTTGGTCAAAAGTTTCTTATAAGGGTCAAGAAGCTTATGTTGCCAGCAGTTTTTTGACTGAGATAAAGTCAGGAACAGTAGATACGACAACAGCTGTGTCAGATAATCAAGAAACATCAACTACAAGGCAAGTTCAAGATAATCAAAATCCTTCCAGGGCGAAAGTATATGTAAAACATTCTTTTGTTAATATAAGAGAACAGGCATCTTCTAGTTCTGCTCTTCTTGGAACAGCGAAAAAAGGTGCTACTTTCTATAGAGTGGAGAGTAAGAACGGTTGGACAAAGATTGAGTACGGTGCAGGATATGCTTATATTGCCTCTCAATACTTGACAGCAGCTCAGAGTGATTTAGGTAATAAAAATAATACGGTATATGTGAATTATAAAAAGGTGAATATAAGAAAAGCAGCTTCTAGCAAGTCTACATTGCTTGGATATGCAACAAAAGGTCAAAAATTCACTAGCTATGGCACGAGTGGAGCATATACGAAAGTTAAATTTAATGGACAATATGGATATATTGCCACACAGTATTTATCAGCAGAGCAAGCAGCAGTACAAACCCCAACGGTGATAAACAAGACAGCGGTATATGTCAATAACCGCTATGTCAATATTCGCTCTAAAGCTTCTAGTAAGTCTAATCTTTTAGGAAAGGCTTATAAGGGAGAAAAATTATATAAACTTGGAGTAGAAGGGTCCTATACAAAGATTCAGTATGGAAATTCTGTCGGATATGTCGCAACGATGTATCTTACGAATAAACTAGTCGCTGTAGTAAATGATGGTGGAACAACATCGACAGCTTATGTGAAAAATCAATATGTGAATGTAAGAAAAACAGCTTCTAGCAAATCCGCTTTACTTGGCAAATTATATAAAGGAGCTAAGGTGACAGTGGTTGGAAAGCAGGGCTCTTTCACAAAGATTAAGTATAATAATTCTTATGCGTATGTCGCTACACAATATTTGAGTGCATAAAGACATAGTACATAAAAGAGGGTGGTTTTCACCCTCTTTATTATTTAAAAATCATATAAAAGAGAGAAAGATTCCATTTAATTAAAAAAAATGGAAAGCATAAGTAATTCTTTTATTTTTACATAAAATTCAAAAAAATAAAAAAATACAAAAAAAATAAAAAAATATAAAAAAAACTGTTGACAAATGGTGAGCATATATGTATAATAATCATTGTCAGTTGGGAATGAAAAAACACCAACGAAGAGAATAGATAATGTAGGGGCATAGTTTAATGGTAGAATGTCGGTCTCCAAAACCGCTGGCGGGAGTTCGAATCTCTCTGCCCCTGTATAGGACTCCGCTATACTAGTATAGCGGAGTATTTTTGTATGCTAGAGATTTTGTTCATAGCAATATCTATAAAAAAAGCATACAAATTTACCATGTTTTAGAAAGTATTCGAAGAAATATTTTAAAAATCTTTAGGAAATATATATAAGAAAGGGTAAAAAGAAAATGGAAAATCAAGTACAAAATCAGTTAGACAAAAGAGAAATATCAGCTCTTAGTACATTTATTAGCTATGCAGAATCTAAATCTGAGATTCTCTCTAATTTCTATGACGTACAATCTTTGCTTTTGGAGAAAATGGAGAGCGAACCACAAATGTATAAGGCAAAAGAGGTTCTTGGAAGTCCTCTTTCCAATGGAAAAATTAAAAAAAGTTTTGATATGCTTGACCGAAAATATGTAAAGAAAAAATTAGTGGTAGACGTGCTAAAAGATAGTGAGGCAATTATTCCAGAAGAAATTAAGGAATATTTTAGCAAGTTTTCTTGCAGACAAACCGTTGCCGAGACGTATATTCAATGTCATTTTGATATGATTTGTGATGTTTATATGAATATTCCTAGAGATAATAAAGTAAATTTACATCATATTCCAGTTGTAGATGGCATAGAGTTTGCTGTGCAAAATATTTTTAATCTCTATGGAAGTGAGAAATTTGTATTGGCATTTCGAGGAGAGGAGATTGCACTTTCTATTGTAGCTTCTGCGCAAGGTGCAGTAAAAGGAAGTGGAGAAATTTTTATATATGCTATGACAAAAGATTGCATTTATAAGGACGTCGCATCTAAGTATTTTGATGTGACAGCATTGCTTGAGAGATTTAAAGGCTAAATGATTATTTATATTCGTGGCTGCCTGGGAGAATGGGTATGCCTGTTTATAAAAAGAGTAAAGTTTGAATTTTCTGTGTACTCAGTAGAAATCTGTTATAGTATTTGATACAATAAGAAAAGTCGCAATGAAGTGATGTTGGGGGCAAAAGATATTGCCATTTGGCAGAGACTTTCATACTAAATAAATATGGAAATGGAGAATAGCGGTATGGTAAAGAGAAAATTATTAGTAATGTTAGCACTTGGAGCTACAGTAGCTCTTTGCGGTTGTACTGGTGCAAACAATACAGCAAACAGTACGACAAAGACAGAAGAAGGTACAACGAAAGCAGAGGGTGAGAGTTCTTCTGCAGAAAAGGGAGAAGAAACTGCATCGGAGGCTACGACGGAGGCACCTGATTTTGAGAAAGAATATAACTACGCGGATTATATTGAGCTTGGCAATTATAAGGGAATTGAGTATGAGGAGCAAGATACAAAAGTAACGGACGAGGAAGTAGAGGAAAATATTAAATCAACTTTAGAGGCATCCTCAGAGATAAAAGAAGATAAGACAAAGAAAAAAGTAGAAGATGGAAGCATCGCTAATATTGACTATACAGGAAAAGTAGATGGAAAAGAGTTCGATGGAGGTAGTGCAGAGGGATACGATTTAGAAATCGGAAGTGATACCTTTATTGATGGATTTGAGGACCAATTAATTGGTATGAAGGTTGGAGAGGAAAAGACGATCAAAGTGACTTTCCCAAAAGATTATCAGTCAGAAGATTTGGCAGGCAAGGAAGCAGAATTTGATGTAAAAGTAAATTATATTGGAAAAGAAGTTGTGCCAGAACTCACAGACGAGTACGCAAAGGAAAATCTAGAGGCAAAATCTGTAGAAGATTACAAACAAACAGTGAGAAAAAATTTGGAAGAGAGCAAACAAGAAACTGCAAAGGCAACGATTCAGGGAACTATTTGGAGCAAAGTAGTTAGCAACGCAAAAGAGAAAAAAGAACTCCCAGAAGATATGATTCGTTATCAAAAAGAGCAATTAGAGTCTCAGTATTCTAGTTATGCGGAGATGTATGGAATGGAAGTCGATGATTTTATGCAATATATGACAGGTATGACTTTAGATGAGTGTGCCAAGGATAGCGTAAAAAGAGCGATGGTTGCTAATTTAATTATTGCAAAGGAAAAAATGAGTCTTTCTGATAAAGAATATAAAGAGCGATTAGAAAATTTAGCTTCTGAATATCAGTATGAGTCTGCAGAAGAATTTGAGAAAGCAAATGGAAAAGAAGTAATAAAAGAGTATCTCTTAAATGAGAAGCTTTTGGAATACTTAGTCGGACAAGGAAAACAGACAAAAGCAACGACAGCTGCTAGCACAAAGACGACAGAGACATCAAAGGAGACAACAGATAAGAGTACAGAGAAAAAATAAAGAAAAAGAATTCTTTTTATATTTATTCAAAAATCCAATAATCTAAAAAGGTTGTTGGATTTTTGTCTGTCTATATACATTATTATCCATAACCCGACTATTTTCACTGTTAAATGCTAAGAAACTTTTTTGTTTTTTTTATAATTAATCTATGCTATAATAAATGCAATGAGCGTTTAACCTAAAAGGTGGTGCTGTGAAAAGAGAAATTTCTAGTTTTATGGTATCCCTTTTTATATAATAAAAGAGAGGGTGAAAGGAATGGATTTTGTAGTAAATATCGTAATGAATTTGGCTCTCATTGTGATTGCTGGTCTTACAGGAATTGGTTATATCCAATGGATTGGCTGGAAAAAGTATGAGGGTTTTATTGACTATTCCATACGGTATACGAAATTAGAGCGACAAGAGCAAGAAAAATGGCTGCAGGAAGAAAGGCAAAGGGCAAAAGAACAAGAAGAAAAGAAGTTTTCATTGGATATTATCTTAAAACATGGAAATTCCATCGGGGCGTATGCAGCGATGAATGAAGATGGAACTAAAAAAAAGGGAATTGTTTCCATGAATCAAATAAAACTTTATGGTCAAAGTCAAGTGGGAATAGATTATTCTTATTTTATTGACGAGCCAGGAGTGGAAATATGGGCTTCTGATAGGGAGGACGAAGTCATTCTTCGCTCATCAACAGAGCAGTTTGAAATTCGACAAGAGGGAACACCAAGAGACAAAGGGATTAAATCGCAGAATATCCGATTAAAAAAGGGAATTTGGTACTATGTCATTTTAGAATCAAAGCATGAAATAAAAATTCAAGCGGTGGAAGGAATATAAATCATGAGTGAACATAAGAAAATAAAGAAAATATGCCCTTGTTGTTTTCAAAAAATAACAAATGATGAGGTAGATTTTTTAGTAAAAGAAAATCATCTTCAGTTTTATTCACCTATTTTGAATGATTTGCTCACTCCAAAGGAGGATGTTTTGTATGAGCATTTTTGGAATGGAATGGGGAGTAGACTTGATGTCACACAGACACAGAGAGTTGTTATCACAAATCAGATGATTGAGTCGAAAAATGAAGAATTAAGGCAGGAGCAACTTGAGTGTATTGAAAAAATTTATATAGAAGAAAGTGGCGGATATGAGATAATCATTAAAGAGGCGGGAATGACAGTCATTGCAAATATTATGATATGTAATCACTGTCATAATATATTGCCGATTAATTTTTGGAAATATGATTTAGTTTCGATTGGAATGGCGGGAAGTGTTGCATCTGGAAAGACCGTATTTTTATGTAGTCTTTTGGCAAATGGGTTTGGAAATTTAAATAGAAATCGAATATCAGTTCGCATGGCGTATGGAGACCCTCTCGATAAAAATAAGATTGAGATGGAAAAAATGGCAGAGAGGCTTATTCGAGAGGGAATATGCCCAGAACCGACAAGTAAAGTATTTCGACAGCCTATTTATCTAGAAATCTGTTATCAAGGAGAGGAAGAGGAATATTTCTTACTGCTTGCTCTTTATGACGTGGCTGGAGAGATAGCTAGAACGCAGGCGGGAACGGGACAGGCGATGTTCTTTCGTTATATGGATGGGATTGTTTTTTTGGTGGATCCTTCTCAAATGTTGCTTGAGGAGCCGATTTTCTTTAAGAGTAATCTAGATGAGGAAAAATTACTCCGAGGGCTTAGATTGCTAAGCAAAGAGGAGCAAATTCGGATTCAACAAAAAAGTAATGCGAATGGAAAAGAGGAGATGTTCGATAATTATATTTTATATGAAGAGCAAAAAGATGAAAAATTATTATACGAGAGAAAGCCAGAAGTGCTTCTTGATATGATTCGAAGTGGTGTAGGTGAGGGAATGCTCTCGAAAAAGTATATGGCACTCACAATCGCACAATGTGATCTTTTAAGTGAACATGATGAAATTCAAAGAATACCTGGATATAGTCTTTTATTTGAGAGAGAGGAAGGAAAGGGTGGATTTTTCAATCCAGAGCATTATTTAATTAGGCAGCGTATATTAGAACAAATATTTGAGCAAAAAATATATCATATTCAAAGAAATGTAAAAGAATATAAAAAATGTGGTTTGTTTTGTGGATCTGCCTTAGGATGTGAGACAAAACAAATAGAAATTCAAAATATGGAAGTGACAAAGGCAGTGAAAAAAATAAATCCAATTCGAGTAGAAGAACCTATTATGTGGATTTTAATGAAAATAATGCAAGAAAGGGGCTGGATTTAGTGGGAACATTTCATCAACAATATTATACTTGGTCTACGAATGCAATTTCTAAGAATAATAAAGTAGGACTGGGAATTGTTGCATCTTCTGACCAATTAGATGGACAATTACAAAAAAATATAGAAAAATTAGCGGCGAGCTGTCATGTATGCAAGAAAGAGAATATCACGATAGAAAAGATGGTATATAGTAGAGATTTAGCAACTTTTGTTGCGCTTGGAGCAACTCCTTGTGCCGCAGAAGTGGATATGAGAGAAAATAAGTTTGTTCATATCTATACGTATATGCCAACACAAGAAGAGAGAGTACCAGAGGAGTATTTTGCAGATTTTGTGTATGAAACGACATGGGATAAAGAGGTGGAGCTTCCGATGGAATTTCTTCCAGACTGGGAGGAGTCTTGCTTTTCTGTCTTAGAAAAATATCAATTAAAAGATTGCTTGCCTCAATTTTTCCAAGTTGTTTTTCGCTCGGTATGTGGAAGTCAAAAACCATGTTATTTCTTGAGTCCAACGAAAGAACCAAAAGAATTTTTAAAATTTTCAAGAGAGATTATGTTTTTAGTACATAAGATTCTTCCAGCAGAACTTAGAAAAGAAGCAGATTATGTATCCTTTGCGATAGATGATATCGAGGAAGCACATTTTATTTTTAAAAATTCCACTGAAAAATCGAATTTTTTTGATATTGAGACGAAAAAGATGGGAGCACAGGAAGAAGATGTCTTTTTAGAGAGAGAGTTTTATAATTCTTTGATGGAACTTTTCTTAAGTGATCAGCTTCAATATGAAGAAACATTAGATGAAATGAGTGAATGGCTATTTCAATTAAATAATTCCCAAAATTGTTTAGAAAAGTTAATTTGGTTTTATTTTAGAAATGATATTGCGAATGGAAAACTTGGAATTTCTACGAGTGACTTGATTAATAAAGTGGATAGTTTTATTTATTGGGCGAAAAAAGACAGACAATTAGTTTCCGTCTTAGAGACAGTTTTAGGGATAATTTCTCCAGATAAATTAAATGAGCAAGAAATTTCTGTCTATATTAAGCATCTTTTGCTTGGGGAACAAGGAGAGACAAGGGAGCTCGTCTATAAAGAGTTAGATGAAATAGCATCTTATTATTTTGAACATGATAAAGAGATTTTTAATAATATTATGGCTATGTTAGAGCAGAGAAATCACGCTATCTATGACGCTTTAATTTTAGAATATGGTAATAAGCCAGGAAGATATGGTGAGGCAGTTTTGCATGAGGAAATAGAGACTCCTCAAAAATTAAAGGAAATAATCTATAATCACCAAAGATTGATGGCAAATAGTGAGTACAAGGAATTTTTATTAAAACAGGCCTATCGCCTCTATCAGGAATCTGAATATGAAAAAAATAAAAAAATTGTTCGTTCTCTCGGAGAGAAAATCGATAAGAAAGGATTTCAAGAGTTGATGAAAGAAGAAGCGTTTGACGGAATAGAAAATGTCGATACGCTAGAAAAATTAAAAAAGCATGTTTTTTCCATTCACTCGACAACATTAAGTAGAGAAATATCGGCTGATTTGTATGAGAAGGATTATAAATTATTTTTAAGTGGAAATCAGGATTTAAGAGAAAGCATGTTGTTTGCAGAAATAGCAGAGAAACTTTCTTGTCAGGAGGAAGCAAAATTAGTATTAGAAGAAAAATATAATCAAGATTTGATAGAACTAAAACGGATTGATGAATTAAAAGAGTATGTAGAAAAGCATGGCAGAGGAGAAAATGCTTTGCTAGGTCCAATTGCTTTTTCTCATTTATTGCAGATATGCGAAGATTTTAAGCAGCTATCCGATTTTGAGGTAGATGATGCGGTGAAATTAGCAACGGAATTATCGGATGATAAAGATAAGCTTGCTCCGTTTTTAGATGAAAAACGAGTTAGAAATATCGAACAGGCAATTAAAGATAGTTCTATCGAGGAAATTGTACAATTTCCGTTAAAGGAATATAAAGAGAAGAGAGTTTATATTGCATTATTAGATAGATATAATGAATTAGTAAAAGAAAAACAAAATGCAAGAAAATTATTGTCCATGAAAGAAGCAATATGGATTAATTTTGTAATGAGATTAGTATCTCCATTTGATACAAAGGACGAGAAAGCGATAAAGGCTGTTCAGATGACGAAAGATGTATTAAAGCAAAATCGAGATTTAGGAAAACTTTATGAAGTAAATCGAATTTTATATGAAAATGGGTATACGACAATTCCTTGTCCAGAGATTATATGGAATGCTGTTCGACTAAATGAGGTAAAAATAGCATTAAAACTTTGGAGTGTTACAGATACATTGACATTAGATCATATTTATGAACTTCTTAGAAAGAAATACGGCGATAGAAAGGCAATTTCATTTTTAAAAGAGGAATTGCAAGGAGACCTTAGGGGAACAAAGAAATTACAGGCATTTCTTAGACAGAGAGGAATTGATTATGATCAGCATAGCTCTAATATTTTGATGGAAGTTTTATACGACTTACTGCAGACATATTATATGAGTTATTTATTTACATTATTCATTCATCTACAACTTCTATTCCAAAAAACGAGCAGATTAACGGAGAGTTATCTATTATGTGCAGGCGTGACGATTTTTCTTGTATCTATTTACTGTTATGAGAAATTAGCTTCTAGACGAAAATCTTTCCAACTTTCTCAGATTTACTTTATGGGAGTTATGGTGGCAATGTTAAGCAGTATTGTATTTTTATTGCCAGGTCCAAGAGAGAGAACAGTTCTTCTTACAATTATGGGTATTTTAGCTGTACTTAATTTTGTTGGTATCATTATAGCAAATAAACCGGCGAAGAAGAAAAAATAGGAGGAACGGTATGGAATTTAGTGAGATAGAAAAAAAAATCCAATCTTTAGAAAAGAGAAACTATGTTTTTGCAGAATTTCTAGAAGATAAAATGGACGAATTTGGATTTAGCAATACTTCTTTAGCGAGAGTTGTCTATCATGAAGTGACCGATAAAAAAACGGGAGAAGTGAAATATATGCCTGTGACAAGGCAGGCGATTGCCTCTTGGCTTAAGGGAACGATACCTGGCAGCAGAGAGATTTATATTAGTCTTGGCATGGCATTTAATATGAATGTACAGCAAATTAATAAAGAGTTATTGGAAGTTTATATGGGAACAGGTCTATACTGCAAGAACGTGGAAGAAGCATTGTGGATTGCAGTAGTGAATCGTCTCTTTTCTCTAGAAGAAATTGAAAAGGTGAGAGTAGAGATTGAGGCAATGTTTGATAAAGATGATGAAGAAGATGATGATATATGGGATGGGAGAAGTATTCCGACAAGTGACCTCTGGGGAGAATTATCAAGAGCAAGGACAAAAGCAGAATTTTTTGATATTATTCTAACTCATAAGATAGAGTTTATCGATGGAAATAAACGTTTTGGAAAATGTTTAATGGAGGTAATTGAAGAAGAGTATGGATATTTCGATAAGGCAACGGAATTTTTATCAGATATTGGATGCCTCCACTGTGAAGCTCAGTTTTCTAAGATAAGAGCAGGAAAGGCTGTCGTGACGAGAGAGTGGCTACTTCGATTTTGTATCTCTCTTCAGACTTCGTATGAATCAATAGAAAAATTGCTGGAAAAAGCACAGATGGAACCGCTTGGAATTACTCCTGTGGAAGTTGTCATAGAAATGGTAGCGAAGACAAGAAGCAATCAACTAAAAAATAGTCAAGAGGTTTGGATGAATATTGAGGAAGTCTGCGATAAACTCCAAAGTATGGGATATAATATGGATGAAGAAATTGGTAATAAATATAGCAGTGCCGCTTCTCTCAACCTCGAACAAAAATTAATTTTCTCTATTTTAATCGGATATAAATTATTGGAGTTAAAAAGAAAAAAAGATTACGGATATCAAAAAAATGAGTATATTCGTTATCAAAATGTTGACCATCTTTTGTTTGAAGAATTAAATCGCTGGAAGAAAAATATGGTTTTTAAACAGTTTATAAAAAGAAAAGAGGAAAAAACAAAAGAGGAATTAAGAGTGGAGTGTGATAAGTATCAGATAGAATGTCTTATTTCGAAAAAAGATAAGATGGCGGATTCCTATTTATTAGAAAAATTTTGTGACTATTGTTATATGGCAAAGCCAGAGAAAAATTCAAAAGATATTCTAAGAAATGATATTTATTTTTACACAGCCTTATTATATTCTATTTTTTCTGGACGGTGTTTTGTGAAAGACTTTGATGAAAAAAAGGAGCAATATTTAAAGAAAAAATATAAGGAAAATATATTAGATATCTTACTTCCTATTTTCTATCAAAATCTTGGCGAGTCAGAGGGAGAACATAAAATGATACCGATTGAGAGAATAATAGAAAAGTTTGAAGAAATTTTATAGTTTGCAAAATTGCGGGAGCTGCTAAGCAACGGAGCAATTCGCAGGCATCCGTTGGTGGAAAATTCACAGTTAGTAAAAGCAAAGAAATTAAAATGATTGTCTCCTTTTCATGACAGTGCTATGATAGAAGTACGGGAATGAAAAGGAGGTTTTTTTATGGATTTTTTTGCACAAATAGGGGTAGCATTAGTTATATTATTAATTCTTTGTATTATTATAAAATCCAATAAAAGTTTAGAGAAGGCGTATACTGCCAGCCAAGAAATAAAAGAGAATGGTATAAAAAGAGAAGAAATAAAAGAGAAATCAAAAGTGGAGCGTTCTTCTGATACGGTTGCGTCAGATTTAGTGATAGAGCAAGAGAGAAGAAAAAATAATAAAGTAGATTTTTATATTTGGACGATAGATGCAGGTGGAAGATTGGAAGATAAAATTGAAGTAGATAAGTATCCATTTACCATTGGCAGGGCAGATGATAACGATTTTTGGATTGATGATAATAGTGTGAGTTCTCACCACGCACAGATAAGAAAAGAGGGGGAAACGATTCTTTTAAAGGATATGGATTCTTTAAATAAAATTTTTGTAAATGGAAGGCAGACATTAGAAGTGCGGGTTAGAGATGGCCTCTGTGTTTTTCTTGGAAATACGGAGTTATATTTTGAGGAAAATAAGTAAGAAAGGATGGCATAAGATGGAACCTTTATATGTACGTGGATATAGGGCAATTTGTCGTCAAATTCAAAAAGTAAGGGAAATATTTTCTTTCTTTTATAAAACTGCGGCATTTTATATGATTCTCCTAGAAGTGGCAATGCTTCTTATTGTATATCCTAAAAAATCTATGGAGCCATACTTAGATATGCTTCTTATATTGATTTTGATGACAGTGATATCTTATTTTTTCATTAAAAGAAATAATGGAAATATAAAAATATTAAATTATACGATTGTTCTTGTCACAGTTGGAGTCATGCTTCAAAGTATTTTTAAGCAAGAGCTGTTTTTAAAAAATGCAGAAAATATTGAGGGGCGTGTCTCTATGGCGAGTCTGCAAATTCAATATATTTTAGCTTTTGTTCTAGCAATTTTAGCCTCTAGTTTTTATTGTAGTAAATGGGGAAAAATATTAGCGAAAGATTTTATGATACGAACGCTATTTTACATATCCATTTTATTTTATATCATTACACTAGTTATGGCGAGAGCTGTGGGGGGCGGTGTAAGAAACTGGATTATGATTGGTGGATTTTCCTTGCAACTTAGTGAGGTGAATAAATTACTTTATATAGTAGTGATTGCAGGAATTTTATGTAGTGTAAAAAATCCGTCTAAAAAAAGGATAATTTCAGTATTTTTTGTAACGTTTTGTCATTTCTTCTTTTTAACTGCACAGGGAGAATTTGGTACTTTAATTTTAATTTTTCTTTTATTTCTCGTATTTTTATTTCTATTTGTGCCAGATTTGCGAGTGTTTTTTGTTACCTTTGTTAGTTTTGTCGGTCTAGGTAGTGTCGTTATATTTTTGGGATTTTTCTTAGAAAAAATGGTAAAAACAAGTCAATTTTTGTCCAATTTAGGAATTGTCCAGTTTTATCTTAGAAATTTTCAAAAAATTCAAAATCGTTTTTTGTATTTCTTAGACCCAGCCTCTGACGCAGGTGGAGGAGGCTATCAGCTTCTAAAAGGAAGAGACGCCATTATGCTCGGTGGATGGCTTGGCTCAGACGCGATTACTGAGCTTCCCGTTAAGACGAGCGATATGGTATATCCAGCATTAATTGAGAGATGTGGAATTTTAATTGCGATTTTAGTCTTCATCGTTTTTGTTCTTTTATGGCTAGAGGGACTAAAAGTTTTTATTACGAGAAAAGATAGATTTCACCAAGGTGTTTGTGTGGGGATTATATCTGTCTTATTTTATCAGACTTTGATTATTATAGGCGGAAGCTGTGGAATGTGTCCACTTACTGGAATTACATTGCCGTTTATTTCAAGTGGTGGAAGTTCGCTTGTCGTTTGTTTTGTTATGATGGCCTTGGTCATTGGAATATCGGGAAATGTAGATTGGAAGGGAGAGAAAAATGGGGAAGAAGCAAGAAAAGACTTTGAATTTATTAAGAAGGACTCAAATATTGCAAAGTGCCTCTCTCGTTTGTGTAATACTTATGATATTAACCCTCGTAGGGATATCAGCCGTATTGCCGGGAATTTCAGCAGAGGCAGATCAAAAAAAGTCAAAAGCGGTATGGAGCAAATACGAAAAGGAATATATAAGAGGCTCCATTTTAGACAGAAAAGGAAATAAAATTGCTTTTTCTCAAAAAGCGGGAGGAAAAAGAACGTATGTCCATCCAAAGGCATTTGCCAACTTAGTCGGATATGATTCAAAGACATACTCAACCGCAGGACTTGAGAAAACATTTGATAAAGAGCTGACATATAGCGAAAACTCTAGTGGGGAGAATAAAACGGGGTGTAATGTGACACTTACAATTGACAGTGAACTTCAGACGAAGGCTTATGAGCTTTTAGAGGGAAACATAGGTTCTTGTGTCGTGCTTGATGCAAAGACAGGAGAAATTTTGGCTTTAGCCTCTACTCCATCTTATAATAATAATGAACTTGAAAAAAATTGGGAAGAAATTGCAAATACTGACGGGATGCTTCTATCAAATGCATTTCAAAATCCATCCATTCCAGGTTCTATATTTAAAATTATTTCTGCCGCAACAATACTAGATTCTGGATTTGAGGAAGATATTGTCGAGGACGAAGGATTTTTGAAAGTAGAGGGAAGAAAAGTTCATAACGCTAGTAAAGCAGCGTATGGAAGTTTAACTTTGCGAGAGGGATTTATTCATTCTTCTAATGTTTATTTTATGACAGAAATTTTAAAAATTGGTCCTTCCATGCTTGAGAAAAATGCAAAACAGTTTTTATTAGGTGAAAATATTGAACTTGATTTTTGTACTCTTCGCTCTAATTTTGATTTAGGAAACTACTCTGATTTAACGCTTGCTATGACGGCGTTTGGTCAAGGAGAAACCTTGGTCACTCCTCTTCATATGGCGATGATTACACAGGCCATTTCAAATGATGGAAAAATGCTAAAGCCTTATTTGATTAAGGAGATACATGACGGAAAAAAAGCCAAGAAGACAGGAAAGAGAGAAGTTTTGACAGAGGCAACTACAAAAGAAATTGCAAACAAAATTTCAGATATTATGAAAGATACAGGAAATGAGTATGGTATCTATGTGGAGGGATATGAAGACCTCAAAGTTGCAGCAAAAACTGGTACTGCACAAAGAGGAAATGGAACAAATAATGCCTGGATGGTTTCTTATGCACCGGCAGATAATCCTGAGTATATTGTATGTATGAATCATCTAAAGACAGATGAGGCAGGTATTTCCCTAAAAAAAGACGTTGCCTCCATCTATCAAAAACTATATCGAATAAATAAGAAAACTGAATAATTTAAATTTTTTATTATGTAAAATGAAGAGTATATTTTAAATTACATTCTCAATCATCTCTAAAAAATCATAGAAAAATAGGGAAGAGTGGGGATGTAATCCTGTTTGTAGCACTGCCCCAAGTGAGGGGGTAAGATTGGAAACTTTATTATCTATAAGACGCTTGATTAAGAGAGAGAGGCTCTGAATGAGGATTTGTTGTCCATCTAAGCTTAAATCAAGACCATAACAGATATTTGGTGTGTATGAGGGAGAAGGATTTCTCAAAAAATAATAGGCGTAGGTGAAATCCAATAGTTTGATTGTATCTTCCTCAATTAAAATATTATTTTCGTGTAAATCTGTATAGAGAACACCAAAATTTAATAAATAAGATAGTAGATTTCCAATATCTAGTATATACTTTTTTAAGTCGGATGTGTTAAAATATGGGATAGAGGACATGGAAGTTCCAGTTAAATATTCGATACAAAGTGCCTGACCACTTGGTAATCCTTTTGCTGAAAAATTAGGCTCATACCCAAAATACATAGGGATAGAGGGATGGCTGATTTTAGAGAAAGTTTCATATTCATCTTGATATGCTTCAAGTGACGCAGGAGTTGTTTCTTTTGAGATTTTGATAACGTATTTGGATTTTCCCTCTGTCACTAGGAAAAGATGACTGCGATTGCTAGTATGAAGATAAGATAGTTGGTCAAAATTTTTTGGAAACATAATAACACTCCTCTTAAAGTATAATGATAGTAATTTAGTTTATTAGTCTGTCAAGCGACGAGCCAAAAACAAATAAATTTGTTTTAGTTCGTCGCGTCAGGGACTTTTTTAAAAAGTCCGATTGTTTCGTGCTTTGCACTCCCACAATCGAAACCGGTATTCGCACTCTAAGCTATCGCTTTACGTGCTCATACGGTTTAGTCTGTCAAATGCCGAACTAAAAACAAATAAATTTGTTTTAGTTCGTCGCGTCAGGGACTTTTTTAAAAAGTCCGATTGTTTCGTGCTTTGCACTCCCACAATCGAAACCGGTATTCGCACTCTAAGCTATCGCTTTACGTGCTCATACGGTTTAGTCTGTCAAATGCCGAACTAAAAACAAATAAATTTGTTTTAGTTCGTCGCTTGACAGGGACTTTTTTAGTATACTACAAATGAATTTAGAAAACAAGTAAGGAGGTAAGGGGTATGGGCATTTTTTTGGAGAGTAGAAAGAATAAAAGAAAAGATAACCAAGACCATTATTGCTATATGGAATATAGAATTAATTTAGAAGCTGCTCTTAAAGTATATCTTGTGGCAGATGGAATGGGAGGGCTAGAAAAGGGAGAGGCGTTTTCTAGGATGGCGATTCATCTTTGGCAGCATAAATTATTAGAGTTTATTATGGGAGATAAATTTAGTGGCTGTTCCTTAAAGAAGCAAATTGACGGGCTTTGTTCTTTTTCTCATTGCGCAATTCAAGAAATTAATGAGGAAGTATATCAGTATGGCCTAGATAAGGGAATTTACGGTGGGACAACGTTGACGACAGCTATTTTGTTTTGGGATCAGCTGATTGTCGCAAACTGTGGAGATAGTCCTGCGTTTTTATTAGAAGGAAATAAGTTAAAAAGACTTACGATAGAAGATAATGTAGCGGAACAGTTAATTCGAACGCATAAAATAAAAAGAGGTAGTGAGACTTATTATCAAAAAAAGAACTTGCTGACACAGTTTATTGGAAAAAATGCTCCAGTGGAGCCTCATGTGATTCGCCTGCCTTACCGAGAGGAAGATTTATTTCTTATGGGAAGCGATGGAGCTTTTGGAGAACTTTTAGAAAGTGAATTATTAGAAATACTTTTAGAGAACGAGGATGCGGATATTATTTCTGCAATTTTTGATTATGCCGTGCAAAAAGGAGAAAATGACAATCAGACAATGATTTTATATAGAGGGAAAAATGAGGCAAAGGAAGCATATATTGAGAAAATAGAGGAAGAAAAGTTCGTGGAAGAGAAGAAAGAAAATAAAAAGAAATCTTCTTTTTTTCGACGATTTTTTTAGACTGGGAGGAATGAGATGTTTCAAATTGGAGAGACTTTTCTCTGGATAAATGATCCTGAAGTAGGAGAAAAGCAACTAAGAATAGAACTTTGCGTAGAAAAAGAAGTGTATCAGCATGGAAGCAAACAGGGACTTCTTGTGAGAGATAAAAAAACAAAAAGAAAATATTTTGCAAAAATTATTTACAGTGAAAATTCGGATGTATTTGTAGATAAGGAAAGTAAGGTTAGACTTTACTCCCCGTTTATTGTGCGAATTTATGGGGGGATGTTTGATGAGAAGCGAAACTGCTTTATTACATTAATTGAATATATTGACGAGCCGGACTTGTCAAATTTGATTCGTTTTTCTTCTCCACTTGGGAATTCGCTAGAAGAGACGATGGAAATTAAACATAAAATTGTATTAAAAATTTTATATGGAGTTCATCATTATCTTTCTATGTATGAAAGTGATCCGATTGTGCATAGAGATTTAAAACCAGAAAATATTATGGCGTCGAAAGATGGAGAATTTGTAAAAATTATAGACTTTGACTGGGCACATTTGCATGAGAGTAATGTAACTTTATTGACACAGAGAAAGCAAAGAGGTACCCCAGGATATGCGGAGCCACAGGCGTGGAATAGTCATGAATGTACTCCTCTTATGGATATTTACTCACTTGGCTTAGTATTTTATTTTCTATATATGGAAAAACACCATTTTTATGGGAGAAAAGAGATAGAGACATATTTGATTGGCAATGAGTATTCTTATACTTTAAAAGATACGAAAGGATTGCCAGGAGAGATTCGCAGTATTTTACAAAAAATGATAGCAAGGCGGGAGGAGCGATATCAGACGATTGATGAAGTGATAGATGATTTTGAATCTTATTTAAAAAAAGAAGGATATGGCTTTATGTTAGATGAGCTTTTAGTGGAGGAACCTTCTGAAAAAATGCAGTTTTCCTATAAAATGGGATGTATAAAATATAGCCCTATGGTAAAAAATTATCGTTTTGTTCCGATTTGTATTGGCTCAAAACAAGAGAGAAGTAAAAATAGAGTATTAAATGCGCATATTTTATCTTTTTATCGAGTAAACGATAAGATGAAGTATGCTATTTTAGATAAGGCATGTCAAAAAGTGGGAGAATCGACGCAAAACGATGTAAAAGTCGGGGATAAGTTTGTGTATGGAAGTATCGAGACAACGATTACGAAAATAGAGGGAGGAAGAAAAAATGGAGCCTAGAAATCCAAAGATAGATATTAAAATTCAAGAACAGATAAAAAAAGAGACAGAAAAAGCAAATATGCTATATGTAGATTTTGTAATTGATGCGACTAGCTCTATGTCTTCTCTTTATCCTGCTGTCTATATTACAGCAAAAAATATTGTCGAATGGCTTGTAAAATACGAGGTTATTCCGATGATTGGAATGACATTAATTCGAAGCTTACAAGAGGGAGAAGAAAATGAGGTTATCAAGATAGAAAATGCAGAAGATTTTACGTCAGATATTTTTCTTTTTTTAAAAAAATTAAAACGAGTAAAATTATACGGCGGAGCAAATGATGGTGCGGAATCGATAAGAGAGGCACTTATGATGTCACTTAATAAATTTCCCCCAAAAAGTAGTAAAGTTATGATTGTATTTTCAGATGCATATGAGAGCAAAAAAAGTGATGTAGACCTTACACAAAAAAATGTGGGAGCAGTTGTATTTTTTTGCACAGAGGAGCTTAGCAGAGAAGCATTTGATTTTTCTTTTATGGGGATGAATGGGGAGATAGACGAGGAGGGAAGTCCATTTTTTATTGAGATTGAGGATATTCTTGGAAAACTCTCCTACTCGGACTATGAAAATATTGTAAAACCGTTAAAAGATTTAGTAAAGGGAGTGTCCATCGGAGCGTAACTATTTTATTAAAATAAAACAAAAAGAAGTTTAGGAGAGAGAAAAAGATGGAAACCGTATCTTTAGTAAATACTCATAAAATATATAAATATTCCCTTCCAGAAACGGGGGAGGAAATAAATAAAAAAAAGCTTTTAAAAAAGAATGAAGAAATTTCAACACAAGATTATTACTATTATGAAAGTAATGAGGATGAGCTGATAAAGTTAATTACTGCAAAGGAAAATAATAGCGAATTAGAAAATAAAATAATTTTTTTATGTTCCAATCATCCTTTCGCAAAGAAAGTTCGCAAAAAAGATTATCTTCTTCTTCCAAAGCAGACGGTGTTATTAGAGGAAGGGGAAGATTCGTATACGGTTGGCTATACTTGTGAGAAATTACCGTTTGAGGGTATTACTCTAAATCAAATATTCCAGAAGGAAAATATAGAGAAATATCATATTGATATTGGAATATTGTATGAAATTGCAATTCATCTGATGGAGATACTAAAAGATTTAGCGATGGATGATATTTATCCTGGGTTGCTAGATTTAGGAAGCATTGTTGTGCCAAAAGAAAATCCAACTTTAGATATGAAGATTATTCATGTGGAGCGATTCCAGTATTTAAGATATGAACAAAGTTTTCCATGGTATCCTTGTGATGAGCGAATTTTTGATGAAGAAGTTGTTTTATTTCATGAATTGACTCAGTGGAAAGCAAATATAAAACTGCTTTATAAAGTATTAGTGGCGGCAGAAAAAGAAAATATAAAGATTCCACCGAGAGATTCGTGGGAGTATTCGACTATATTTTGGAATATTTTATCGCCTTCTTGGAAGGAGAGATTTTTATCTATTCAAACGGAAGAAAAAATAGAGTATCGTGAAGTAATCAGTGAATTAAAACAGATATTAGTGGAAGAAAAAAAATATGATAGAACTAATATAGGAAAAATAGAGGAAGAAAAAGAGGCTGAACAAAGAAGGGAAGAAATGAGGACAATCTTTGTACTGCTTCGAGGGGAAGAGCAGTCCTTGAAGGAGATAAGCAAAGAACTTTATCTTTTGATGGAGAAATTAGAGGAGGATAATGAATATCGAAGAAAATTATCGTTTGTATATGGAAATAAATATATTTATGCAAGAGAATTTTCCTACTATAAAAAAGGATTTCGTGTGCAGCTTCAAAATAAGATAAAAAATTATTCTTTTGGTGAGGCGATATTGATTGCCGCGGATTTGATGGAAGAAGAACTAAAAAAAGAAGAGGCAAAGGCAGAATTTTATATCTTAGTAGATGGAAAGATTCGAAAAGATGCGATGTTTCTATATGCCGTAGAAAAATTAAAGAAATTGCTTGAAAATAATAAAATACAGCTTTCGATTATCCCAATTCGAGAGTGTGAGGGAGAGGCGTATGGAATGCTGAAAAGATTAAATAAAATCGGCTTTTTATGATAAGATTTTGGAAAAAATTTCCTAACAAAAAAATACCGAATAAAAAATAGGTCAGAAAATACAAAGGACTATTTGAGGGTAAATTTACTTTCAAATAGTCTTATTTTTATGGAAAAAAAGAAAGAAGAATTATGTTTTATTTACATAGTTTTAACATAAAAGTCTGAATTGTCTTAACAAATAGGTGATAGAGTAGAGAATGTTCAAAGAACAAAACAATAAAATTTATATATGAATAATATCATGATATACCTAATTTTTCGGGTAGACATGAATGAAATGGAGGAAAAATTATGAGATTAAAAAAATTATTCACAGGAGTACTTTTAGCGACAGCTTCTTTATCCCTATTAGCATGTGGAACAAATAAAGCGGGGGATTCTAGTTCAAATGGTGCAAGCGAAACACAAGTAGAGCAGTCATCCGATAGCAGTGTGGTGACAATTACAGGTTCTACTTCTGTGGAAAAAATTGTAAACTTAATGAAATCTGAGTTTGAGGCATTAAATCCTGGAATTACAATTCAGTATACAGGAAGTGGTTCTTCCGCCGGTATCAAAGATACTATTGCAAAGACAAACAATATCGGAGCTTCTTCTAGAGAGCTTACCGACGAGGAAAAAGCAGAGAATATGACAGAGACAGTATTTGCATATGACGGAATTGCAGTTGCTGTAAATCCTGCAAATAAAGTAAAAGATTTAACACTTGAGCAGTTACAAAAAATTTACTCAGGAGAAATCACAAACTGGAAAGAAGTAGGCGGAGATGACGCAGAAATCTTTGTTGTATCTAGAGAGGAAAGCTCTGGAACAAGAAGTGCTTTTGAGGAGTTAATTAAGCTTGATGAGACAGAGGGACTTACATCTAACGCAGCAGTCTCTGAGGGAAATGGACCAGCTCAGATTGCAATTGCAGGAAATGAAAATGCAGTAGGATATATTTCATTTGCTTATATTGATGATACAGTAAAATCTGTGACTGTTGATTCTGTGGAGCCAACCGTAGAAAATGTAAAAAATAAGACATATCCTCTTTCTAGACCATTTTTATTTGTAAGTTTTGATGATCAAGTATCCGAGGCTGGAAAGAAATTTTTAGAGTTCGCGGTATCTGCCGATGGTCAGGCATGTGTAGAAAAAGATAATGCAATTCGTATTGATGAGTAAATTAGCGGTTAATATTATACAGATAAAAAGAAAGGTTCGGTAAAGATGGAAAACGTAGAAATGCTCTCTCAAAAAGAACTTAAAATAGAAGGACAGATGGAGCGCAATAAAGTAAAAGATATGTTTGAAAAAATAGTAGAAACCATTTTCTTTCTCTGTGCGATGGTAGCGGTTATCTCAGTAATTGCATTGATTGCCTTTGTCTTTTGGAAGGGTCTTAAACCCTTCTTTGGGGCAGATGCGTATCCTTTCTTAGATTTTATTACAGGGACAAAATGGGCTCCAGGTTCTAATACATACGGAATTTTGCATATGATTGTAGCTTCTGTATTAGCGACAATGGGAGCGATTTGTATCGGTGTGCCGGTCGGATTACTCACAGCTGTTTTCTTAGCTGAGATTGCACCAGATAATATGGTAAAAATTGTTACGCCAGCTGTTGAATTGCTTGCCGGTATTCCATCTGTTTTATATGGAGTATTTGGTGTTGGAGTCATTGTTCCGGCAATTAAATCTATTACACCAAAAGTACAGGGACAATCTTTACTCGCTGTTATTATTGTGCTTACGATTATGATTTTGCCAACGATTATTACACTTTCAGTCACTGCCCTAAAAGCAGTGCCAAAATCCTATAAGGAGGGTGCATACGGTCTTGGGGCAACAAAAATGCAGATGATTTTTAAGACAGTAGTTCCAGCAGCAAAATCAGGAATTTTGTCTGCCACAGTGCTTGCCATTGGACGAGCAATCGGAGAGACAATGGCAGTTATGCTTGTAGCGGGAAATCCAGAATCTGGTATGCCAGGCTCTATCTGGGATAAAGTAAGACTTATGACGACAAATATTGCCATTGAGATGGGATATGCGTCTGGAAGACAATCTGAAATGCTATTTGCGACAGGTGTAGTATTATTTATCTTTATTATGATAGTAAATTTGACATTAATTCGCCTAACAGCGGGAAAAAAAGACGAAAAATAGAAAGGAAGACAAAAATATGAATCAAAAAGCGAAAGATACAATTGCAACTGGTCTCGTCTATGGCTCTTCTTTTCTGACCGTGGCGATATTAGTTTTAATATTAGGATTTATTTTTATCAATGGTATTCCAAATATATCGATGCATTTTTTGACAAGTGATTATGAAGATAAGACGATGTATGTGAATATTCCAGTGACGGATATGAATAATACACAAGAAAATCCAGCCGCTTCACTTGGAATTTTTGTAAAATTAAATGAGAATAATCAAGTAATGATTGATAAAATTAATGGAGATTCTGCTGTAAAAGAAGCGGTGGATATGAGTGGAGCTCGCTCTTCGCTAAAAAAAGGCGATATTATTTCTAAAATTGACGCAGTAGACTTAGAGGAAGTGTGGGCGACGGGGGATGAGCAGCAAATTTTTCATGTATTTAGTGATAGCCTAAATCAAGCAAAAAATCAGACTGTTCGACTAAAAATAACAAGAGTAGGTGGAGGAATTGTTCCGATGCTTGTCACTACTATTTATATGATTTTATTATCTTTATTAGTGGCAGCTCCGATTGGAATTTTATCCGCAATTTATTTAAATGAGTATGCAAAGCAGGGAAGGCTAGTGACTTTAATTCGATTTGCAATTCAAAATTTATCTGGAATTCCATCGATTATATACGGATTGTTTGGATCGATTTTTTTCGTACAAATATGTAAAATGAGCTATTCTATTTTAGCGGGAGCTTTAACGATTGCGATTATTTTACTTCCTGTTATTATCTCTACGACGGAGGAAACTCTAAAATCAATTCCAAAAGGATATAGAGAATCTTCTCTGGGACTTGGAGCGACAAAACTTCAGACAATTTCAAAGATTATTTTGCCAAACGCTCTTCCTGGTATTTTAGTTGCTGTTATTTTAAGTATCGGGCGAATTGTCGGAGAGTCAGCAGCTCTCTTGCTCACAGCAGGTACGGTAGCAAGTATTCCGACCGCATTCACTGGGTCGAAGGCTTCTGGCGCAACACTTACCATTAAGGCTTATACGGCATTAAAGGAACAGGGAAATATAGGGGAGGCCTGCGCCATAGGTGTTGTATTGATTGTATTAATTATTACGTTGAACTTTTTATCTAAAGTAATGACTAATCGACGCACAGTGAAGGAATAAATAAGAGATATGGGAATAGAAAAGGAGAAAAAATAAATGAGCAATGGAATGAAATTTACAGTGGAGGATTTGCATTTGCATTACGGTGATTTCCACGCCCTAAAAGGAATTAATATGGAGATTCCAAAAAATAAAATTACAGCGTTTATCGGACCTTCTGGATGTGGAAAATCTACTTTTTTAAAGACAATCAATCGTATGAATGATTTGGTAGAAAATGTAAAAATTGACGGAAAAATTTATTTAGATGATATAGATATTTATGAAGATATTGATGTGACAAAGCTTCGAACTAGAGTGGGAATGGTATTTCAGCAGCCAAATCCGTTTCCGATGTCTATCTACGATAATGTGGCATATGGACCAAGAATTCACGGAGTGAAGAAAAAAGCGGTGCTTGACGAGATTGTAGAAAAGAGTTTAAGACAGGCTGCCATCTGGGATGAAGTAAAAGATAGATTAAAAAAGAGTGCCCTTGGAATATCTGGAGGGCAGCAGCAAAGAATTTGTATTGCGAGAGCTTTGGCGGTGCAGCCAGAGGTTATCTTGATGGACGAGCCAACATCTGCTCTTGACCCAATTTCAACTTTAAAAATTGAGGATTTGGCAACCGAGCTAAAAGAAGATTATACTATTGTTATGGTAACACATAATATGCAGCAGGCAAGCCGTATTTCCGATAAAACTGCCTTTTTCTTGACAGGAGAGGTAGTAGAGTATGACGATACTTATAAAATTTTTAATAATCCGACAGACAGAAGAACAGAGGATTATATTACCGGACGTTTTGGTTGATTTTTTATAATTTTAAAACTATACTTTACAATTTGAAAAAAATGAATTATGCTAGAAAGGAGCTTTTAAAATATGGGAACAAGAACCGTATTTTTAGAGGAATTAGAAAATCTAAATAATGACGTTATAAAAATGGGAACAATGCTTGAGACATCCATCTCCCTTATGATTCGTGCGATGGAGAATCGAAGCGTATCTATGGCAGAAAATGTTATGATGCGAGATGACCAGATTGATGATATGCAGCTTTCTATTGAGCAGGAATGTATTTTGCTTATCGCAAAGCAGCAGCCAATTGCCACAGACCTTCGTGAAGTGACATCTATTATGAAACTTGTGACAGATGTTGAGCGAATTGCGGACCACTGTTCTGACATATCTGAATATTTGCTTGACTTATTTAAAAAACCACAGATAAGAGAGCCAAAAGACTTGCAAAATATGATTAAGGCTATGAGAGAGATGGCGACAAATATCATTGTGAGCTATGTAAATAGAGATATTGATTTGGCCAAGAAGGTTTGTGATCAGGACGATATAGTAGATAATTATTTTGAATCGATTCGCTCAGAGCTTACAAAGACAATGCAAGAAAATGCACAAGTTGTTCCTCAATGCGTCGATTATTTGATGATAATTAAGTATTTAGAGCGTATGGCAGACCACTCTGCTAATATTGCAAAATGGATTTTATTTATTGTTACGGGAGAACTGGCATAATAAATTGATATGCCTGCCTTTATAGGCAGCTATGAATAAAAGTAGAAATAGTTGAGGACAGATTATGGAAAATCACACAATTTTAGTTGTAGACGACGAAGAACATATTTTAGAATTAATTGAATATAATTTGTACCAAAATCAATTTCATGCGCTTACTGCCCAAAGTGGGGAGGAAGCGCTTGCTTTGCTTGAAAAAGAAAAGGTTGATTTGGTATTGCTTGACTGGATGCTTCCAGGAATGAGCGGGATTGACGTGCTAAAAGAAATTAGAAAAGATGAGAGATTGGGAGAACTTCCCGTTATTTTGCTAACTGCCAAGGGGGAAGAAATTGATAAGGTATTAGGTCTTGAGCTTGGTGCGGATGATTATATCTCAAAACCTTTTGGAATACATGAGTTAATGGCAAGAGTAAAGGCAGTACTTAGAAGAAGTATCAAGTCAGAAAATAAGGATAAGGAAGACTATCTTATTTTGTCGGATATTAAGATTGATAGAATTTCAAGGGAAGTTTTTGCAAAGGGAGTTCCGGTTGAGTTATCATTAAAGGAATTTGAACTTTTATATTTTCTTGGAAAGAATAAGGGCAGAGTTTTTACAAGAGATCAACTTCTAGAATATATATGGGGATATGATTATTTTGGAGAGACAAGAACGGTCGATGTCCATGTCAGAAATATACGAAAAAAATTGGAAGAGGCTGGAATTGAAGACAACCCGATTAAGACAGTGAGGGGAATTGGATATAAATATCAGGAGTAGACGATAAAAATGAAGAAAAAATGGGTTTTTATTTATATCGTAGGAATCATATTGGCAATTATTGGAACTGGACTTGCCATTGGAAGTATTACCTTAAGCTATATGGAGCAGGAAAATCAGACTCAATATAAAAAACAGGCTTCTCTTTTAAAGGATGATTTTGAGAATGCTCATATTTCAACTACAGAGGACGCGATTTCTTTTGTCGACAATAAGAGCAAGCTCTTTGATATTCGTATTACATTGATTGAGAAAAATGGTATTGTATTTTATGATTCCGAGACGAAGGATACGATAAGAGAAAATCATAAGGGGAGACCAGAGATAGAAGATGCCCTCAAGGGAAAAATTGGATTTGCCAGGCGCTATTCAAGTACTGTCGGCAAGGATTATTATTATGCAGCTTTAGAGGTAAACCAAAAAGGATTTTCTGGCATTATGCGTATTTCGATTCCATATGACCAGTTTCGGCTTATTATATCGGATTTTACGAATGCAATAGCAGTTACGATTATGATTGCCACCGTATTGGTGAGTTTATATGTGAGCTATTTTGTAAAGAAAATGACAGATCCGATAGTAAAACTTACTTTATCAGCAGAAAAAATCGCTGCCGGAGATTATAATCAGGAGATTCAGGTAAAAAATAAGGATGAGATAGGAAGGCTGGCAAATACATTTAATCATATGGCAAAGAGCCTTCATATTAACGAGGAAATTTTAAAGAGCAAAAACGAGGAATTAAATGCCATTTTATCTAGTATGGCATCAGGTGTTGTTGCCCTAGATTATCACTATAAAATTTTATTTTGTAATAGTCAGTTGAGAGATATTTTAGGATTAAAAGAGGAAATTATAGTTGGAGAATCTTTGTTTTCCTATTACCGAAGTGAGAAAATCATTTCCCTCATGGAGCAGATAAGGGAGAGTGATACGATCTCAGAAGATGAGATTGAGCTTTACTTGAATAATGAGAAGCGCATTGTTCGTGTGAGAGGAACGGCACTTCACCAAAAAGAGAAGAAGAAAATGGGATTGCTTCTCGTTTTTGAGAATATTACTGAGCTAAAAAGAGTGGAGCAAATGAAAGCTGAGTTTGTCTCAAATGTAACTCATGAGCTTAAGACACCTCTCACCTCAATTCGAGGATTTGTGGAGACATTGCAAAGTGGCGCCATTAATGACCCTGTTTTTGGAAGAAAGTTTTTAAATATTATTGATATTGAGTCACAGAGGTTGACAAGACTGATTGAAGATATTTTGATGCTCTCTAAAATCGAGTCGGCAGAGGAGTCAAAAAAAGCGGAAAATGCAGTAGTTGGCAGTGAAAATGAAATGGTAGATGTAAGGGAAGTGGCTAAAGAAGTAATGGAGCTTCTTTGGTCAAAGAAAGGGAAAGATATTGTGCTAGAGCTAGATATGCCAGAGCAGATGACACCTTATTTTTGTAATCGCAATTATCTAAGAGAGATTATTTTGAACTTAACAGATAATGCAATAAAGTATACCGTAAAGGGAAAGGTTAGCCTATATGCGAGGGAGGAGGACAATCATCTTATCATTTGCGTAAAGGATACGGGAGTGGGAATCTCAAAAGAGCATCTTCCAAGATTATTTGAGAGATTTTATCGAGTAGATAAAGGACGTTCTAGAAAACAGGGAGGCACTGGTCTTGGACTCTCGATTGTAAAACATATTGTGGAACTTTATAGAGGAAAAATCACTGTCGAGAGTGAGCTTGGAGTTGGAAGTGTATTTACAGTGAGACTTCCTTATATGAGATGAAGTTTAGTGCGCATGAAAAAATAGAATATAGAATAAAAATGAAAGAATAAACTGAAAATAGAAAAAATAAAATAAAAATAGAATAGTAAGGAAATATCTGATTCACCATATTATGAGTTACAAGAGGTCATTATCTCCAGATTAAAATAGAGATAATTGCCTCT
>JBJEOA010000006.1:0-3751 GCA_051880475.1 Lachnospiraceae bacterium | reverse complement strand
GGAAAGACAATTGCTATCATTGGTTATGGTAGCCAAGGACATGCACATGCATTAAACTTAAAAGATTCTGGATGTAATGTAATCATCGGATTGTATGAGGGAAGTAAATCTTGGGCAAAAGCTGAGGCTCAGGGACTTACTGTTTATACAGCTGCAGAGGCTGCAAAAAAAGCGGATATCATCATGATCTTAATCAACGATGAGAAGCAGGCTCAGTTATACAAAGAGGATATTGAGCCAAACTTAGAGGAAGGCAATATGTTAATGTTCGCTCATGGTTTCAATATTCATTTCGGACAGATCGTGCCACCTAAATACGTTGACGTTACTATGGTAGCTCCAAAAGGACCTGGACATACAGTAAGAAGCGAGTTCCAGGTTGGAAAAGGTGTTCCTTGTTTAGTAGCTGTTGAGCAGGATGCTACAGGAAAAGCTCAAGAAATTGCTTTAGCTTATGCTTTAGGTATCGGTGGAGCAAGAGCTGGTGTTCTTGAGACAACATTTAGAACAGAGACAGAGACAGACCTCTTTGGTGAGCAGGCAGTACTTTGCGGTGGTGTTTGTGCATTAATGAAAGCTGGATTTGAGACATTATGTGAAGCTGGATATGATCCAAGAAATGCTTACTTTGAGTGTATCCACGAGATGAAATTAATCGTTGACTTAATTTATCAGTCAGGTTTCGCTGGAATGAGATATTCTATTTCTAATACAGCTGAGTACGGTGATTATATCACAGGACCTAAGATCATCACAGAAGATACTAAGAAAGCTATGAAGCAAATCCTTTCTGATATTCAGGATGGTTCTTTCGCAAAAGAGTTCTTATTAGAGATGTCTGCAGGTGGACAGGCTCACTTCAAAGCTATGAGAAAGATTGCAGCAGAGCAGCCACATGAGCAAGTTGGAGAAGAAATTCGTAAACTTTATAGCTGGAGTGATGAGGATAAGTTAATCAACAACTAATCCGCAGCTTTTCGATTATTTGGCCTTATATAGCGTTTGCTATATAAGGCTTTTTTTGGTATAATCAATTCAGATTTTTGGAAAGGAAGTGTGAGTATGCCACCGATTAGCAATGACTGGCAGGAATATTTAAAAGAAGAGTATAAAAAACCTTATTATAGAGAATTATATAAAACGGTAATGAAAGAATATAAAGAGAGACAGATTTTTCCAGCACCGGATGATTTATTTACAGCATTTCATTTAACTCCACTAAAAGAGGTAAAAGTAGTAATTTTAGGTCAAGATCCATATCATAATGTAGGACAGGCACATGGACTTTGTTTTTCTGTAAAGCCAGAGGTTGATATACCACCTTCTTTGCAAAATATTTATCAAGAGCTTCATGATGATTTGGGGTGTGAAATTCCAAATAATGGATATTTAGTTAAGTGGGCAAAGCAGGGGGTTTTAATGTTAAATACTGTACTTACGGTCCGTGCTCATCAGGCGAACTCTCACAGAGGAATTGGGTGGGAGCAGTTTACGGATGCTTGTATTAAAATTTTAGATAAACAAGATAGACCAATTGTATTTTTGCTCTGGGGACGTCCGGCACAAAATAAAAAAACGATGCTCCATAATTCGAAGCATCTGATTTTGGAGGCACCTCACCCAAGCCCGCTTTCTGCGTACAGAGGATTCTTTGGGTGTAGACATTTTAGTAAGACCAACGCATTTTTAGAAGAGAATGGACTTACACCGATTGATTGGCAAATAGAAAATGTAGTCAAATAGAAAATATAGTCAGATAGAAAATATAGTCAGATAGAAAATATAGTCAGATAGAAAATATAGTCAAATAGAAATAAAATTCCCTCGGTGGTTAAACTTTATTTTAATCATCGAGGAAATTTTTATTTTATCACTATTTCATTAAGATTTTACTTGATATGAGGCAGATTTATATGTAATGACTGAGCCACTAGTACTGTCATTACTATATTGAATGACTTCTACTTTATGAGTTCCAGCTGTAAGATAACGGCCTTGTAAACGTAAAGCTTGTTCAGCCTCAAGATTAGCTGTAGCTGCTAATATTCCATCTATGTAAATATAAGATTTACGAGATGAATTGAAATTTGTCGTTTTTAAAATAATATCAACGGTAGAATTTGTATTCGCAGTAATCGTAGCTGCTCCTCCGTTTTCAGATGATAGAGATATAGAGCCAGAGCCTGTATCGCTATAGTTTCCCAAAGTAGAACCTTGATTTTGAGTGGCAGCTGTCGACGCAGTACCAGTAGTCTTAGATTGGTCTGCTGTATTAAGATTTGGCGTTGCTGCAGCAGTAGTCGCGGTCGTAGTCGTGGCTGTAGTTGCAGCGCTAGTTACAGCAGTAGTCGTAGTTGTAGTGTCAGTCGCTGTCGCTGAAGAACTAGTGGTAGTTGTTATCTGAGTATTATTTCCTTGCTTTGTGCTTTGAATATTAGAGGTTACAGGATTACTTGCCGTAGTCGCTGTAGTTGTAGCACTAGTTGCGGCTGTAGTCGCCGTAGTTGTGATAGGCTCTTGTTCTTCTGTGGAGAGTTCTGTCTTTCCTTTTAAAATATCTATGTACTCATCAAATGTTAAATTACTTGTGTGAATCAAATTTTTTGTGTCTTTGTCCAAAATATTTACCGTTGTCTTAATATCCTTTTTGGATATATCAGAGAGAGACTGATATAAAACTCCAAAGAAATAAAGTGGTTTTGATGTAATAACATCAGAAACAACATATTCTTTTGAATCGGCTAGGACATTAAATTCTGTTAAATTAATATCGTGAGAAATCTCTCGAAAAGAACAGGTATCTTGATTGTCCTTTAAAAAAGCATTATTATAATCATCTATTCCAATTTTTACATTTGTAAGAAAGCTTTTGTAAGTAGTATTTGACAGCTTTATTGAGACAGAACCATCATTATTTGTCGTTACATTTTTGATTCCCTGTTTTTTTGCAATATTTGCGATTTCGAAGCTATCTTGACCGGAATCTTCGATATTTGCACTAGTGGCAAAAGTAGCTGGAATAAAAATTTTAGTATTAAATATTCCTTTCTTTACAGAAATAGTATAAGAATTTTGTCCTGAAGATTGAGAAGAACTACAGGCTGTAAAGGATAGTGCTAATGAAAATATTAAAAATAGAGTAAGTATTTTTTTCTTCATAATAAAATTCCTCCTGAGATTTTATGCCAAAGCATAAAAATGGGGATTTTTATAAAATCCCGTATGATATTATTGACTGTTTATATTGTTGCCTGCGAGGCAGGCGGATTTGTCTCGTTCAAAAGCTAGTATATAATTATACATGAAGTCAATTGAAAAGTAAATATAAGTTTCGAAAAAAAAGATATGTTAAATACTGGGAAAATAAGAAAAATTGACAGTAGACAAGAAAGTAAGGTAAAATAAAAGATATATAATTGGAAAATTTTTTAAGAGTTTTGGGCGGGAGTTCTCGGTAACTTGTTGCCGAGCGGTCCACTATTATCTATCGAGTAATGAGGAGGAATGTTAAGCAATTAAAATAATTGAAAAACAGGATAAAATATGTTATAATATACTCACGGAGGTGTATTATGAACATATCAAATGGAATAAATTATAAACCAAAAGATTTTGCAAAATTAATCGGTGTTTCTGTAAAAACATTGCAACGATGGGATAGAGAAGGAATTTTAAAAGCCAATCGAACGCCAACCAATAGAAGGTATTATACCTATGAGCAGTATCTTCAATTTAAAGGAATCGATGAGAA
>JBJEOA010000005.1:0-73454 GCA_051880475.1 Lachnospiraceae bacterium | reverse complement strand
CGCTTGTGGACACTGTGTAAGACGTATCGTTGCCGTATATGGTAGCCTACGCAGTAGTGATTGAAGCAAGAAGCTCGGTAACTTGTTGCCGAGTAGTTCACTACAGCGATTTATAATGCTTCTGGTGAAGATTTAAAATTGATTTACTCATTAGTGGAACACGAACAATTATATATAAGACTGTGATGAATAATCTGACAAAAAAATAGCTTGTGGTGAATATCAACTATTGTTAAATTCACTGCAAGCTATTTTTGATTAAAATAAATTTTCAATTGTAAAAATTTAGTTATTTTCTTCCCTCTCTTTTCAAAATCTCCTCAAATTCATCTACCTCATCTACAATTACTTTAGAGAGTACAATCAAAGAAATAAGGTTTGGAATTGCCATAAGAGCATTGGCGATATCGGAGAAGTTCCAAACGATATTAAGTGTAGTTGTTGCTCCAACGAATGCAATCAAGGAGAAGACTACACGATAAATCATATTGTACTTATGTGTGCCGAGGAGATACTCAAAAGCCTTCTCGCCGTGATACTCCCAGCCGAGAATGGTGGAGAAAGCGAATAATCCGATTCCGATACAGATAATCCATCCGCCGACAGGTCCGAGAACTGTTTTAAATGCCTCGATTGTGAGTGCAGAGCCGACGTAAAGTTCTTTCTTAGTGAATTCTCCATTTTCAGAAAATTCATAAATATTTTTATCGGAATCAACCCAAGCTCCAACTAAAGTAGTAGTATCTACTTTAGAGCCATCAAAAGGAGTGAGTACAAGGCTTTTTCCGAGAACCGAATCAGTCAAAGTAACGGTTGTTCCATTTACATCAATTGTTCCGTCAAATGCTTTATCTTTCTCATAATTTTCAATAATAATAGTATTATTTGATACTGCGTATGTAGAATTGATTGTGTCATGAGTGTTGCCAAGAACACCAGAGCTTGCGATACAAAGACCAGTAATTGTACAGACAACGATGGTATCCCAAAATGTACCAGTCATATTGATGTATCCCTGACGACAAGGATGGTCAGTTGTTGCGGCAGCAGCTGTGATTGCAGCAGAACCCATGCCAGCTTCGTTAGAGAAGCATCCTCTAGCAACACCAAAACGCATAGCTCCCATCATAGAAGCTACGACAGATCCGAGAACACCGCCGCTAACAGCTTTTGGTGAAAATGCCATTTTTATAATTAAAACAATACCAGAAGGCACGTTTGCGATATTTCCAATAATAACGATAATACCAGCGATAATATAGAAAATAGCCATTAAAGGTACAACGATAGAAGATACCTTAGAAATGCTCTGAATACCGCCAACAATGATAATAAGTGCGAGTACAGTGATAATAATACCAGTAATCCATGTAGGGACTCCGAATGTAGTCTGGAAAGAGGAAGCGATAGAGTTACCCTGTGTTAAGTTACCGATACCGAAGGAGGCGATAACTGCAAATAAGGCAAAGAGCCATCCGAGAACAGCTCCGACTTTCTTATTCTTAAATCCGCGTTTCATCGTGTACATAGGTCCGCCGGACATCTCGCCGGTTTCATTTACCTCACGGTACTTGATAGCTAGCATACATTCACTAAATTTTGTTGTGAGACCAAAGCAGGCGGAAATTAACATCCACACTAAAGCTCCAGGTCCACCAGATACCATAGCAGTTGCCACACCTACGATATTACCAGTACCGATTGTTGCGGCAAGTGCTGTTGTTAATGCAGAGAACGGGGAAATATCACCTGATCCCTTATCACTTTTTCTTGCTTCCTTACTTAGTGTACTTTTTAGGGCGTAGCCGAGGTTTCTCCAAGGCAAAAAACGTAGCCGAACTGTCAAATAGATACCTGTTCCGACTAAGAGAACAAGCATGACAGGACCCCAGACGAAATCGTCAACAGTGCTTAAAATTAATCCTAATGATTCCATAAAATCCTCCTTTTTACTGTGTATGCAGTTTTTTAAAAACTTTTTTTCATATTATCCACATACAGAAATGATGAGATAGAGCGAAAATATATAAAATATCGCATATATTTTTAATCTCTATGCAATTTAAACCTAGTCTACTATATAAAAATGAATCTGTCAATTTATTTTCTTGCAAAATAAGTCGTAAATTGTCATAAAAATAGGAATAGTTTTTCCGTTTTTTATGACAGTTTTTCTGTTTTTTTATTTTTTAGAAGAGTGAATTTGAATGTAATTTTTTTATTTAAGTAAAAACATAAAGTAATTTAAATTTTTTAAGTGAATATCTATAGATATACTTGATTTTGCAGGCACAACCATAAAGGAAAGAGCCTATATTCTATAAATTTCCATTATACAGCAGAAAAAATATCTTTCTTTTACAACGATATTTTTTCTGCGTCGATTTGTTTGTCTTTTGGATAAGATTTTCATAGTAATAACAAAAGAAAACGGAAAAAACTATTGACTTTTTTAATAAAACATTGTTTAATAAACTTAAACTTAATTTAACTTAAAAATGATTAAAAAATAAAGGAGAGGCAAAATGGGTATAAGGTTTGACGAGGAGAAGAAGATATTTAAGCTTGATACAAAAAATACGTCCTATATCATCGGGCTCACAGTAGAGGGATATGTCGGACATATCTATTATGGAAAGAGGATTTCGAGAATGCCAAGAAGAGAACTTCTTAGAATTCATGAAAGACCATTTACTCCCTCTGTTTTAGAGAGGGAAAAGGGAATGTTTCTTGATAATTTTCTGGCAGAATATCCTACAGGTGGCGTGGGAGATTATAGAGAGAGTTGTCTTGAGGTGCAGACGGAGGAAAATTATACAGGATGTGAAATCTTTTATCGCTCTCATATAATTGAGAGGGGGAAAAAGAAACTTTTAGGGCTTCCAGCTTCTTTTGGAAAAGAAGATGAAGTAGAGACATTGACAATAATATGTGAAGATCCGATTCTTAATATGGAAGTTAGACTTTCCTACTCTGTTTTTTATGAGAAAGATATTATTACTAGAAACGTAAAAATTTTGAATCAGTCAGAAAAAAGACTTAAATTACGCAAGGCTTATAGTGCATGTATAGATATGGATAATAAGAAATTTGAGATGTTAAGTCTTGTGGGAGCATGGGCGAGAGAACGTCATATACAAAGGGGAGAAATTCGTTTCGGAAAACAGATGGTTTCTTCAAATAAAGGAATTTCCAGTCATCATGAGCATCCATTTTTGGCTTTAGTAACGCCAGAGACGACAGAAGATGTGGGTGAGGTGTATGGAATGCATTTTGTATATTCTGGAAGTTTTCTTGCACAGGCAGAGCTTACTTGCAATGACCAGGTTCGTATGACAATGGGAATTCATCCTGATCATTTTGGATGGAATTTAAAATCAGGGGAGGAATTTCAAACTCCAGAAGTCGTTCTTGTATATTCTAGCGAAGGAATTGGAAAAATGACGAGAAATCTTCATGATTTTTATCGAAATCATATGATTCGCAGTTCTTATCAGTATAAAAAACGCCCGATTCTTATTAATAACTGGGAGGCGACGTATTTTGAGTTTGATACAGAAAAGCTGCTTGATATTGCGAGAGAGGCCAAAAAGCAGGGAATTGAAATGCTTGTTATGGATGATGGCTGGTTCGGAAAAAGAGATAATGATGACTCCTCTCTTGGAGATTGGATTGTAAATGAAGAAAAGATAGTTGGAGGGTTACCTGCTCTTGTGTCAAAGGTAAATGAGATAGGATTGGAATTTGGTATTTGGTTTGAGCCGGAGATGATTTCTTTAAATTCAAATTTATATCGGGCTCACCCTGATTGGGCGTTGCAGCTTAATGGAAGGATACCTACGCAAAGCAGAGCACAGTATGTGCTAGACTTATCTAGAGAAGAAATTAGAGATTATGTGTATGAATCTGTAGCAAAAATCTTAAGAAGTGCCAATATCACTTATGTAAAATGGGATATGAACCGACCAATTTGTGATATTGGAAGTAGTTTTTTGGATAGGGAAGCACAAGATGAATTGCTTCACCGCTATATGCTTGGAGTGTATGAACTTCAGGAGAGATTGGTGGAGGAATTTCCAAATTTATTATTAGAGAATTGTTGTAGTGGAGGTGGACGTTTTGACCCAGGAATGTTATACTATAGTCCACAGATTTGGTGTTCTGATGATACGGACGCAATTGAGCGACTTAAAATTCAGGAGGGGACAGCCTTACTTTATCCACTTTCTACAATTGGAGCCCATGTGAGTGACTGTCCAAATCATACTGCTTATCGAGTAACTCCGTTTAAGACAAGGGGAGATGTCGCTTTATGTGGAACATTTGGTTATGAGCTTGATATTACGAAGATTTCTGAGGAAGATAGGGCACAGATTCCAAGTCAAACTGCATTGTATAATAAATATTATAAGTTAATTCAAAAAGGAGATTATTATCGTATTTCATCTTGGAGTGAGCAAGAGCCAATTGATTGTTGGGAAATTGTCTCTAAAGATAAAAAAGAGGCGCTTATAACCTATGTTCAAGTTTTGGCTAGGGTAAATAAAAAAAGCAGCAAAATTTATTTAAAAGGATTAGACCCTGAGAAAGAATATATTTGGGAAGAAACAGGTGAAATCTATGGCGGTGATGAGCTTATGAACTGCGGATTTTTAGTGAAAAATCTGAATGGAGATTTTATAAGTAAGATTTATCATTTTATAGAAAAAGCTTCTGCATAATAAACGGGAAAATATTATAAAAATGAAGGATTGCTTTAAAGTGTTATGTCAGAACTGTTACGCAGTGAAGAAAATCACAAACAATAATTAGTAAAAGAGAGAAGGAATAAGATGGCAAAGGTAAGATTAGCGGATATTGCACAGAAAGTAGGAGTAAGTACAGTAACAGTTCATAATGCTTTAACTGGAAATAAGGGAGTGAGTGAGGAGCTAAAAGTAAAAATACAAAAGATAGCAGATGAGATGGGATATCAACCTATTGGAAATCGAGGCACAAAAAGAATGGAAAATTTTGCGGGATTTATTAAGATAGGAGTTTTGATTGCTGAGAATTATTTAGCGCAATATTCTACTTTTTACTGGAAAATGTATCAAGAACTGGCTTTACTTGCAACGGAAAAACGTTGTTTTACAACAGTTGAGGTATTAAAGAAGGTGGCGGAGATAGAAACATTTGCTCTGCCTCAGTGCATTGAAGAAAAAACGGTGGATGGACTTGTTATTATTGGTGAGATTGGAAAGCCGTATATTAGTAAATTAAAAAAAGCGACAAGTATTCCAATTGTTTTTTTAGATTTCTATGATAAAGATTTGGCAAAAGATGCGGTAATTGTAGATAGTTTTTATGGCATGTATCTTATGACAGAACTTTTATTTCAAAATGGGTATAAAGAGCTTGCGTTTGTCGGATCTATCCATGCTACAAGCAGTATTATGGATAGATATTTCGGGTTTGCAAAATCAATGATGGAGCATAAAAAAGAAATATGGCCAGAATGGGTGATAGAAGATAGAGATGAGTTAGGTCAGATTCAGTTTGAGCTTCCAAGAAGATTACCAGAGGCATTTGTATGTAATTGTGATTTGACAGCGGGGTTATTAATTGAGAGATTAAATGAAGAGGGATATCGAGTACCTGAAGATATTGCAGTAGTAGGTTTTGACAATTATTTATATCCAGGATTTGCAGATTTTAAAATTACGACTTACGAGGTAAATACGAGAGCAATGACCAAAGTTGCATTAAACAAAATATTAAAAAGACTTAAAAATCCAGAGTCAGGACAGGGTCTTGAAATTGTTTCTGGAAAGATTGTCATAAAAAAGAGTGTGAAGTTAAAAGAAAAAGAATAGAAAAATAAGAGGAAATACAATAGCGTGAAAAAAAGGATGTTGAAAAAATTTCAATATCCTTTTTTTGTTACAGAAATCCAATAAGAAAATTATGAGGAGTAAGAGATAGTTCTTTAAAGAAAAACATAACTTAAAAAATAAAGTATATAATTATTAAAAATTAAGTTAAAATGATGTAAAAAATCATGAAAAATGGCAAAAATATATAGATTAATGAAAAAAACTTGTAAAAAACATAAAAAGGGTGTAGAATAACATTAACTAAAAAATAGTTAAAATTTAATTAAACAGGAGGTTAAAAAATGAAGACATGGAAACGAGTGACAAGTTTAGGACTTGTAACAACAATGATGTTGTCGATGGCAGCTTGTGGAGGAGGAAATGGTGAGAAAAAAGAAACAAGCAATGTAACTTTGCCAACTATTGATCAGATTAAGATCGGCGAGGATTATAAGGATTTGAACGCTGAAGTTAAAGTTCTCACAAACAGAACGGATATTGTGGATACTGTCTACAAGGGATATGCGGAAGAATTTATGAAAATTTATCCAAATATTAAAGTTAGCTATGAGGGAATTACTGATTATGAGGAATCTCTAAATCTTCGTTTGACAACAGGAGACTGGGGTGAACTTTGTTTTATTCCGACATCCGTAAATAAAAGCGAGTTGGCAGATTATTTTTCTCCTCTTGGAAGCTTTGAGACTTTAGATCAAACATATAATTTTGTGAGCGAGGCTGCTTTTGGTGGAACAGTGTACGGAATTGCAAATGGAGGAACTGCGAACGGTGTGCTTTATAATAAAAAGGTTTGGGCAGATGCGGGAATTAAAGAGCTTCCAAAAACTCCAGATGAATTTCTAAAGGACTTACAAATCATTAAGGACAAAATAGATGCCATTCCTCTATACACAAACTTTGCAGCAGGATGGACAATGGGAGCATGGGATCAGTATATCGGAACAGCAGCGACAGGAGATCCTGCTTATATGACACAGACAATTATTCATTCTAAAAATCCATTTAGCAAGAGAGCAGATATGACAGGACCTTACGCAGTTTATTATACACTGTATGAGGCAGTAGCAAGAAAACTTGTGGAGGAAGACCCTGCCAGCAGCGATTGGGAATCTTCTAAGGGTATGATCAATAAAGGCGAGATTGCAACAATGGTTCTCGGATCTTGGGCAGTAGAGCAGTGTAAGCAGGCTGGTGATAATCCAGATGATATCGGATATATGTCCTTCCCTATTACAGTAAATGGAAAACAATATGCAGGTTCTGGCGGAAATTATTGCTTTGGTATTAATAAACAGAGCAAAGAAGATAATCAGATTGGCGCTATGGTTTATTTGAAATGGTTACTTGAAGAATCAACTATCTACACAGATGAGGGAAGTATTCCAGCTTTAAAGAGCGAGCCTTTGCCAGATGCACTTGCTGATTTTAAGGGAATTGAGTTGCTTCCAGATACTCCAGCGTTAGAGGGAGAGGAAGATTTATTTGATGCAGTAAATAATGAAAGTGAAGTAGGAATTAATAATAATGACTATCCAGATTGTGAAATTTTGGAGGCAGCACTCTATGGAAGTAAAACTTTAGATGATCTCATGAATACTTGGAATGAGAAATGGACAGCAGCACAGGAGTCAAAAGGCGTTGAAGTAAAGTAAAAAGGGGGAACCTTCCATGAATGAAAATGAAGCATATGTTAGACCAAAAAAGAAGAGAAGTTTTCCAGAATGGTTCAAAAGTGGAGATGGACAAAGAGCGACGGTAATTGTGGTATTTCTATTTGTTCCGCTATTATTACTCCTCTTGTTTACCTATATTCCATTTCTAAAGATGATTCAATTTAGTTTTTATGATATGAAATACATAGGTGGAAAGACATTTGTTGGTCTTAAAAATTATATTGATGTTTTTCAAAGAAGCGATTGCTTTAAATCACTCTTTGTCAGCGTTTACTATATGCTTGGAGCGATTGTACAGCTTGCACTTGCCTTATTCTTTGCTTCTTTGATGGTATTTGGAGTAAAAGGAAGCGGTGTATTTAAGGCAGCAATGTTTTTCCCATATTTAATTTGTGGTATTGCGGTTGGATTTATTTTTAAATTTTTCTATGCGAGAGGATTCGTGCTTGACTCTCTCTTGCAGATGATAGGAATGAATATTGACAATATACCAATGTGGCTTCAAGACCAAAGGATTAATAATATTTCTTTGGCAGCAACATCTGTTTGGAGATATACAGGACAGAATATGATTTTATTTCTGGGTGCAATGATGTCAGTAGATTCTGAACTTTATGAGGCGGCATCTCTTGATGGAGCAAATAGATGGCATCAGTTCCTTTATATTATCCTTCCAAGTATTAAATCTATCGTTGTACTGAATATTATCCTTTCAATTAGTGGCTCTCTCAGCGCATTCGAACCACCATATGTTATTACAAACGGTACAATGGGAACAGGTACTTACTTCGTTATTATGAACCGTTTAGCTCACGAAAACCAAAAGGTTGGTCTTGCCTGTGCGATGGCAATTGTTTTATTAGCAATTATTATTTTATGTACGATTGCCCAAAAATTATTCTTTGCATATGTATTTGACGATGGAACAGATGATGAGTCTAAGGCAGCAGTTAGAAGAAGAAAGAAAGAGGCAAAAGCAGCGTTAAAGGCAAAGCAGGGAGGAGGAAGTAACGTATGAAAAAAGTACATATAGGAAGTATCATTTTTTCAATCGCAAAGTATGTATTTTTAATCGCAGCTTCTTTAGTTGCAATTATTCCAGTTTGTGTTTGTATTTTAACAGCTTTTAAGACAACTGAGGAATATAATACAACATCTGTATTAGATCTTCCACAGAGCTTTGGATACTTTGAAAATTTTAAAATAGCTTTTGAGAAAGCAAATATGCTCGGAGGTTTTCTCCATACAGGAATCGTACTTATCGTAGTATTGGCAGCATCTATTTTTATTGGATCCATGCTTGCCTACGTTTTAAATCGATTTAAGTTTCCTGGAAATGGTATGATTCAAAACTTATTTATGTTTGCATCCTTGATTCCAGGTATTGCGACACAGGTAACTGTTTATCAGATTATGTATTCTTTGGGATTAATCAACCATTTATATGGATATATGATTGTTTTAATGGGAACGGATATTATTTCTATCTATATTTTTCTACAATTTTTTGAGAACTTGCCAGTCTCTTTAGATGAGTCTGCGATTATGGATGGATGTACTTATTTTGGAGTGTTTTTCAAGATTCTATTTCCATTATTAAAACCAGCGATTGTAACCTCTATGGTTTTAAAAGGTGTAAGTGTTTATAACGAGTACTATATGTCAAACCTCTATTTACAGGTTCCAGAACTTCGTACAATATCTACAGCGCTATACACATTTACAGGACCTTATGGAAATCAATATAACTATATTTGTGCAGGAGTTATCATTACAATTATACCAATTTTAGTCTTATTCCTAGTATTCCAAAAACAGGTATACGGCGGAATGGCTGCTGGTGCAGTAAAGGGTTAAAAATAAAAAGGTAATCAATAAAAAGAATAGATAAAAGATAAGAAGAGAAGGGATGATTGCATGGGAAAATGGATAGATGATATCAGAGAAAAAACGAAAAACATGGATAGAAATAAAACGATTGAATATATCGCAAATTACTATTGGTATCATATTTTATTATTTTTGTTATTTGTAGTCATCGTAATTCTCTTCTTATATCACATTTTTTTTGGCGATAGGGATATGAAGTTCCATTGTGTTATTATAAATCAGGAAGTAGATTATGATAGAGATGCGAAGTTAGAAAAAGACTTCGCATCCTTTGCCAACCAAAATCCGAAAAAAATTTCCGTCGATTCGGATTATCTTATATCCTATGGAGGGGTGCATCTGAAGGGAGTAAATGAAAGTTCTTATGAAAAATTTTTCTTTAACTGGTCTTCAGGAGAGATTGATGCGGTTATTATGCCGGAGAGTTTTTATGAATATTGCAAATCTCTGGGAGCGGAGTTTGAAGAGCTGAGTGGATTTTTATTGGCAAAGGATTTACAAAAGATAGAGCAAAATAAAATTGGAATAAAAGAAAAGGATTCCCTAGTCGGAATTTATGTAGAAGAGACAAAGCTAATGAAATATTTAAGACAAGATGTAGATGAGAAATATATTTTAGCTTTTCCCAATACAGGAAAGCATAAAGTGTTGAACAAAAAATTTTTAGAGATGATGCTCTAAGATATAAGAGAGGAGGAATTGAGATGAAGAAGTTGAACATTGAAAATCCATTTTTTGAATTTATGGGAAGAGTGGGAGATATGATTTTATTAAATATTGTTTTTTTAATCTGCTGCATTCCTCTTCTTACAATCGGAGCTTCATATACAGCCATGTATGCGGTGCTGCTAGAGTGGAAAGAAAAAAAGGATATATTTATAATACGAGAATTCTTTTATTATTTTAAACTAAATTTAAGACAAAAAATAAAGGTGGGAGCATTATTTCTTATTACGGAAAGTATTCTAGTTTTTGATATACTATTTTTAGGAAAAATAGGAGGAAATGGATTTTGGTCTGTCATTGGTGTTTTGATAGGAAGTTTCACATTACTCTGGCTTATGATTACTTCATATATTTTTATATTAATGGCAATAGAAAATTTAAGCATAAAAAATTTAGTGAAAAAATCCTTTTATGAAGCAATTCGTAATCTTCCAAAGACAGTATGTGTGATTATACTTAATTGTATTCCGATTGTTTGTATTATTTTAGGAACTTATTTTGTAGGAGTAGTTACCCCTATTTATTTAGTCGTTGGATTTTCTCTCACAGCATATATTGTCTTGTTATTTTTGAATCCAACAGGTGTTTTTTTTGAGAATAGAATTTATGACTGAGAGGGAAAAAGGAAAATATGAAAATTAGGGCAGATAATAAGAAGTTACAGTACAGTGGAAGAATTGATTGGAGCAATCCAAAAGAACCTGTGTTTGTATATCCCTGTACTTCTCTTAGGATGAGATTTACAGGAAGTATATTAAAAATTCATGTGAGAAATAAAAATGCATACTGGGAAAATTTTCTTGGCTGCATTATTGACGAAAAACAGATAAGTTTAGCACTCCCACAAAATGGAGATATTGTTTTAAATATTCCAGTGGATGATTTAGATAAAACGACGCATGATGTGGTGTTTTTTAAGAGACAGGATTCCTGTCACGAGTTGACGATATTGGATTTAGAGATAGGGGAGGGAGAGCAGCTTATAGAATTGCCAAAAAAGCCAGAACGTAAAATAGAGGTTTATGGAGACTCCGTATCAGCTGGAGAAGTATCGGAAGCCGTGGAATACACAGGAAAAGAAGACCCAGAGCATAATGGAGAGTATTCCAATAGCTGGTATTCTTATGCGTGGATGACAGCAAGAAAATTAAATGCTCAGATTCATGATGTGGCTCAAGGTGGGATTGCACTTATGGATAAAACTGGATGGTTTTATGAGCCAAATGCAATTGGTATGGAAAGTGTGTTTGACAAAATACATTATAATCCAGAGTTTGGAGAGCCGATGGAGTGGGATTTCTCAAACTATATTCCGCAGGTTGTCATTATTGCAATCGGACAAAATGATAGTCATCCGAAGGATTATATGAGAGAGGATTATGATGGAGATCAGGCAATTATCTGGAGAAAAAACTATAAAAAATTTCTTGGAAAAATAAGGAGCCAGTATCCAGATGCATATATTATTTGCTGTACTACTTTATTAGAGCATGATAAAGCGTGGGATGACTCGATAAAACAGGTTGTTAGCGAGATGAACGACCTAAAAATTACACAGTATATATTTAAACGTAATGGAAGCGGAACACCAGGACATTTAAGAATTTCAGAGGCGCAAGAGATGGCTGAGGAATTAGCAGCATATATAGAAGGACTTCATATAAAAGGATGGGAATGATATATGAGACAAAATAATTTAACAAAAATAAAATCGTGTATGTGTAAAGCACAAAATGGCGGAGAAATGACGATTGCCTTTTTGGGAGGTTCTATCACTCAGGGAAGTCTTGCAACAACAGATGAGAATACATATTAAGCCAGCGGTCTTGCTTTTGAATAATGTTTATTATGATACAGGAGAAAATGCAGATAGAAATTATGCCAAATGAGAATGAAATGGCGACTCCATTTTATTTAACGTCATTGATTATCTCATAGAGAGGAGGAAATATTATGGCATTTAGAAAAGATTTTGTTTGGGGAGCTGCGACTAGCTCTTATCAAATAGAAGGTGCAGTGAAAGGAGAAGGAAAAGAACAGCATATATGAGATATCTATACGAGTAAGCCAGGACATATATTTGGAAATCATACGGGAGAAGTTGGTTTAGTCTTTGTGGATTATCAAACACAGAAAAGAATTATGAAGGATTCCGCATTTTGGTATCGAGATATGATTCAAAAAAATGGAGAAGATTTATAATTCGTTTAATAAAACAAACAAATTTGTAAGTAGTTTATAAGTAGTTTGCATAATTAATTATTACAAATTAATTATCATAAAAAATCTAAGATTGAAAAGGAGAATATATTATGAGCGAGATTAAAATTTTAGGAGCAGCAGTACCAAATATTCCATGGCAGGAGAGACCAGAAAAATTAGAAGATGCCCCAGTTTGGCGTTATAACGAGAATCCGATTATCGGAAGAAATCCAGTAAAGGGAGTAGCTCGAATTTTTAACAGTGCAGTAATGCCATATGAAGATGCTTTTATCGGTGTTTTTCGAGGAGAGCAGGTTGATGGTATTCCTTATATCTATCTTGGAAGAAGTAAGGATGCAATTCACTGGGAGTTTGATGAAAATAAAATTAATTTTGTGGACGAGCAGGGAAATCCTTTTATGCCAAAATATGCTTATGACCCAAGATTAGTAAAGATAGAGGACACTTATTATATTATGTGGTGTCAAGATTTTTATGGGGCTTCTATCGGTATGGCAAAGACAACTGATTTTAAGACATTTGTGAGAGTGGAAAATCCATTTTTGCCATTTAATCGAAATGCTGTTTTATTCCCTAGAAAAATCAATGATAAGTTTATGTTGCTCTCTCGTCCAAGTGACAGCGGACATACTCCATTTGGAGATATTTTCTTATCAGAGAGCCCTGACCTTGTATACTGGGGAAAACATCGCCATGTTATGGGAAAAGGAAAAAATTGGTGGGAAGTTGTAAAAATCGGCGGTGGAGCTGCACCAATTGAGACAACAGAAGGATGGCTTTTATTCTATCACGGCGTAACTGGAACATGTAATGGATATGTATACAGTATCGGTGGAGCAATCTTAGACATCGACAATCCTTCCATCGTGAAATATCGCTGTAAAAACTTCTTATTAACTCCAGAAGAGTGGTATGAGGAGAGAGGTTTTGTGCCAAATGTTACTTTCCCATGTGCAACAATTCATGACGCAGAGACAGGAAAGATTGCAATTTACTACGGTGCAGCAGATACATATGTAGGTTTAGCATTTACAAAGGTAGATGAGATTATAGAGTATATTAAGGCAAACAGTGAAATTGGCGAGGAAGAATCCGAGATAGGAAAAAGATAAATAGAACTAGAGTGAATGAGGCTGTCTGCGAGAGTGGGCAGCCATAGCAAATATGATGAGTGAAGGAAATAAAATGAGAGAAGAGATAAGAAATCATTTAGTAAAAGACTTAATTCCATTTTGGTGTGCACTTAAAGATGAGGAAAACGGTGGCTACTATGGATATATGGATATGGCAGGTCAGGTTGATAAAAAAGCAGTGAAGGGCTGTATTTTAAATAGCAGAATTACTTGGTTTTTCTCACAGGCATATTTGACATTGAAAGATGAGATGCTCTTAGAACAGGCGAGACATGGATTTGAGTTTTTAAAAAATCATTGTTATGATGAGGAGTTTGGCGGAGTATACTGGTCATTAAAATATGACGGTACGCCAGAAGATAATACAAAACATACATATAATCAGGCATTTGCCATCTATGCGTTGTCTAGCTATTATGATGCATCAAAAGATGAGGAAAGCATTGAACTCGCACAGAAATTATACGAGCTTATTGAAAATCGTTGTAAAGATGAAGAAGGATATCTTGAAGCCTTTACGAGAGAGTTTAAGCCAGAAAGCAATGAAAAATTATCAGAAAATGGTGTGATGGCAGAGCGAACAATGAATACACTTCTCCACGTATTTGAGGCTTATACAGAGTTTTATAGAGTAACAAAAAGAGAAGATGTAAAGAAAAAACTTGAGTGGATGTTGGATATCATCGCAGAAAAAATTTATAATCCAGCTTTGGAGAGACAGGAAGTATTTTTTGACAAAGATTATCATTCTCTAATTGATTTGCATTCTTACGGACATGATATAGAGACAGCTTGGTTAATTGACAGGGGAATTGAAGTAATAGAGAGTGAGCAGTACGAAGAAAAAATACGACCAATCATTCAGAGTTTGACCAAAAAAATATATGAGATAGCTTTCGATGGACATTCCGTCAGCAATGAATGTGAAAGAGGAGTTGTCGATACAGACCGCGTGTGGTGGGTTCAGGCGGAGAGTATCGTAGGATTCTTAAATGGCTGGCAAAAAGAAGCAAAGCAAGAGTATTATGAAGCTGCACTTAATATTTGGGAATATATTAAGTCTCATGTGATACAAGATAAACTAGGCGGTGAGTGGTGTTGGCTTACAGACAAAGATGGAAATCCCTATAAAGATAAGCCGTTAGTAGATCCTTGGAAATGCCCGTACCATAACGGAAGAATGTGCATGGAAGCATTAAAGAGGCTAAGTTAAAGGAGAGAAAAAAATGTTACATAAACAGTATTATGTTGAGAAAGCAAAAGTAGATAAATTAATTGCTAGAAAAAATGCAAAATCTGACTTTTATAATGGAGTAATTGATAGATACGAGTATCCAGTGCTTACAAGAGAGTTTGCTCCAGTACACTGGAGATATGATTTGAGTGCTGAGACGAATCCATATTTTATGGAGAGACTTGGAATTAATGCTGTTATGAATTCAGGAGCCATTTATTTAAATGGAAAATACTATTTAGTTGTCCGTGTGGAGGGAAATGACAGAAAATCTTTCTTTGCTGTGGCAGAGAGTGATAACGGAATTGACGGATTCCATTTTTGGGACTATCCAGTGACACTTCCAGATACATGCCCTGAGGAGACAAATGTATACGATATGCGTCTCACAAAGCATGAGGATGGATGGATTTATGGTGTTTTTTGTTCCGAGAGTAAGGATAAAGAAAATCCAGATTTATCTGCTGCAGTCGCGGCTGCGGGAATTGTCCGCACAAAGGATTTAAAGACATGGGAGAGATTAGATAATTTGACAACGCTGCAGTCTCCGCAGCAGAGAAATGTGGCATTACATCCAGAGTTTGTCGATGGAAAATATGCTTTTTATACAAGACCGATGGATGGTTTTATCGAGACAGGAAGCGGCGGCGGAATCGGATTTGGTCTTTGTGAGGATATCGAGCATGCTGTTATTGATGAGGAAAAGATTATTAGCAGAAGAATTTATCACACATTAACAGAGTCTAAAAATGGAGCAGGTGCTGTTCCAATGCGAGGAAAGAAATGCTGGATTCATATTGCTCATGGTGTTAGAAATACAGCAGCAGGACTTCGCTATGTATTATATGCGTTTGGAACAGATTTAGAAGATCCATCTAAAGTAATTGCAGAGCCATCTGGTGTATTTTTAGTTCCACTTGGCGGTGAGAGAGTTGGAGATGTATCTAATGTAGTATTTACAAACGGAGCAATCGCAAGAGAAAACGGAGATGTATATATTTACTATGCTTCTTGTGATACAAGAATGCATGTGGCTACAACGACAATTGATAAATTAGAGGATTATTTATTTAATACACCAAAAGATCCACTTCGCTCCCCAGATTGTGTAAAGCAAAGATGTGAGCTTATTACAAAGAACTTAGAGTTATTGGATAAATAAGAAAGAGGGAAAGAAAATGAATGCGAGAGAAGTTTATGAAAAATGGTGTACCGATCCGTATTTTGATGAGGGTACAAAGGCTGAATTAATGGCGATTGCAGATGATGAAAAAGAGATAGAGGATAGATTTTATCGTCAGTTGGAGTTTGGAACAGGTGGACTTCGAGGAGTAATCGGAGCTGGAACAAATCGTATGAATATTTATACGGTTCGTCAGGCGACGCAGGGATTGGCAAATTATATTATTTCTCAAAATGGACAGGAAAGAGGAGTGGCAATTGCCTATGATTCTAGAATTATGTCGCCAGAATTTGCTAGGGAGGCAGCCCTTTGTTTAAATGCAAATGGAATTAAGACATACCTGTTTCAGAGTCTTAAACCAACTCCAGAGCTTTCTTTTGCGGTTAGAAAATTATCTTGTATCGCAGGAATTGTTATAACAGCAAGCCATAATCCAAGAGAGTATAATGGATATAAGGTTTACTGGGAGGATGGAGCACAAATTACACCGCCTCACGATAAAAATATTCTCGCAGAGGTAGGGAAAATCACCGATTTTTCTCAGATAAAAACAATGGAAGAAGACGATGCGAGAGTAGAAGATTTATTCCATATTATCGGAACAGATTTTGATGATTTATATTTAAGCGAATTGAAAAAACAAAGTATTCATCCTGAAATCATCAAAGAAATGGCAAAGGATATGAAAATTGTCTATACTCCTCTCCATGGTACTGGAAATATTCCTGTGAGAAGAGTTTTAAAGGAGCTTGGATTTGAGAAAGTTTATATTGTTGAGGAGCAAAAGAAACCAGACGGAAAATTCCCAACTGTTGCTTATCCAAATCCAGAGGATGAAAATGCGTGGACGCTTGCTCTTAAATTGGCAAAGGAAGTAGATGCAGATATTATTTTAGCGACAGATCCAGATGCCGACAGACTCGGAGTTTATTCAAAAGACTCTAAGACAGGAGAATATATTAGCTTTACAGGAAATATGTCTGGAATGTTAATTGCTGAGTATATTTTGAGAGAAAATATAAAGGTAGGAAGAATGCCAGAAAATCCAGCAATTATTGAGACGATTGTGACAACAGATATGGCAAAAGCAGTGGCGAAACATTATAATACTACTTTAATTGAAGTGCTGACGGGATTTAAATATATCGGAGAACAAATCAAGTTTTTCGAGGAAAATAATAGTTATCAGTATTTATTTGGCTTAGAAGAAAGTTATGGTTGTCTTGCCGGAACGTATGCGAGAGATAAAGATGCCTGTGTGGCAGTTATGATGCTCTGTGAAGTTGCAGCTTATTATAAGAAAAAAGGAAAAACTTTATGGGATGCCATGATTTCTATGTATGAGAGATACGGCTACTATAAAGAGGGACTTTATACTTTAACGCTAAAGGGAATGGACGGCGCAAAACAAATCCAAGAGATTATGGAAAAACAAAGAACAAATCCTCCTAGCCAGATTGGAGAGTTTAAAGTGCTTGCCCTTAGAGATTATAAAAAAGAACTTAGAACAGACTTAGTGACAGGTGAGAAGGAGCCAACAAATCTCGCTGTTTCCAATGTACTCTACTATGAACTTTCCGATGATGCATGGTGCTGTGTTCGTCCATCTGGAACAGAGCCAAAAATAAAGTTTTATTTTGGCGTAAAGGGAGATAGCTTAGAAAATGCACAAGAGAAATTAGAAAGTTTAAAACAAAATGCGATAAACTTAGGAAGATAGTGCAAGTAAAATCTATATTATATTGAAATATTGAATCCAGATAGGATATTTGGTATAATTGCAACAAAAGTTTCTGTCAAGTTTAATTGATAGGAAGAGATAGGAGGAGAATTATGCTAAAATTAAAACCAAGCTGTAAAGATTATTTATGGGGTGGACATAGACTTGTAGAAGAGTATGGCAAGGAGTATGATGGAGAAATCTTAGCTGAGACATGGGAATTGTCTACTCATCCCGACGGACCAAGTATTGTTGAAAATGGAAAATATGCAGGAAAGACACTTATACAGTATTTAGAAGAAGAGGGAAAAACTGTATTAGGAAAGAATTGTGAGAGATTTGAAAACTTCCCTATTTTGATAAAATTTATTGATGCGAAGGACAGTCTATCCATTCAGGTACATCCAGATAATGAGTACGCTCTAAAAAATGAGGGACAGTACGGAAAGACAGAAATGTGGTATGTGATGGATGCGGGAGAGAATGCATTTTTATATTATGGATTTAAAGAGGAGATAAGCAAAGAAGAATTTGCCGATAGAATTGAAAATGACACTCTCTTAGAAGTGCTAAATGCAGTTCCTGTGAAAAAAGGAGATGTATTATTTATCGAGGCTGGAACAATTCATGCAATTGGAAAAGATATTTTAATCGCAGAAATTCAGCAAAATTCAAACGTAACTTACCGCGTATATGACTACGGAAGAGTAGGAAAAGACGGAAAGAAACGAGAACTTCATGTAGAGAAGGCAATCGCTGTTACAAAGAGAGGTCCTGTTATAAGAGACAGTAAACAGTATCCTCATATTGCAGACTGTGATTATTTTACAGTAGATAAATTAAATTTAGACGGTGCAATTATGAGCAAGATGGAGGGAACTGTATCAGAGAATTCCTTTGCAAGTATTTTATTTTTGGACGGAGAGGGAACAATCAAAGACCAAAATGAGACATTGCAGTTTAAAAAAGGTGATAGCTTCTTCCTTCCAGCTGGAACTGGCATATACCAGATTGAGGGAGTATGTGACGCATTGATTACTACAATTCGCAATTAAAGTGTATAGAATAGTAGAGGGTAGATAAAATAATTATCTGCCCTCTACTTAATTTTAATAATTATCCGATATATTTCTTAGCGATAGTATCGATTGCTCCTGGATTTGCCTCGTTCCAAGCGGCGTAATCCATACCACTATTGGCAACCGTCTGTCCAAGCTCTACTAGGAAAGCTGGGATTTTTGTATCGATTATTGTTCCAACCTCATATCCCATAGTCTCTTTACCCTGATAATCATTTCCGTTTACATAGAGTAAAAACGCTGGACAAGGTTTTCCGTCTACACGGGCAGAAGCACCTCTAAATCCGATGGAACCTGTCTGGTGTGTTCCACAAGAAGAAGGACATCCAGAAATATGAATTTGAGGAAGTGCTCCGTCCTTGATATTTGCCTTTCTGACTGCCTGTATACATTTTGCAAGAAGTGCCTGAGAATCGCGAAGCCCAACTTGACAAATACTAGCTCCGATACAGCTTACAGATGTCTCAAATAAAGTTTTTGCACCGTCATCTGTGATATCTAAAATTTTTGCAGCTTCCTTTGCAGTTAAGTTAATAATATAAGCTGTCTCGTCAGGTGAGATGCGAATTTCAGCGTCCTCAATATCCGTTAATGCATCATTTAAATTACATAATGTTTTGATAGAAGGCTGTCCTCCGATTGGATGCCAGATAACAGTATAAAGTCCATTTTGTTTTTGGGCGATAATACGCTTATCTTCGATTATTCCGTCAGCGACTTTTTTGCTCTCAGTAGATGCTACTTCGATGTCTAAGTTTTCTCCAGAGGCAAAAACTTCATCTAATTTTTCTAAATAAGCTTTTTTATAATTCTCAGGTCCGCCTAAAATGTCTTGCATATAGCGAGTACGAGCTTTTCCTCTATTATTATAATCACCGTATGTCGTGAAAGTAAGCCACATTGCTTTTACATAGTATAAAATCTTTTCAGGCTCAATCGCCTCAGCTACTTTTACACCGAATTTAGGGTTATTTCCAAGGCCACCTGCACTATATACATCAAATTTTTTATCTGGTCTTGAAACAAAACCGAGGTCTCTAAATGTTGCGTGTGTCATATTTTTTTGAGAATTTGAAAAACAGATTTTTAATTTTCTAGGCATTTTTGGAGCGTTGATAAAGTTCATCATATATTTTCCAGTTATCTCTGCGTAAGGTAAAACATCGAAGTTTTCGCCTACTTCTACACCAGATAATGGAGAACACATAATATTTCTTGGAAAATCTCCGCCTCCGCCCATTGTAACGATATCTACATCAAGAGCTGCCTCCATAATATCACATACTGCATTTTGCTCTAAATTATGAAATTGTACTGCCTGACAAGTTGTGAAATGTACCATATTAACACTATGTTTTTTTATGGCATCTACGATAAAAGCAAGTTTTTCTTTTGTAATACGACCTGCTGTCATACGAAGGCGTAGCATATTAAAGGAATTTCTCTGAGCATAACTTCCGTAACGACCAGAGAACCCTTTATATTCATTTTTTTTCATCTCTCCGCTGTAAAATTCAGCTGTTTTTTCTCTAAAAGTAGGAATATCTTTTTTCCAATCACTTGGATTAATTATATTAATATTCATCTTAGTCCCCTTTCTCTAGAACAACTAATATAAGTTTTATTTTCTTAGATTTCTATTTTACCATTTTTAGTATAGCTTAGTATCAAGCGAATATCAAGAATTAGAGGAGAGTTTTTGGGCATTATTTATTTTTTTATTTTCATAATTTAGTGAATATTAAATGTGGAACATTAAAGAATTAATGTTCCACATTAAATTTTTAATTTTAGGTGAAAATATATTATTTTTTTGTATTATGAGAAAAAAAACTGTACAAAATGACGATATTGTGGTATAGTATTTAAATATAGGACTGGTTTAGATTTTGATGGGGAATACAAAGATAATTATGATACTAACTTCTAATCATTTATCTAGATAGTCTTTGGTAGAATAAAAAAGAGGAGGAAATTTATATGGTAGGAATTATTCTTGCTACGCATGGTAATTTTGCACCAGGCATCGCACAGTCTGCATCTATGATTTTTGGTGAGCAGCCAAATGTTGCAACTGTGACTTTGCAGCCAAGTGAAGGACCAGCTGATGTTAGACGCAAGATGGAAGAAGCAGTGGCTGGCTTCGATAATCCAGATGAAGTCTTAATTATGGTCGATCTTTGGGGCGGAACTCCATTCAATCAGGCAAATGGTTTTATTGCTGGACATGAGGACAAATGGGCAATTGTCGCAGGTCTTAATTTACCAATGTTGATTGAAGCTTACGGTCAGAGAATGATGGAGGTAGAATCCGCACAAGAAATTGCAAAAGCTCTTATTCAGAGTGCAAAAGATGGTGTAAAAGTTTATCCAGAGTCTCTACAACCTAAAGAGGAGAAGGTTGAAAAGGCAGCAAATGATGGACAGCCAAAGGGTGCGTTGCCACCAGGAACAGTTGTTGGAGATGGAAAAATCAAATATGTATTGGCACGATGTGATACAAGACTACTTCACGGACAGGTTGCCACAGCTTGGACAAAGACAACACAGCCAAACAGAATTATTGTTTGCTCAGATGGAGTTGCAAGCGACAATCTTCGTAAGAACATGATTACAGAGGCAGCGCCTCCGGGAGTAAAGGCAAACGTTGTTCCAATCAGAAAGATCATCGAAGTTGCAAAAGATCCTCGGTTCGGAAATACAAAGGCAATGCTTTTATTTGAAACTCCACAGGATGCTTTAGCTGCAATTAAAGGTGGCGTAGAGATCAAGAAGCTTAATATTGGTTCTATGGCTCATTCAAAAGGTAAAGTGGCAGTAAATAAAGTATTATCTTTTGATGCAAAAGATATTGAGACATTTGAGGAGTTAAAGAAACTTGGTGTTGAGTTTGATGTTCGTAAAGTTCCAAGTGATTCTCCAGAGAATATGGAAGATATCTTAAAGAAAGCTAGAACTGAATTAGGTGTATAATATAAAAAGGAGGAAATAGAATGAATCCTATTCAAATTGTATTGGTTGTTCTTATTGCCTTCCTCGCAGGTATGGAGGGTATTTTAGATGAATTTCAATTTCATCAACCACTTGTTGCATGTACATTAATTGGTCTTGTAACAGGTAATTTAGAGGCAGGTATCATCTTAGGTGGTACACTTCAGATGATCGCTATGGGTTGGGCTAATATCGGCGCAGCTGTTGCTCCAGACGCAGCTTTGGCATCTGTAGCATCCGCTATTATCCTTGTTTTAGGTGGACAGGGAAAAGCTGGTGTAGGTACCGCTATCGCAGTTGCTGTTCCTTTGGCAGTAGCTGGTTTATTCTTAACAATGGTTGTTCGTACACTTTCTGTAGCATGTGTTCATCAGATGGACGCAGCAGCTGAGACTGCTAATTTTAAAGGCGTTGAGTTATGGCATATTATTGCAATTGCTATTCAGGGTCTTCGTATTGCAATCCCAGCGGCAGCTCTTTGCTTCATTCCTACACAGGTTGTTCAAAACTTCTTACAGTCCATGCCAGCATGGTTAACAGAAGGTATGACAATCGGTGGTGGTATGGTAGTAGCTGTTGGTTACGCAATGGTTATTAACATGATGGCAACTCCAGAAGTATGGCCATTTTTCGCAATCGGTTTCTGTTTAGCAGCTATCTCTGACTTAACATTGATCGCTTTAGGTGTATTAGCACTTGCTATTGCATTCATTTACTTAAAGCTTTCTGAGAGCGGCGGAAACGGCGGAGCAGGTAATGGAAACGTTGGCGATCCACTTGACGATATTTTAAATGATTATTAAAATAGAAGGAGGTATGAAAAATGGCTGATAAAATTACATTATCAAAATCTGATAGAAAAGCTGTAATGCTACGTTCAACCTTCCTTCAAGGTTCTTGGAACTATGAGCGTATGCAAAATGGTGGCTGGTGTTATGCTATGATTCCAGCTATTAAGAAATTATATTCTACAAAAGAGGAGCAGTCAGCAGCGTTAAAACGCCACTTAGAGTTCTTCAACACACAGCCATATGTGGCATCCCCTATTCTCGGTGTTACATTAGCTTTAGAGGAAGAGAGAGCAAATGGTGCTGCTATCGAGGATGCAGCAATCCAGGGTGTAAAAGTTGGTATGATGGGACCTTTAGCTGGTGTTGGTGACCCAGTATTCTGGTTTACACTTCGTCCTATCCTTGGAGCTCTTGGAGCATCTTTAGCTTTAAGCGGTAATATTTTAGGACCTGTTTTATTCTTCGTATTATGGAACCTTTGCCGTATGGCATTCTTGTGGTATACACAGGAGTTTGGATACAAAGCAGGTAGCAAGATTTCTGAGGACCTTTCTGGCGGATTGCTTAAGAAAGTTACAAAAGTTGCTTCTATTCTTGGTATGTTCATCCTAGGTGCCTTAGTAGAGAGATGGGTATCGATTAATTTTGTACTGAAAGTTTCTGAGACTCAGTTAAGCGAAGGTGCTTATATTGACTGGGCAAACCTTCCAGCAGGAGCTGAGGGAATCAAGATGGCTCTTGAGCAGCAGGCATCTGGTATGTCTCTTAATCCTACAACAATAACAACATTACAAGATAACCTTAATTCTTTAATTCCTGGACTTGTTCCAGTATTACTTACATTCTTATGTATGTACTTATTAAAGAAAAACGTTTCTCCTATCGTTATCATCATCGCATTATTCGCAGTTGGTATCTTAGGACATGTAGTAGGATTATTATAAAGTTCATAATTTAAAATATAGTGGGAGCATACAAATATTGCATTTGTATGCTCTTACTGTTATAATTTTGTGAGATGTTGGCGGAGAACAAGAAATGGATATGCTTGTCTTTGCAGAAAGCATAAGTGAAAAGGAGAGAGAATATGGCTCAGTCAAAAAACACAAAAGTAGATATTGTAGTAAATGCGACTTCCTATCAAGGACTTAATAGTTACGGAAAAATTATGGTTGGAGATAAGGCATTTGAGTATTATAATGAGCGTAATCCAGAGGATAATATTCAGATTCCCTGGGAGGAAGTAAATTATGTGATTGCCTCTGTTGTCTTTAAAAAACATATTCCTAGGTATGCAATTGAGACGAAGAAAAATGGAACTTACACTTTTTCGTCTAAAAAAACAAAGGATGTATTAAGAGCGATACGTGTATATGTTCCGTCAGAAAGAATGGTTCGCTCTTTGGGATTTTTTGATGTACTAAAAAGAGCAATTAAGTCAGTTTTTAAGAAAAAGAATTAGATGTAAAAAAGAGTGTTGGATTTATTCAGCCTCTTTTTTTTATGTAAATTGATATCCAATCGTATAGTTATCCTTCCAAAAAATCAAGAAAAAATTTATGCAAAATGATGAAAATGAAAAATAATATCAAAAACTATTTACAAAAAATGCACAAAAAGGTATACTAAAATCAAATCTGTACAGAGTTAGTCAACTTTGTCGATTCGGAGAAAAAACGGTAATATTTTAAAATTATAAAGTAGGAGGAGGTACAGTTAAATGCTTTACAAAACAACACAGGAACATGAAGCGTTGAGAGCGACAATCAGAGAATTTGCAGAAAATGAGATTAAACCGATTGCAATTATGCTTGACCAGGAAAATGGATTTCCAGATGATGCGGTAAAGAAGCTAGGCGAGATGGGACTTATGGGAATTCCATATCCAAAGGAGTATGGCGGAGCAGGAATGGATGTGCTTAGCTACGCGATTGCAGTAGAAGAACTGGCTAGAGTGGATGGCGGAGCAGGTGTTATTTTATCAGCACATGTATCTCTTGGAAGTTATCCTATTATGGCATTTGGTACGGAAGAGCAAAAGCAAAAATATTTAGTTCCATTGGCAAAAGGAGAGAAGATTGGAGCCTTTGGTTTGACAGAGCCAAACGCAGGAAGTGATGCAGGCGGAACAGAGACAACAGCAGAGTTAGATCCAAGTGGAGAGTTTTATATTTTAAATGGAGAAAAGATTTTTATCACAAATGCAGATAAGGCAGATACTTATGTTGTATTTGCGGTTACAACTCCAGGCATCGGAACAAGAGGAATTAGTGCATTTATCGTAGAAAAAGGCTGGGAGGGCTTTACATTTGGCGACCATTATGACAAGATGGGTATTCGCTCTTCTTCCACAGCACAGCTTTTATTTAATAATGTGAAAGTTCCAAAAGAGAATTTATTAGGAAAAGAAGGACAGGGCTTTAAAATTGCGATGAGTACATTGGACGGTGGACGTATCGGTATCGCTGCTCAGGCACTTGGTATCGCACAGGGCGCTTATGAGGCAGCTCTTGCTTACTCAAAAGAGAGAGAGCAGTTTGGAAAACCTATTTGTCAGCAGCAGATTGTATCCTTTAAGCTTGCAGATATGGCAACAAAGCTAAGAGCAGCTAGATTTTTAGTTTACAGTGCCGCAGAGTTAAAGGAGGCTCATGAGCCTTATGCTATGGAAGCAGCTATGGCAAAAATGTATGCATCGGATGTCTGTCTTGAGATTGTAAATGATGCTTTGCAGATTCACGGTGGCTGTGGATTCCTAAAAGGCATGGATGTAGAGCGTGCATATCGTGATGCAAAGATTTGTACTATCTATGAGGGAACAAACGAAATTCAGAGAGTTGTTATCGCAGCAAATATTATCGGCAAGATGCCAAAGGCTGCTAAGGCTCCTGAGGCACCAAAGAAGGCTGGCGCAATCACTGGTGCAAGAAAGAAAATGATTCTAAAAGATGGAAGTGCACAAGAGAGAGTGGATAAAGTAGTAGAAGCTCTAAAGAAAGATGGCTATGATTTCACAGTTGGAATTGATATAGATACACCGATTGCTCAGGCAGATAGAGTAGTCAGTGCAGGAAAGGGAATTGGTCCAAAGGAAAATATGCAGCTTATCTATGACCTTGCAAAACAGGCGGGTGCGGCAGTAGGCTCTTCTAGACCAGTTGCTGAGACATTGAAATATGTTCCAATGAATCGCTATGTCGGCATGTCAGGACAAAAATTCAATGGAAACTTATATATTGCCTGCGGTATTTCAGGAGCAGGACAGCATCTAAAAGGCATTAAAGATGCAACAACGATTGTGGCAATTAATACAAATCCAAATGCCCCTATTTTTAAAAATGCAGATTACGGAATTGTCGGAGATGTGAATGAGATTTTACCACTTCTCACAGCAGCTTTAGATAACGGTGAGGAGAAAAAGCCAGCTCCACCGATGAAGAAGATGAAGAGAAGTGTTCCAAAGGAGAAGGCACCTTCCTATCCAAGATATGTATGTAGTGGATGTGGATATGAGTATGATCCAGCAGTAGGTGATATAGATAATGAGATTTATCCAGGAACACTCTTTGAAAAATTGCCAGAGGAATGGATTTGTCCAGATTGTGGAGAGGAAAAGAGTAATTTCATAGAAGCTTAACAGAAGGAGGATTTGTTTATGCATTGCGTTAGAAAAGTAACAGAAGATCTGTATTGGATCGGAGGAAATGACCATAGATTAGCACTTTTTGAAAATATTCACCCAATTCCACGCGGAGTTTCTTATAATTCTTATCTCTTAATGGATGAAAAAACCGTATTATTTGACACAGTGGATTGGTCGATTGCACGTCAATTTATTGAGAATATAGAGTATGTTTTGGGTGGACGCACTCTTGACTATATGGTAATTAATCATATGGAGCCAGACCACGGGGCATCCCTAGAGCAGGTAATGCTTCGCTATCCAGATGTTAAGATTATTACAACAGAAAAAGCGGCAATGTTTATGAGACAGTTTGGATTTGCCGTAGATGGAAAGTTAGAAATCGTTGCTGAGGGAGATACAAAATCTTTTGGAAGCCATGTTGTTACATTCGTAGCTGCCCCTATGGTTCACTGGCCAGAGGCTATGGTTACATTTGATACGACGAACGGCGTACTATTTGCAGCGGATGCTTTTGGCTCTTTTGGAGCGTTAGACGGCAAACTGTTTAATGACGAAGTGAATTTTGACCGTGACTGGATTGATGATGCCCGCAGATATTACACAAATATCGTAGGAAAATATGGTCCTCATGTACAGTCATTACTGAAAAAAGCAGGGGCAATTATAAATGATATTAAGATTATTTGTCCGCTTCACGGACCAGTTTGGAGAAATGATTTTGGATATCTCTTAGATAAGTATGATAAATGGAGCAGCTATACGCCAGAGGAAGATGGAGTTATGATTGTGTATGCTTCTATGTATGGCAATACAGAGTCCGCTGCACAGACGATGGCAGCGAAGTTAGTAGAAAAAGGAATGACAAATGTTGTAGTATATGATGTATCGAATACTCATGTATCTCAGCTGATTTCTGAGACATTCCGCTTAAGTCATATTGTACTAGCATCCGTTACCTATAACCTTGGCATTTATCCATTGATGCATAATTATTTGATGGATATGAAGGCATTAAATCTTCAAAAGAGAACGTTTGGAATTATTGAAAATGGCTCATGGGCTTGTAAATCTGGCACATTGATTGAGGCACATTTAGATGGAATGAAGAATATGGAAGTATTACAGCCAAAGGTTTCCTTGGCATCTTCCATGAATGAGAGCAATATGGCACAGATGGACGACTTAGTGGATGCTATCTTAGAGTCAATGAAGAAAGAAAAATAAAATACAATAGTTTTTTCTAATTAAAATTTTTGGGGTGTTGCAATATAGAATCTTTATAGAAATTTGTATATATCTATACAATGAACGAAAAGAGTTCTGTTTTGCAGCACCCTTTTTCTATTAAAGTTTTTTAAGAGGTAGGTTGCTTTTAGGAGAAATTTCGGTATAATAAAATCCATAATCAAATGAACTGAAGAGATAAGATACGAAAAGAGGAGTGAAAAAAGTATGCTCATAACAAGAGAAATAGATTACGCCCTTCGAGTTCTTAGGGCATTAGAAGATGGGGAGAAGAGATCTATTCAAGAAATCTGCCAAAAAGAGGCAACGCCAAGGCAATTTATCTATCGAATTGTTAAAAAATTAGAAAATATGGGATGGATTTGTATTTTTCACGGAGTAAAAGGGGGATGCTGTCTGATTACAGATTTGGAGACGGTAAATTTATATGAATTGATAGAGGGAATGAAAGTAGAGAAAGTAGTGAGTGAATGTTTAATCCCTGGCTATCAGTGTACTCGGAGTGAAGTCTGCAATGATGTTTGTAATATTCATATCGGGTTTGAAAGTATTCAAAAAAAGATAGATGAGGAGTTAAAAAGTTATACCATTCATATGTTAATTCGGGGAAGAGAAAAAGTATAGTACATGGAAAAATATAGTACATAGAATGAGAAAACGTAAAAAAGAGCAGATAGTATGAGAAGAATACTTGTCTGCTCTTTCCCTTTCATATATTTTTATCTGTTTTTAGTCTTTACGCTCTTTTAAGAGCGGCGATACTATTCTTAAAGAAATTTACAGCATAGTCGCTTCATTTCTTAGTAGTTTTCTGCATGTACCTCGAAGTAGCTCTGTGGATGTGCACAAGTTGGGCAGATTTGTGGAGCTTTTGTTCCAACAACGATATGACCACAGTTTCTGCACTCCCAAACTTTAACTTCGCTCTTTTCAAATACAGCTGCTGTCTCAACATTTTTGAGTAATGCGCGGTATCTCTCCTCATGATGTCTCTCAATTGCTGCCACGAGGCGGAATTTCGCAGCTAACTCTGGGAATCCCTCTTCCTCAGCTGTCTTAGCGAATCCATCGTACATATCTGTCCACTCATAGTTTTCTCCAGCTGCTGCGGATGCAAGATTTTGTGCTGTATCCCCGATTCCTTGCAACTCCTTAAACCACATTTTAGCGTGCTCTTTCTCGTTATCAGCTGTTTTTAAGAATAATCCAGAAATTTGCTCATATCCCTCTTTTTTTGCTACGGATGCAAAATAAGTATATTTGTTACGAGCCTCGGACTCTCCTGAAAAAGCCGCCATTAAATTTTTCTCTGTCTGTGTTCCTGCGTATTTGTTTGCCATAATATCTTCTCCTTTCAAAATTCACTATAAAATAGTAATAATTACTGTTATTGCTATTATATACTATTTATTAATTTTTTTCAATAGGAAATTAAAAAAATTAAAAATAAAAAAAGAGAAATACCTACCATAAAAAGTATTCCCCTTTTTTTACTATCTATAAGTGCAGAGTAAATGAATATGATTGCCCTGCCTTTACAAGCTAGTATAAGTTAGTATAAGCTAGCATAAGTTTAGTCTTGGATTCCAATTTCGCTGTAAAATTTTGAGTAATCTTTTCTGCCGTCTTTTGTAAATTGAATAGCAGTTCTAGGATGCTGATTTAACACTCCTGTGAGCATGTACTGTAAATCGTATCCCCACACAATACCTTCCTCGCGAAGTTTATTAATATGTTGTTCAACAAACTTGAGAACTGGGTATAAATTATACTTTGGATTACGCAAAAAGCCAAGAAGCTGTTCCATAGAGCAATTACCGGCACCACGACCGATTCCAGCGTAGGTTGCGTCGAGCCAGTCAACTCCGTCGCCAACTGCCTCGATTGTATTAGCAAATGCCATCTGCTGATTATTATGAGTGTGAATTCCAAGTTTCTTGCCGTATTTTGCGGCGAATTCCATATAAGTATCTGTAATACGTGCAATCTGTTCTGGGTATAGAGAGCCGTAGCTGTCTACGATATAGATGACATCGACTGGAGTTTGACCAATGACATCAAGAGCAACTTTTAAGTCTCCCTCCTGTGCTGTGGAGATTGCCATAATATTGCAGCTTACCTCATATCCTTTGTTTTTAATATGTTCTATCATATGGGCAGCAGTAGGAATAGTATTTACATATGTTGCAACTCGGACTAAATCAATAGGACTTTCCTCCTTTGGAAGAATATCGTTTTTATAGTCACATCTTCCGACGTCTGCCATAACTGCAAATTTCAAATCAGATACATTATCGCCGAGTACCTCGCGAATTTCCTCGTCATTACAAAACTTCCATTTGCCAAATTTATCTCTATCAAAAATATTTGTATCTGCTTTATATCCAAGCTCCATATAATCTACACCAGCTCGTACATTTGCTTTATATAATTCTCTTACAAACTCATCTGTGAAATAAAAATCATTTACAAGACCTCCGTCACGAAGAGTTGCGTCTACTACTTTAATGTCTGGGCGAAATCCCAATAATTTTGATAATTCTTTCATTGTCTTACTTCCTTTTCTGATTTTATTTCTTTATCTTATCAATAGATTAACGAATTTTATGCTGCTAGAAATGGAAACAGAATATTGAGTATCATTTCTACTTTAAAGCATTAAATCGTTGAATTCTGTTATATTATAAAGGATATCTATGGAAAATGCAAGTGAATTTTATAAATAAAAATAGAATGAGTGGAGTATTTATTTCTAAAAAAAAGAAAAGCACCACTTGGTGCTAGTCTTCATAATGTCCTTTGCATGACTTTATAATGATTTGGTTGCCAGAAACTTCATATACAAGACGGTTTGATTCATCAATTCGTCTGCTGATTGATCCAGATTTTCCATATTTTAATAGTTCTGGTTTTCCGATTCCTTGCAATGCTCCGTCACGTTCAATACTTTGCAGTAATTGATTTATGCGTTTTAAGGTTTTTCTATCTTGTGTTTGCCAATAAAGATATTCTTTCCATCCCTCTTCTGCAAAAGTAATTTTCATATTGAATTATTCCTCCATTGCAAGCAATTCGTCCATAGTTTTAGTAATTACTTGCCCGTTTTTAATTTGTTCCTCTGCTCTATTTAGCTTTGCGAGATATTCAGCATTTTTTTTAGCCTTTAATAGGTTATTATATTCTGTTTCAGAGATAACTACTACATTTTTGTTTTCTTTACGCGATACTATAATAGTTTCTCCATTAAATGCGAGGTCAAAATATTTTTTTAGATTAGCTCGTATATCCATTTGTTTTGTTGCTATCATATGACACCCCTTTTCTGTACTTAAAACGGTACGGTTTTTGGTATTTTTATTATATATTATTTGTATTTTGGTGTCAATAATATTCTATGATAAAAGATTTTGACGGACAGGGGACAGTTCTCTGTCCGTACGTTGAACTTTGGGTTTGATAGATTTACGTTTGGTGTTATAATAAAAGATAAGTACGAGAGGGAGGAAGAATTTTGCAACCCCAATATTATAATTTTCAAGAATGTTGAAAAAGATTTTGATATTCTTTTCTTGCAGAGTCAGATAAACCTGAATATATAAAATTAGAAATCAAATGGAAGGAAGGTAATGAAATGAAATATATGGTGATGGAGGCGAACTAGTGTGAAAAAAGAAATAGGATATTTAATTGTTTGTATTGGTATTATCAGTTTATCTCTGAATGTTTCAATGGCTATTATTTGCAAATATATTGACCAATGTTCAGATACATTTTGGAATTCAACGATTCCTTATTTAAAAGAATTTTCTCTACCAATGCTTTTATCTTGTATTTGTCTATTGGCAGGGATAATACTTATTTTCAATGAAGAAAAATAGTAGAATTTAAGTAAGAGGAGGCAGATACATACCCAGTAAAAGATATGGTAGTAGTACAAATGCAAAAAGATTTAGAGAGAAAGAAAAGAAATTTTGATGGGATAATAAATGTAGAAAGAGTTATATATATTTTCATAGTTTTTAGATAAAAAAAGGAGAATAAAATGTTTAAGATTGAATTATTAAGGGGAACAGATAAAATTAAATTTGGTATGAAATCAGAAGAGATATCGAATATAGTAGGTGTAGTTCCACAGAAAACTTGTAAAGGTGAGATAGATAATATAGTTGATGAGTATGATTTTGGATTTGTTTATTTTGATGATTCAGGAGAATGTGAGGGAATTGAATTTTTTGAACCAGCTCAAGTAGAATTAAATGGAAATTTAATTTTAGGAAGGAAAACAAAAGTAATAAAAAAAATTTTGCGAGAAATGGATGCTAATTTAATTATTGAAGATTCAGATGTGTTTTATTCTGAAAAATATAGTATTGGTATATATGGAGAAAATGGAAAAGTTGTAACTGTTTATGTGGGAAAAGAAGGTTGTTATGTTTAAGAAGAATTTGACGCAGATATTGCGGTTTTTCCTGAGCTAGAAGGTAATGAAATGAAATATACGGTGTTAGGGTTGGACTTTAACACCTATTTTTTATATACTAATGTATTAACATCAGATAAAATCACAATATATCAACAATCTTGTAAAGCCAATTTTTCTGTGATATGATAAAAACAAGAAATGTATGATTTTGGAAATAGTTTTCTGGATATATGAGATGTCTATCTTTTGGAGGGGAGGAATATTATGTCGATGAGAATTTCAATAGGAGCTCAGGATTTTGAATATTTGCGAAGAAGAGATTGCTTTTATATAGATAAGACAAGTTTTATCAAGGAATGGTGGGAAAATGAGGATATTGTGACTTTAATTACTCGTCCGCGTCGTTTTGGAAAAACTTTGAATATGAGTATGATGGAAAAATTTTTCTCTAATCAGTATGAGAATCGAGGAGAGATTTTTGAGGGATTATCTATATGGAGAGAGGAAGCGTATAGAAGTCTTCAGGGAAGCTATCCGGTCATCTTTTTAAGTTTTGCCAGTATAAAGGGAAGCACATATGAAGAGACAGTTACCTGTATTAGGCAATTGGTTGTAGAACTCTATGGAAAATATGAATACTTAAAAGATAGTTTGAACGAAAAAGAAGTGGAATTTTATGATAGCGTGAACTTAAATATGGAAAAATTAACGATGGTGGCAAGTTTGAGAAAGTTATGTTTTTATTTGAGTGAATATTACGGAAAGAGAGTTCTTATTTTTTTAGATGAATATGATACTCCACTTCAAGAGGCATATATAAACGGATATTGGGAGCAAATGGCTTCTTTCATTCGAGCAATGTTTAACTCCACATTCAAGACCAATCCTTATATGGAAAGAGCTATTTTGACTGGAATTACAAGAGTGAGTAAGGAATCTATTTTTTCCGATTTAAATAATTTAGATATTGTAACAACAACTTCAGATAAATATGCGACAAGCTTTGGATTTACGGAGGAGGAGGTATTTCTTGCTTTGGAAAAATTCTCTATGTCTAATCAGAGGTTGGCGGTAAAGCATTGGTATGATGGCTTTACTTTTGGGGTGCATACAGATATTTACAATCCCTGGTCCATCACTAATTTTTTGGATAAGAAAAAATTCGATACTTATTGGGCAAATACTAGCTCGAATAGTCTGGTTAATCAACTGATCCAAAAGGGCAATCCAGAGATTAAAATTATTATGGAAGATCTTTTGGCGGGGAAAAACCTAATCACGGAGATAGATGAACAGATTATTTTTTCTCAGCTTGAAAATGAGGAGAAAGCTATTTGGAGTCTTTTTTTAGCGAGTGGATATCTAAAAGTAATAAAGCAATCTGTAGATATAGAGACTGCAGTGATAACTTATGAGCTCGCATTAACGAATATTGAAGTAAGAGCGATGTTTCAGAGGATGATTCAAAATTGGTTCTCCAATTATTCTACTTCTTATAACGATTTTATTAAAGCATTATTTCTAAATGATATTAAATATATGAATCGTTTTATGAACAGGGTGGCTAAAGATACGTTTAGTTTTTTTGATACTGGAAAGAAGCCTTCTGAGGAAACACAGCCTGAGAGATTTTACCATGGCTTTGTGCTTGGATTAATTGTAGATTTAACTGGAAGATATCATATTACATCGAATCGAGAGAGTGGATTTGGAAGGTACGATGTACTTTTAGAGCCAATTAAAAACTCAGAAGATTTTGCCTATATCTTTGAATTCAAGGTACATGATAAGGATGAAGAAGCTAGCTTGGAGGAGACGGTAAAAGAAGCTCTACGACAGATAGAGGAGAAAAACTATGATTCTATTCTCTTAGCAAAAGGAATACCAGAGGAAAAAATACGTCATTACGGTTTTGCATTCGAGGGAAAAAAGGTTTTAATCGGATAGAGAAGTAAAATGATTATGAAAGTGAGGAGAAAGAAATGGAGCAGATATCGGCGTTACAATTGACAAAGGAGCTGATTCAAATCGAGAGTACAGATCCAGGTACTTACGAGGGAAAAATTGCACAATTTTTGATAGAGTGGCTTTCAAAGCTTCCAGGAGTCACAGTCTTGAAAAGAGAAGTACTTCCAGGACGGTATAATATAATGGCAGAATTGCCAAAATGCGATAATCAGACAGAAGAAGAGGGAGATATTATTTTGATTTGCCATATGGATACGGTGGTAGTCGGAGAGGGATGGACAGTTCCTCCCTTTGGGGCGATTGAGAGAGAAGGACGGATTTACGGTCGAGGTGCCTGTGATATGAAATCAGGACTCGCCTGCTGTTTATCTGCATTTGCCTATGTGGCATTAAAAAGGCATGAGAAGTCCGTAGAGATATCTTCAAAGAGAATGAAATTGATTTGTACCGTTGATGAGGAGGATTTTATGAGAGGCGTGGAGGCCTGTATTGATTGGGGATGGGTGACAAAAAACGACTGGATTCTCGATGCAGAGCCAACAAATGGACAAATTCAAGTTGCTCATAAAGGTCGCGTATGGTATGAGATAGAGGTAAAAGGAAAGACTGCTCACGCTAGTACTCCGTGGAAAGGAGCGGATGCCAATGCTGCAATGGCGGAAATTATTCGTCATATTCGTTTAGGTATAAAACATACACCTTCTCATTTTGAGCTTGGTCATTCTACTGTAACGTTTGGACAAATTGAGGGTGGATATCGCCCGTATGTAGTTCCTGATAGCTGTAAATTGTGGATTGATATGCGCCTTGTGCCGCCTACAGATACGAATGGGACGAAAAAAATTGTAGAGCAGGCGATTGAAAAAGCAAAAAAAGAGATTCCAGGTATTACGGTGGAATATAGGATTACAGGAAATCGACCTTATGTGGAGAGAGACGATAACTCTCCTCTTTTATCCGTGATGAAAAAAATTTGTCTCGATATCACGAATGAGGAGACGACAGTTAGTTATTTTCCAGGTTATACAGATACAGCGGTAATTGCAGGAACACTTCATAATAAAAATTGTATGTCATATGGTCCTGGAAATCTAGAATACGCCCATCAGCCAGATGAGTATGTGGCAGTGGAAGATATTATCCGCTGTGAAAAGGTATATCGGGAGTTATTATGTAATTTTTAGACAAAATGGCAGAGTTTTGCATCGCATATTGGTCAAATAGGAGTGTATACTATCGAGAGCAGAATATAAAAGTATAGATAACACCTTATCTATAGATAGATAATATTGATAGGAAAAATTTAAGATATTATGTTAAAATAATCACATAGATAATATAAATATAAGCATAGATAAAGGTGGTATGAAAAAATGGCAAAAGTGGATATTAATACAAAGATGATTACTTTGCTCGGCGACCCATTAAAACAGTCTTTTGCAGCTCAGATGCAAAACTGTGGATACGAGGCTATGGGAGAAAATATGATTTATTTCTACACAGAAGTAAATAATGAGCATCTGGAAGATGTTGTAAAAGGACTTCGTCATATGAATTTTGCGGGATTTGCAGTGACAAAACCAAATAAAGTAAAAGTTTTGGAATACTTAGATGAATTAGATCCATTATGCGAGAAAATGGGTGCAAGCAATACGGTTGTAAAGACAGAGGACGGAAAATTAGTTGGACATAATACAGACGGTATCGGATTTGTTCGCTCTATCGAGAGAGACGGCAATATTAAAGTAGATGAGAATACCTATTTTTGTATCGGAAGTGGCGGTGCTGGACGTGCAATGTGTTCTGCGTTAGCTTATTATGGAGCAAAGAAGATTTATGTGACCGATCTTTTTGAGGATTCTGCAAAATCATTAGTAGATGATATTAATAAAAACTTTGCTCCAGTCGCAGAGTTTGTTCCACACGGTGATTTCTCTAAGGTGGGAGAGGTAAGTGTTGTTATGAATGCGAGTGGAATTGGTATGGGATCTCATATCGGAGAAAATCCAATGCCAAAAGAATTCATGAAGGCAGAGCAGTTCTATTTTGATGCTTGTTATAACCCAGATAAGACACAATTCTTACTTGATGCCGAGGAAGTTGGCGCTACGATTTTAAATGGTCTTGGCATGTCCTTATATCAAGGTGCAGCTCAGATTGAACTTTGGACAGGAAAAGAAGCCCCTATTGAGGCTATGAGACAAAAATTGCTTGATATTATTTCTGGAAAATAACGAAAAAAAATTAGAATTTTATTTTCTAAAAAATAGAAACCGAAATGAAGCTTTTGTTTTGAGCTTTATTTCGGTTTTTTCATTAGGATATGGTATAGATTCTTTTCGTTAGGAGACAGTTTGCGTCATGCATCTTTGGAACTTTCTTTTGGCAGCTTACTTGTGACGATGAAATAGCTTATAATTAACACAATATCTGCCCCAGTCCATGCAGAAATTTCTGCAAAGAAAATACCAATTTGACCGATGAAAAGTGGTAACAAAATGGCAGCTAAAGTTCTCATGCCAAACTCCACAAATCCAGAAACCATAGGGAGTATAGTATTCCCAAGTCCCTGAATGGCGGAGCGGACAACGTGAAGAATATAAAGAATTGGAAGGCAAATGCTCATGATTGAGAGATATAAGTAGGCTATTTTCATAGTTTTTTCTACTGTTTCTGGTGTTCCTGAAATGAATAATCCTAAAATAAACTTTCCAAATATGAGCATAATAATAGTAATCACAACAGAGGTAAGCACTGCGATAATAAGTGCGGAGCGCATTCCTTCTTTAATTCTTTTTATTTTTCTTGCACCGAGATTTTGTCCCATATAGGTGACAACAGAGTACCCGTAGGATATAGCGGCAATTTCTAAAAGTCCGTATAATTTATTTGTTGCAGTAAATCCTGCGATAAAAATAACGCCAAATTTATTTACAACAGATTGAACAATCATACCTCCGATAGCAATAATTCCATTTTGAAAAGCCATCGGGAAACCGAGATATAAAAGATGACCCGATAAATTTTTTTCGAGGAGGAAATCATCTCTCTCAAACTTTAAAATTTCTATTTTGCGGATATGATAAATGCAAAAAATACTAGAAATTAGTTGGGCAATTAATGTTGCGATGGCAGCCCCGACGATCCCCCACTCAAATACGAGGACAAAGAGGGAATCTAATATAATATTGCAGATAGAAGCAATTATCATTGCGTAAAGTGGTGTTTTTGCATCGCCAAGAGAGCGAAGAATACAAGCTAAAAAATTGTATAGCATCACAATAGGAATTCCCATGAACATAATTCTTGTATAGAGTAGGGTTCTATCAATAATTGTCTCAGGAGTCTGAAGGATATGTAATAAAGGAAGAATTCCAGTTTGTCCAATTAAGACAAGAAAAAGGGAGGATGCTAGAGAAAGCAGTGCAGCATTTCCGATTGATTTTCTTAGAGCTTTTAGCTGATTAGCTCCAAACTGTTGCGCCATCATAATGCCAAATCCCTGTGTCAAACCTTGAATCATACCAAGCATCATCCAGTTAATCCAATCAGAAGCACCGATTGCAGCTAAAGCTGTAACACCGAGTTTTTTTCCTACAATCATTGTGTCTACAACAGTATATAGTTGTTGGAATATATTTCCAGCTGTCATTGATATGGCAAAAGAAAAAATGAGAGAAGCTGGATTTCCTTTCGTCATTGATTTTACATGAGAAGCCATAGTGTATTTCTTCCTTTCTTTTTTAATAGATTATTTTTAAAAGCCGTGAGATTAATCGTATCATATAGGATATAGTTTTGCAATATAATACATTTATTTTGGAAAACTTGTAAATTCTTTCAAAAAAAGTAACTTTGGCAATAAATGGGACATCTTTAATTTTTTTTTCAAGAGGAAACTTGCATAAATCGAAAAATAAATAAAAATGAACTTCATAAAAAATGTAGAAATTTGCAGGATATGGAAAAAAGTATTGCAAAATGAAATTTCTATTACTACAATATAATCATTCATTTATGATAAAAAGTTGAAAAGTTGATATAAAAGTCTGATTATCCTGTTTTTTGCTCGTTTCATGAGGACTTTTATAATAATTATTAGGAGGGAGAAATATGGAATCATATAATTTTATTTTATTTGTGGCAATTATTTTATTATCTACGAAAGTTCTCGGATTAATGTCTAAGAGAGTACATTTACCTGCAGTTGTAGGAGCGTTAATGGCGGGTGTTATTCTAGGACCATCTTTTTTTAATGTTATTTCTCTTGAGGGAGATGCGGGCATTTTCATTGAGTATGCAGCAGAGATTGGCGTTATTTTCTTGATGTTTGGAGCTGGGCTTGGAACAGAGCTTAGTGAATTGAAGGAAAATATTGTAGCTTCGGCTGTCACGGCAGTGCTCGGTGTTATTGTGCCATTAATCGGTGGAACGATAGCGTATATCGTTTTCTTCCATCCAAATATAAGTGATTATAATGAGTTATTAAAATCATTTTTTGTTGGTGTAATATTAACTGCCACATCGGTTAGTATTACAGTTGAGACTCTTAGAGAGATGGGTAAGTTAAAAGGAAAGGTTGGAACAACAATTCTTGGAGCCGCTGTTATTGACGATATTTTAGGCATTATCGTTTTGACCGTTATTATGAGCTTGAAAAATCCAGATGTAAAACCAGTGGAAGTATTTGTAAAGATTGGTCTTTATTTTATCTGTCTGTTAGTAATTACTTTTATCAAAATGAAAGCGAGCCCATTATTTGAAGAGCAAGATCATAAGAGGAGAACAGCGATTTTTGCGGCTGCATTTGCTTTAATCTTAGCTTATATGTCTGAGACAGTATTTGGAATTGCTGATATTACAGGTGCTTATTTTGCAGGTTTAATGCTTTGTAACACCAAAATTGAGCCATATGTAGATAGAAAAATTGAGATTGAATCTTATATGTTTTTCTCCCCTATTTTCTTTGCGAGTGTCGGGTTGAAAGTGCAGATTGGTGGTATGACAGCAGCAGATTGGATTTTTTCCGCTGTACTTTTAATTATCGCAATTATGACAAAGATTATTGGATGTGGACTTGGAGCGAGAGTTTGTAAATGTACAAATAAAGAGGCACTTCAGATTGGAATTGGTATGATTTCTCGTGGTGAGGTTGCCCTTATTGTTGCTCAAAAGGGATATCAGGCAAATTTATTAGATGATACACTTTTTGCACCGATTGTTATCGTTGTTATCGTCACAACTCTCCTCACACCAATTTTACTTGGTATGGTTATGAAAGAGAAAAAAAGTGTATGTATAGCAGAATAGAATTTTGTAAAAAAATGGAAAATAGAGTATAAAATTCAATAAATAGGAAGTAGTTAAGAAAAATAATTCTAGCTATTTCCTATTTTTTTTCGTGTGCAACTGGCAGTTGACAAATTTCCAAGCTAAATTGGTAGTTGTCAATCGCTTTTTTTGCTATAATAAATTTACCGTAAAGGAAAAAATGAAAAAATAGGATAGGGAGGAAGAAATATGATTTTAGCAGAGAAAATAGTAAAACTTAGGAAAGAAAAGGGATGGTCGCAGGAGGAACTTGCGATGCAGTTAAATGTATCTCGTCAATCTGTCTCGAAATGGGAAAGCTCTGCTTCTATACCAGATTTAGATAGAATTCTCAAGTTAAGTCAAGTTTTTGAGGTGAGCACAGATTATTTATTAAAGGATGAGATGGAAGAGAATAAAGCACAGATAGTGACGATAGAGGACACATTTACTGAAGAAGCGTTGCCCACACGAGCGATATCCATAGAAGAAGTAAATAAATATATGAATTTAGTGGAGAGGTCTGCCAAGAAGATGGCTGCTGCAGTATCTGCTTGTATTTTATCTCCGGTTTTACTAATTCTATTAGCCGGGCTTTCCGAGTATGGAATTTTATCAATAACGGAAGATATGGCAGGTGGGATTGGTGTGACCATTCTACTTTTGATTATAGCAGGTGCGGTGGCAACTTTTATTATGCTTGGGATGAAATTAGATAAGTATGATTTTTTGGAATTTGAGAATATTTCTTTACAGTATGGTGGGTACGGTGCTGTTGAGAAAAAAAGAGAAGAGTTTGAGCCTACCTTTAAAAAATGTATTACAATAGGAGTAGTTCTCTGTATTGTGAGTGTTGTTCCTCTTATGGTAGCAGCGGCTCTTAGTTTGAAAGAGATTGCGTATATTTATTGTGTGGTTCTTTTGCTTTTCTTTGTTGCGTTTGGTGTATTTTTAATGGTATGGTCTGGCATGATTTATGGAAGTTATCAAAAGCTTATGGAAGAGGGAGAATATACGAGAGAGAATAAGCTAGAAAATAGACAAAATAAAAATTTATCAAAGGTATATTGGTGTACAGTGACAGCGATTTATCTTGGGGTTAGTTTTTGGACACAGAGATGGGATAGAAGTTGGATTATATGGCCAGTGGCAGGTGTGTTATTCGCAGCAGTATGTGGAGTGGCAGCAATGTTGAGAAAAAAATAGATTGGATTTGTTCGAGTAAAGAATTTTTTATATGAAAAATATAAAAAATTATGCTATACTTAATGAAAATATAAGCATTTTAGTGGATTAAGTGGGAGGAAAGAAAAATGGCGGTTGCTCGAATGGATTCGGGATGTATTATATGTTTGGCACAAAAAGAATTAAAAAATTTTCCTGCGGATTTACCAGAAAAGGAAAGACTAGTTTATATGAAGAGGGTGTTAAAGTTATTATCGAATGTGACGGAAAAAGATAGTGCCCCGGTTGTATCTTCTAGAATTGTGCGAATTCAAAAAGAAATGTTTGGAGAGAAAAAAGATTTCTCCAAAATCAAGTATGGGTTTAATGAGTTAATGCTGCAGATTGAGGGAGATATTTATAAAAAGTTATTGGAGTCGAAAGAGCCTCTAAAAAGAGCAATTCAGTATGCAACAGTCGGAAATTATATTGATTTTGGAACGCTAGTTGATGTCGAGAATGAAAAGCTTATGGAGTTAATTGAAACTGCGCAAAATAATCCCGTAGATGAAAGGGAATATGAGAATTTAAAGGCTGATTTACAAAATGGAAAAAGCTTAGTTTATCTGACAGATAATTGTGGAGAAGTTGTTCTAGATAAGCTTTTGATTCGCATTATAAAAATGTTGTATCCACATATTGATGTCACTATTATTGTAAGGGGAGAGCAGATTATTAACGATGTGACAATAGAGGATGCAAGGCAGGTCGGATTGGTGGATGAGGCTCGCATCATTGAAAATGGAACAGCAATTCCAGGAACATGGCTTGAGGAGATTAATGAGGAGGCAAAAAAAGCGATGGAAAATGCCGATGTGCTAATTTCTAAAGGTCAGGGGAATTTTGAGACATTGCAGGGATGTGGAATGAATATTTATTATATGTTTTTATGTAAATGTGATTTGTTTATGGAGCGTTTTGGTGTAGAGCGATTTGCAAGCATGCTTATTAACGATAAACAGTGTTGGAAATATTTAAAAAAGATAGAGGAGTAAAAAAATAGAAAATATAAAAAGCGTGAGAGATTAAAGTAATCCAAAAAAGTTAAATTAAAATTTAGCGATTGGATGTTAGTATAATCTCTCACGTTTTCATTTTTACTGTTCTGTCTCAAAATACTCTTTTACAAGTTTAACAACAGTTCCTGATAACAAGAATAAAGCGATTAAGTTTGGAATTGCCATAAGTCCGTTGAATGTCTCGGCGATGCTCCAAAGAAGCCCTAAATTAACGGTAGCGCCAAGGATGGCAACGAGTGAGTACACAACCATAAAAGGCTTGATAACCTTTTCTGATGAGAAGAGAAACTCGATGCAGCGTGCCCCGTAAAGTCCCCAACCGATAATCGTGGAGAATGCAAAGCAACACATGGCAACAGCAGTAAAGATGGAAACCCAGTTGCCATAAGTGGCAGTAAATCCTGAGATTGTAAGCTCCGCACCTGCGGCAGCACCGTAAGTAATAGGAACATCACTGCAAAGGATAATAAGAGCAGTGAGAGTGCAGATAAGAATTGTATCAGTAAATACTTCAAAAATTCCGAAAAATCCTTGTTTTACAGGTTTTTTTGTGTCAGCACATGCGTGAGCGATAGATCCAGTACCAAGACCTGCCTCATTGGAGAAGATACCTCTTGATACACCTTTTTTCATGCTAAGGAAGAAACTTCCCACAATGCCACCCGTGACGGAAGCGGGACGAAAAGCTCCAGAGATGATAGAAGCGAACACGCCAGGTACTCGGTCTATATTTAAAATGACAACGCCAAAAGCGAGTATGATATAGAAAAGAGCCATAAATGGAACTAATTTTTCTGTGACAGTTCCGATTCGTTTAATGCCACCTAAAAGAACAAGGGCTACTAATACTGCGATAAGTATTCCAATAATTAGGTTAATCATAGATACTTGTTGCTCACCGATAATATGATAATTAAGCAAAGCAGAATTAATGGCAGTGGTGATAGTATTGACTTGAGTGGCATTGCCAGTTCCAAAGACAGTTAGTACTCCAAAAAGAGAAAAAAGTGTGGCAAGCCAATGCCAGTTTTTTGATAATCCATTTTTTATATAATACATAGGACCGCCGACGAAATCTCCTTGTGCATTTCTCTCTCGAAAATGAACGGCAAGTGTCACCTCAGAAAATTTTGTACACATACCAAGAAATGCAGAAATCCACATCCAAAAGACAGCACCTGGGCCTCCAATGGCAATGGCACCTGCCACACCAGCTATATTTCCCGTTCCTACAGTTGCAGCTAGAGCGGTGCAGACTGCCTGAAAAGGTGTCATAGAGCCGTCAGAAGCCGTCCGTTTTCGAAACATTCTTCCGATAGTTACTTTCATTGCATAGGGGAATTTTCGTAGTTGTATAAATCCTAGGCGGATACTTAAATATAGTCCCACACCGATAATACAGATCATTGCTGGCACACCCCATATAAAATTGTTGACAGCAGAGTTAATAGTTTCGATTAGCTGAAGCATAATAAATCCTTTCTTATGTAGTAAATAAAATATGTGATTTTATAAAGTTACGCTTTACTATCTTATCATAAATGAAAGAAAATGTACAGAGATTCGTACATGGAAAATGAAGAAGTTTGTGCAATATAGTTAAAAAATAGGTAGATTTTGCTAGTACAGAGCTAAATTTGTAAATGATTTCAACAAAAATAAAACAGATAATTGAAAAAAATAATAAAATATGATATATTTTTAAATGTAAACGATTTCAAAAATCAACAGAAGCGGTATAAGATAGTGTAATATTTTATTACACCACTATTAGAAAGGTGAGGTTATATTATGAGAGAATGGACAAAGGAAGAGCGTTATAGAGTATTACAAAGTCCGGAAGAAATTAGAGAGCTTTTTGAGAAGATTAGTAAGTCAGCTTATCGACAGACTTATCATGTGCAGCCTGTTACAGGGTTATCTAGTGACCCAAATGGATTTGCCTGTCATAAGGGAATATGGCATTTATTTTATCAGTGGTGTCCTTGGGGTGCTGTTCACGGATTAAAGTATTGGTATCATGTCACATCGAAAGATTTAGTTCACTGGAAAAATGAGGGAGTTGGTTTAAAACCAGATTGTATTTATGATAATAAGGGAACTCATTCGGGTTCAGCGATTTCTGTTGATGATGAACTTTATTTCTTCTACACAGGAAATCACAGAGATGAAAATTGGGTGAGAACACCTTATACTTGTGCAGCTAAGTTAGGGGAGGATGGAAAGCCAGTGAAGTTGCCAAAACCTCTTTTTGGACCAAGAGAAGATTATAGCGAGCATCAGAGAGATCCTAAAGTTTTTTATAATGAACAAAAGAAGATGTATTATATATTTATCGGTGCACAGTCTTTGGAGAAAAAAGGATGTGTTTTAGTTTATCAGTCTGAGAAATTAATGGAAGGCTGGAGTTTTGCCGGTAAATTAAACGTTTTAGGCTATGAAGATTTTGGAGGTATGTGGGAATGTCCTTGCATTGAGCATATTGGTGGAAAGGATGTCTTAATCTTTTCTCCACAATATACAAAATTGCCTGGACGCAGTGAAAGTACAAATCATAATGTATATCTTATCGGAAAGATGGATTATGATACTTTGACATTTACGCCAGAATCAGATTATCGATATTTAGATTATGGATTTGATTTTTATGCAGCACAGTTAGCGGCAAATGTGGCTGATAAAGATAAAGCCATTATTATGGCATGGATTGGTCTTCCTGACAATCATTATCCTACCGAGGAGGAGGATTGGGAAGGAAGTATGACTTTGCCAAGAGAATTGAGAATACGAGATGGACGCTTAATTCAGACACCAATTACAGGTATTGAAAATTTGAGAGAGCGAGAACTTCCAGCAGACGGCACTCTAGAGGAAGCGTGTGAGATGTATATTACTGTCGGAGATGGAGATTTTGATTTAAGTCTCTTTACTACAGAAGATGGCAATGGTGGAATGACATTGCATTATGATGAGAAGACAAAAGTTTGTACAGTAGACCGCCAAAAACTTGCGAAACGTTTTAATGAGAAAGTTGGAGAAGTTTTAAATATGCCTCTTGAAAATAAGCTTACAAGTTTAAGAATTTTTATTGACCATAGTTCTGTTGAAATATTTGCAAATGATGGTGAGGCTACTTTTACTTCTCATATTTATCCAGTTAAAAATGAGCATAATTATACAGTCAGTGATAATGGAGAGGTGAAGATTTGGGCTTTAAGTACATCTGTAAAAGATGATTTTGTAATATAATGAGTATGATTAAGTATTATATCAAGGACTTCCATATATTTATAAATGAATATAAAATCTTTGCTGTCATTCCCCAGATAGTATAATTATTGTACTGATAAAAATAAATATTTTCGGTGCGTTTGCGCCATTTATAATTTTTCCCTCCGACAATTCTTTCATATGGAAAATTGTCGGGGAGGATTGCCTTTCTCTCAATTTCATAGACTTCTGGTTTAGTTTCTAAAAAGAAATCCAAAGGTACAAAAAATATTTCTTCCACTTCAGATGGATTCCACGTATTTTCATAATTTTTTAATAAAACGGAATATGGATATACAAGGATAGAGCTTCCAATGAGTAGGTCTGTCGCCCCTAAAAACTGTATTTGCTCGGAATTTATGCATAGTTCTTCACAAGTTTCTCTTATCGCTGCATCTATGGGTTTTTCATTAAATTCTATCATTCCACCTGGAAAACAGATATCTCCTGGCTGGTGATTTATTTTTTTTGAGCGAACTTCAAATAAAATTTGGTATGTTTCATTTTTCTCAATAAGAGGAATACAGACTGCAGATTGGCGATATTCTTCTAATCCAATAACTGACATTTTATGATTCTTTAATAATTCTAGCTGTTTTTTTTGGTTCATAGAGGGACCTTTCTTTGATATATTTTTATAATTCTTGATACATTGTCTCAATTTTATAGTTTAAATTAATATTTGTCAATATTAAGCCAAATTTGTAGAGCAGATTTCTGATATTAATAAAAGGATTATGATATATACAAAAATATATTAATGATAAACTAAAAATACCCAAAAGTGTATCCAAAACAAAGAAACATCAAAAAAGAAAGGAGAGTCTCTATGAAAAAAGGGAGAGAAAGCTTTGTAATCAAGAGCTTTATGTCAGTGATATTGCTTGTCGCATTGATTTTGACATTAGCTATGCCACCTGTGCAGGCAGCCACAAGAAAGCGAGCAGAGGTTTTGAGTGTTACCATTATGAAGCCTAGTACATCAACACTTGTATTGAAAAAGGGAAAAACTTATAACTTAAAAACAAGTGTAAAGGTAAGTGGTAAAATCACTAAATCAGTGGTATATGGCAGCTCCAATAGAAATGTTGTTGGAGTAACATCATCAGGAAAGATTATAGCAAGAAGAAATGGAACAGCTAAAGTTACAGTGTGGAGTGCGGGAAACTGGAAAAAGAAAGCTGTGATTACAGTAAAAGTAGGAACACCTGTCACATCAGTTGTATTTGATAAAACGAAATACACAGGGTATGTAGGAAAAACTTTGCAGTTAAAAACAAGTGTTTCTCCAAAATCATCAACGATAAAGAGTGTATCCTACACAAGCAGTAATCCATCTGTTGCAAAAGTAGATAGTAAAGGTAAGGTTACATTTTTGAAAAATGGAACAGCGACAATCACAGCAAAGGCAAAAGATGGAAGTGACAAGAAAGCAACTTGTAGTATTACAGTGAAAACATTAGCAACAAAAGTTTCACTAAATAAAACTAGCTATACAGGATATGTAGGAAAGACGTTACAATTAACAGCAACTGTTTCACCAAAGACTGTAAGTACAAAAACTGTGTCTTATACAAGTAGTAATTCATCTGTTGCAAAAGTAGATAGCAAGGGTAAGGTTACATTTTTGAAAAATGGAACAGCGACAATCACAGCAAAGACAACAGATGGAAGCAAGAAAACTGCAACTTGTAAAATTACGGTAAAAACATTAGTAACAAAGATTATATTGGATAAATCTAGTTTGACAGGAAAAGTGGGAGATACCGTTGAGCTAAAGGTTACTGTTTTGCCAAATACAGCAAGTACAAAGAGTGTATCTTATACAAGCAGTGATGAGACTATTGCAAAAGTAGACAGTGAAGGCAAGGTTATACTTTTAAAAGAGGGGGTAGTAACAATTATAGTAAAAGCAAAGGACGCAAGCAATAAAATGGAAACTTGTGAAATTACAGTGCAAAAAGCTTCTGATACAGACGATGTAATTCGCGAGTATGAGGGTTATACTTTGAAATGGAATGAGGAGTTTCAAGGTACAGCTTTAAACCGTGATGATTGGAATGTAGAACTTCACGAGCCAGGTTGGGTAAATGCTGAGCTACAAGAATATGTAGACAGCGAAGAAAATATTGTGGTAGAAGATGGTGTACTTAAGATTAAACCAGTAAAAAAGACAGACAGCGAAGGCAATGCTTATTACACATCTGGAAGAATTAACACACAAAACAAACATGATTTCAAATATGGACGTTTTGAAGTAAGAGCAAAAGTTCCAACAGGAAAAGGCTATCTTCCAGCGTTTTGGATGATGCCAACAAACGAAAATCTTTATGGTCAATGGCCAAGATGTGGCGAGATTGATATTATGGAAGTTATGGGTCAAGACGTAACGAAAGCGTATGGTACTATCCATTTTGGAAATCCTCATAGTGAAAGTCAGGGAACAAATATACTTACAGAAGGAAACTATGCAGATGAATGGCATGTATTTAGCTGTGAGTGGGAACCAGGTTCAATCAAATGGTATATTGATGATAAATTATTCCATGAGGAAAATGATTGGTATAGCACTACAGTAGGTCAAGGTACAGTAAGTTATCCAGCGCCATTTGACCAGCCATTTTATATGATTCTTAACTTAGCTGTAGGCGGAAGTTGGGTAGGTTATCCAGATGAAACGACAGATTTTGAAAATCAGGCTTTTGTTGTAGATTGGGTAAGAGCATACCAAAAGGATAGTTACGATGAAAATGTGACAAAACCAGAAAAAGAAGTAAACTTTAGAGAGCCAGATGCAAATGGAAATTATGTATATAATGGTGACTTTGCAGTGGCAGAAGATTTAACAGATGACAAAGATTGGGCATTTCTAACGGCAGCAGGTGGTGAGGCTGAGGCGATAATTGAAAATAGCGAGCTTAGTATTACAACGATTAATGCGGGAACACAAAATCACAGTGTACAATTAGTACAGCCACAAATTCCTGTTCAGCGTGGAAATATTTATGAGTTATCCTTTGATGCATATGCACAGAGCGATAGAACGATGATTGTAGACGTATCTGCTCCAGACCGTTCATGGAGTCGCTACCTTGCAGATACAACGGTAGATTTGACTACAGAGAAGAAGACGTATACTTATACTTACCAGATGGCTGACAGTGACAAGGATGATGCAAACGGAAGGATTGAGTTTAATCTTGGAAACACAGATAATACCTCAAAGGTGTATATTAGCAATGTATCTATTAAAGTAAAAGACCAATTCACACCAGATGATAGCAAGAAACCTCTTACAGATGGCAATTATATTTATAATGGCAGCTTCCAGGAGGGGGCAGGTCGTATGGAAAATTGGATGATTCAAGATACAGACAATCATGCACAATGTTCCGTCACAGACCTCAATGATGGCAGACGTTTCATGGTAACTACTACTGACTGTGCAAGCACAGCAGATGTAACTTTAAAACAGATAGCTATTCCTCTTGCAACAAATGGAAAGTATGTATTAAGCTTTGAGGCACAGGCAGATAAAACTGGAATAATCACAGCTCATATAGCAGGCAATGAACAAAGTTTTGAATTATCAACAGAAAAGAAAACTTATACATTTAATTTTGAGACAGGTGATATTATAAACGAAGCCGATTTCATTATGGATTTAGGCATTAATGGTACTGTATATTTAGATAATATTCGTATTGACGAAGATAGTTTAATCAAAAATGGAAGCTTTAATGCTGGACTTTCCGGATATGAAGTATATGCTTATAATACAAGTGATGTAAATTATGTAGTTGACAGCCTTAATGAAGATAATGCGTTTGATATTACAATTCAAAATTCCAATGATGCAGACTGGAAGATTCAGTTAAAGCAAAATAATGTAAATCTTATAAAGGATGAATGGTATACATTAAAGATTGATGCAAAATCTTCTATTGAGAGAAAATTAATGTATGCAATCCAAAGAGATGGAAGCACTCATAAAGATGCAGCTGGAAATGAAGATTGGACACCGTATGTACAGGAAAAAGCAAGTCTCACTGGCGATTATCAGACATTAACAAAGACGTTCCAGATGAAATATGATACAGATGAGCAGTCTATTTTAAGTATCTCTATGGGCGCAATTGATGGAGTACAGATTAGTGATTTACATAGAATTTGTATCGATAATATTTCTCTTTCACTTGCAACGCCAGAGGAAATTGAGGCGGCAACTCCAACAATTCCATCCATCGATGCAAATACAGAGATGATAAAAAATGGTAATTTTGCAGAAGGTGAAGCAAATTGGATTCCTGCCATTACATTTCCAGGTGAGGCTACAGCAACATTTGAAGATGGAAAAGCAGAGTATGATATTACAAATGTAGGAACAGCGGATTGGAATGTGCAGCTTAAGCAAGAAGGAATTACTTTGGAGAATGGATGCACTTACAAAGTAAAATTTACAGCCTCTTCCACAGAAGATAGAATTATAAAATGGGCTTTCCTCAATCCAACTTATGCTTGGTATGGTGGAGAGGATGTTTCACTACAGGCAGGAATAGAAAGAGAATGTGAAGCTTTTGTGACAATATCTAATGAAACTACAGATCAGATTACTCTTGTATTTTCTATGGGAATTATTGATGGAGTGGATACTTTGCCATCTACAGTTTCTATTTCTAATGTATCTTTAATGAAAGTAGAATAATCCGAGAAGGAAATAGCGGGCATTTGCCTGCTATTTCTTTAACTATATAATGTTGGCGTGATATCCCTAAAAAGTTGAATGAGAGTCTCAAGTTGATTATGCAGATAAAGTTTTTTGTGATGGACAAGACAAATTTGTCGTACACCGTGAATATTGTCAATCTCAAAATAGCAGATTTTTTCGTTTCCATAGTTTTGTTTTTTATAAATTTCAGGTACAATGGAGATACCAAGTTGTTGTTTTACACAGACAACGGCGGTTTCTAGAGCATTACAGATAATGCGGATATTTGGATGAAAAGAGACGGAATGGCACATCTTTTGAGTTAGATTTCCAATTATATGCTCTTCTGATAAAAAAATAAATGGAAAGTTAGTTAAGGTTTCTAGAGGAATAGGATGATTTTTCGTCCATTTTTCTGGGAACCTTTTTATATAGCTAGAGGGTACAGCTAAGAGGAGTTTTTCCTCTACTAATAAATGACTCTCATAATTGATTGTGTCATTGTGAGCAATATCTATGATAAGGTCTATCTCTTCTTTTTCAAGCATTTCTTTTAAACGATAGGTAGATTCTTCTACTATGAAAATTTCACTTTTTGGATAAATTTCATAAAATTTTTCTAAAATAATAGGAAGAATGATAGGGCTTCTATGGGGGCTGATGCCGATACGGATAAGATGGCGTACTTGATTTGAAATATCAGTTAATTTTACAGAGAGCTGTTTTTTAGAATTTAAAATCGAGATTGCCCAGTCATAAAAAACGGTGCCGGCATATGTGAGGACAAGTGCTCCATTTTTTCTCTCAAAGAGAGTAATGCCGAGCTCTTTTTCGAGTGAGTGAATACTAAGCGAGAGGGATGGCTGGGAAATATAAAGTTTTTGGGCTGCTCTTGTAATATTTTTTTCTTTTGCTACGGTGATAACATATTGTAATTGATTCCAGTTCATAAAAATTTCCTCCTATAATAGGTTTAAACTATAAAATTTATATTAAAATATATATTTTACATATGTCAACTACTTTGTTAAGGTGATAGGAGAAAAATAAAAATAGAGAGGAAAAAAATAAAATGAAAAAGATAGACGTAAGAAAGGGAATTGAAATTTTTTTCTTCTTTTTTCAGATTGGCTGTTTCACTTTTGGTGGCGGATGGAGTATTTTGACACAGATAGAGCAGGAATTTGTGGAAAGGAGAAAGTGGATTACAAGAGAGGAGCTAATGGATTTGACTGCGGTAGGAAGGTCGCTTCCTGGAATTATGATTACCAATATTAGTATGTTGTTTGGTTATACTGTAAATGGATGGTTTGGAGGAATTTGTGCGATAGTTGGAATTGTATGTCCAGCAATTATTATTTTATCCGTTGTGACGATATGTTACGATTTGTTGAAGGAAAATCCATATTGTTATGCAGCACTAAAAGGAATCGGATGTGCAGTGGTACCTATTATGGCAAAAGTTGTGATATCCCTTGGGAAGGATGCATTAAAAACAAAGATTGGGCCAATAGTCTTTATCGCAGCTTTTTTGATATTATTTTTTCTTGATGTTGGAAATATAGTTTTAATATGTGCTGGTATTATTGTTGCTATGATATGGTGGATAGGAGAGAAAATATGGTAATGGTAGAGCTTTTTATTGTATTTGTAAAAATTGGATTTACGAGTTTTGGCGGATTATCTATGATTCCGCTTATCATGGAAGAAATGCAGTCTCATCAGTGGATGAGTATAGAAGATTTAACGAATTTAATTGCGATTGCTGAGATGACACCAGGACCGATTGGAATTAACTGTGCAACTTTTGCAGGCATGAAAACGGCCAAAATATTTGGAGGTATGATTGCTGTACTTGGAGTGATTACACCAACTCTTACTTTTACGCTGATAGCTGCGATTTTTCTTACCAAATTTCGAGAGAGTAGTATTATGGATAAGATTCTTTGTATCGTAAAACCAGTATGTCTAGCTACAATTTCAGTAACGATTCTTGGATTGGTTGGGCAAAACTATTTTGATGAGGGAGAGATAAATTTTATTTGCTTTGGAATTGGAATATTGATGTTTTATTTATTAGTGAAGAGAAATTGGTCCATACCGAAGGTAATTATATTGTCGGCGTTAATTGGAGCAATATTTTTTTGAGTTTTATAAAATATAAATGGATATTTTTATTTTTTTATTAAGAAAAAACTTTGAAATCTTAACAAATATTAAGAAAACCACAGGGTATTTTGTAAGGTTCCTATTATATGATAAAACCATCAAAGAAAAAAGCAAGAGAATATGAAGGAGGAAGCAAAATGGAAATTTTAAAACCTGCTGTTGCTGGCACATTAGAATCAAGCGACTGTCAAGTGATGGTAGAACCAGGAGACGGACAAATCGAATTCGAGTTAGATAGTGCTGTCATAAATCAGTTCGGAAATCAGATTAAGAAAGTCGTACTAGAGACATTAAAAAATTTAGATGTAGATGATATAAGAATTTCAGTTATAGATAAAGGCGCATTGGACTGTACAATTAAAGCCCGTGTGGAAGGAGCGGTCTATAGAGCTGTTGGACAAAGAGAAAATCTGCCATGGGGAGGTGCCATTCGATAATGAATAATCCAAATAAGAAAAGACTCAGAAGAACAATGATGTTTTTAAATGCACAAAAGCCAGGATTGATCAAAGATCCTTATATTTACAAACCAGATTCTATTATGTTAGATTTGGAAGATGCGGTGGCAGAAAATCAAAAAGATGCAGCGAGATTTTCTCTTTATCATGCATTAAAGACGATTAACTACAGAGGTATTGAGAGAGTTGTTCGTATTAATGCCTTGGATACACCTTATTGGAGAGAAGATATTCGCTGTGCAGTGGCTGGAGGATGTGACTCTATCCGTATTCCAAAGACTGAATGTCCAGGAGATGTAAAATTAGTTGAAAATGCAGTTATAGAAGCAGAAAAAGAGTTTGGACGTCCAGAGGGAAGTGTTCTTATTATGGCAGCCATTGAGTCAGCAAGAGGTGTTATGAAGGCCCTTGATATTTGTGAAGCTTCCGAGAGACTTTTTGGTATCGCTTTATCTGGTGGAGATTATACGAAAGATTTACAGACACATATTACTGGTACTGGTATTGAGCTTATGGGAGCTAGACAAAATATGGTAATCGCAGCTCGTGCAGCAGGAGTGCAGTGCTTTGATACGGTGTACACAGATCTTGATGATATGGAAGGTTTTCGAAAAGATGTAGAGACAATTCATTTAATGGGATTTGACGGAAAATCTATTATTAATCCAAGACAGATTAATACAGTCCATGATATTTTTACTCCTTCCCAAAAAGAGATTATTTTTTCTGAAAAAGTTGTAAAGGAAATTGACGATAAAAAAGCAAAGGGAATCGGTGTATTTACTGTAGATGGAAAGATGATTGATATAGCCTTTTATGACGGAGCGAAGAGAATAATTGATTTAGCAAAGGCTTCAGGAGTATATAAGGGGGATTTATAAGATGATAAATGCAGTAGGAAGAGATATTCCAGAAGAAATTTTGGAGATGACAGGGAAAGAAGTATTTCAGGGAATTAATTATAAAGAAGGAATAGAGTTTAAGAAGCATGGACCTATTACAAAAGCTGTGATGGATAAAAATACAAATAAAATGGTCGGCTCTATTCATGAGGCATTGGTAAAATGCGGTGCACATGATGGAATGACACTTGGTTTCCACCATCATTTCCGTGAGGGTGACTTAGTTGTCAATATGGTTATGCAAGAAGTACATAAAATGGGATTTAAAGATATTACAATCTGTGCGAGTTCTCTCGGAAAAGCTCACGATGCGTTAGTCCCAATGATTGAGGATGGAACGATTACGAATATTGAATCTTCTGGTGTGAGAGGAAAAATTGGCGAGGCTATTTCCACAGGAAAATTAAAAGGACTTGCAACAATGCGTTCTCACGGTGGCCGTGTTCGTGCACTTCAAACAGGTGAGAGTATTATAGATATTTCTTTTATCGGAACTCCAACTTGTGATGATTATGGTAATTGTCGTGCAATTGGAGGAAAGAGTGACTGTGGTGTTCTTTCTTATTCTTTTGCAGATGGAAATCATGCCAATAAAGTTGTCGCAGTAACGGACTGCCTAGTTGATTTCCCTAATTATCCAGCGCATATCGCAGGGACAAAGGTAGATTATGTATGTGTCGTAGACCAGATTGGTATTCCGTCAAAGATTGCCACAGGAGCTGCAAAGCCTACAAAAGATATGAGAAAGCTAATGATGGCAGATTACTGTACAAAATTTGTAGTAAATGCACCTTATTTTAAAGACGGATTTTCCTATCAGACGGGAGTTGGAGGTGCTTCTATCGCATCGGCTTATTCCCTTGCTGAAGTTATGAGAGAGCGTGGAATCAAGATGGGATTTGCAGTAGGTGGAATGACAAAGGCTATGACGGATATGCTAGATGAGGGATTAGTCGGATGCCTGCTTGATACACAGGCATTTGACCTTGACGCAGTAAATAATATTATTCGTCCAAGACATTTTAGAATCAGTGCTGGTGCTTATGCGAATCCATTTAATAAAGGAGCATTTGTAAACAAATTAGATTATGTTGTTCTTGCAGCTCTTGAGGTAGATGTAAACTTTAATGTAAATGTAGTAGTAGGATCTGACGGAATGATTACGGGTGCACAGGGAGGACATCCAGATGCAGCAGCAGGTGCAAAATGCACGATTGTTATTTGTCCACTTCTTCAGGGAAGAATTCCAGCTATCTGTACAAATGTTACTACGGTTACAACACCAGGTGAGTCTGTAGATGTTGTTGTCACAGATTATGGTGTAGCAATTAATCCAGCTCGTCAGGATTTAATTGAGGCAATGAGTGATGTGGAGGGAATTCCATTTTGCACAATTGAGGAGCTTCGTGATATGGCTTATGAGATTACAGGAGAGCCAGAGCCAGTAGAGTTTGGGGATAGAATTGTTGGTATTATTGAGAGCCGTGACGGTACAATCATGGATGTAGTAAGAGAAATTAAGCCTTATAAATTTGCAGATGAAAAGTAAAAAATAGGGATTTTTATAAAAAAAGCTGTCATCTTAGGAAAAACTTCAAAAGATGGCAGCTATTTTTATACATCTTGTAGAGAATGAAATTAGAGATGTCTCTTAGAAAAAACTTATGGGACAAAGCGATATCCAAGACCTCTCACAGTAACAATATGTACAGGTTTTTGGCGATTTTCTTCAATTTTGCCTCGCAGACGATTAATATAGACCATAATGGCGTTATCATCAACAGCAATCATATTGCCCCAGACATGCTCATAAATCATATCTTTTGTAAAAACTTGCTGGGGATGTTGCATAAATAAAAGCATAAGAATTCCTTCTTTGGAAGAGAGTTCAATTTCCTTCCCGTTTTTATAAAACCGCATCGTAGAGGTATTATAAGAAAATGGTCCACATTCTACAATGCTGGAATTTTCTAAAATCATATTTTTATTTCGGCGGATAAGTGCTTTTACCTTGGCACCAAGAACGACGGGGCGAAATGGTTTTGTAATATAGTCGTCTGCTCCGATAGAGAGTCCGTACAGAGAGTCATAATCTTCAGTTCTTCCGCTGACAATCATGATAGGGGTAGAAATTCCTTGACTGCGTACTCTTTTGATAACCTCAAAGCCTTCCATATCACCTAACATAATATCAACTAAAATAACATCAAAGGTATTATTTTTTAAGATATTTAAAGCGTCTGTTCCGCTGGTGGCAATAGTTGTCTCTAATTCGTTACTTTTCATAACTTTATCTAGCAGTTTGCAGATGGAAATATCATCATCTACAATGAGTATTTTATCGGACATAGCTTCCTCCTGTGTTTGGTATCATGGTATTAAAAGATAGAAAAGTAAAAATACTATTTCTTTTAATATATTATATTATTATTGAGATTGGAAGTCAACTTTAAATCAATATGCAATGTAATGAAATATAATTTTACCTTAGAAAGTCTTGGAAGAGAGAAAAAAACTATATATAATAATTATAAGATATTTTTCATTAGAAAAAAATGAAAGGAGTTTGTATGAGTAATTGGATAGAAAGAATAGGAACCCCATTTTATGGGAAAGAGAGAGAGCAATTAATTGATTTTTTAAGAAAGCAGGAGTTGGATTACGATGAACAAATCGAGTACACGGTAGTTCTTCTAGATGATGAGCAAATAATTGCGACAGGGTCAAGCTGCGGGAATATTCTAAAATGTATTGCAGTATCTTCGGAATATCAAGGACAAAATTTAATGGGAACAATTATGACAAATTTGATTTCTCATTTATATGATAATGGAATTACACATTTCTTTGGTTTTACGAAACCCAAAAATAAAGAAATCTTTTGTAATATGGGATTTTATCCAATCGCAGAGACAGAAAATATTCTTTTATTAGAAAATCGAAGAAATGGATTGAAAAAATATATAGAAAAATTGGAAAAAGAGACAAAGGTTGCTATGGAGGTTGGAAAAGCGAATGAAAAAGGAAGGGAAATTGGAGCGATAATTGCAAATTGCAATCCTTTTACGCTCGGACATCGCTATCTTATTGAGCAAGCTGCGAAAGAATGTGAGTGGCTCCATGTTTTTATTTTATCAGAGGAGCAGACATTTTTAAGAACAAAAGAGAGATATGAGCTAGTGAAAAAGGGAGTACAAGATATAAGCAATATTATCTTGCACCAAACATCCGATTACTTGATTTCTCCGGTCGTATTTCCTACTTATTTTATAAAAGATAAAGTCAATGCATTTACGATGAATTGTAAATTAGATATTAAAATTTTTACAGAAAGTATAGCGAAAAAATTGGGAATTACGAGGCGATTTGTAGGAAGTGAGCCATCTTGTGCGGTAACGAGTCAGTATAATCTTTGCTTAAAAGAGGAACTTCCAAAAAATGGAATTACAGTGACGCAATTGGAGAGAAAAACGGCAAATGGAATCGTAATTAGTGCTTCCACAGTTCGCAAATATATAAAAGGCGGACAGTTTGAGCAATTAGAGAGTATGTTGCCAAAAGAGGTATTACAATATTTAAGAGGGAGATATGAAAATGGAGAAGGAGAGAGAAGTTTCAATTTATGAGGTATTAGATGCTAGAGAAAAAAGAGTGGAGAGGCAAAAAGCTTTCATAGAGCAATATAAACAGCCAATAATTTGTTTTATGCTAAATATTCCAGGTGCAGTAAAAACTTCACCAAAGTATGAAATGGCATTTTGGCTTGGAGTTAATAAAATTTTGCATAAATTAGAACGATATTCACTAAAGATTGTAGCAACGAAAACTTTTATGCCTGTGACCGGATATGAAGCCTATTTCTCTGTAGAAGGAGATGCCCGTAAGATAAAAGAACTAGTAGTTCAGATAGAAGAAGAAGGAAATATTGGAAGACTATTTGATATAGATGTAATTCAGCTTGATGGAAAAAAAGTAAGCAGAGAAGATATTAGCAGACCGTCAAGAAAATGCCTACTTTGCGGCAAGAATGCGTATCAATGTGCAAGAAGCAGAACACATAGCGTGAAATCTATGTTGGAATATATTGACCAAGTTTTGGACGAGATAGGAGACGGAGAAAAAACATATGAAATATAGGAGTAAAGACTATTTTGTTGTATATGAGGGAAATTATCCATCTTTTGACAAAACGTTTTCTTACTTAATTGAGAAAATGATATATGAGGCTCTTGTGGAAGAAGTAATGACGACACCAAAGCCAGGTCTTGTCGATAGGCACGATAATGGAGCACATATGGATATGGAGCCAATTACATTTGTAAAAAGTGCAGCGGTAATCTCACCATATTTAACGCAGATGTTTGAGTTAGGCTGTGGATGGAAGAAAGAATTAAAAGAATTATTTTCATGTATTAGAATGATTGGAATGAAAGCAGAAAATGCAATGTATCTGGCAACGGATGGGATTAATACGCATAAAGGAATGATTTTCTCTATGGGAATTTTAAGTACAGCGGCAGGATATATATGGCAGCATACAGGAAAATTTGATTATAGGGCAATTTTAAAAATAACTCAAAGTATGACAGAAGAAATTTTGGAAGCGGAATTTCAAGAAATGAAAAGAAAGCAGCCAAAAACAAATGGAGAGCGACTATACCATAAATATGGAGAGAGAGGAATAAGAGGAGAGGTGCAAAGGGGATTTCCAATTATAAAAGAAATTGCATATCCACTATTAAATCAATATTTAAGTGAGGGGCAAGAAAAAAATAGGAGTTATATAAATGTATTATTGGCAATTGCAGAGAAGTTAAATGATACTTGTATTTTAAGTCGAAGCTCTGATATCGAATTAAAATGGTTTCAAAAGAGAGTGAAAGAAATTTTAAAACTTGGAGGAGCTTTTTCAGAGAATGGTATGGAAGAAATTGTAAAATTAAATGAAGAATGTATAAAAAAACATATTAGCCCAGGAGGTGCAGCTGATTTGTTAGCATGCACGATTCTTTTGTGGAAACTTGAAAAATATGAGGAGCAATTATGGGCAAAGAGAAGAGAAAAACAAAATATATTGTGCTTTGTTTAATTCCAATTATTATTTTAGTAGCATTAGTTTTCGCCGCATGGCAGACATGGAAAGTGTATCGCAATGTCCTAATGGAAAATCAAAAGAAACAACTTCTTATGATGGCAGAGGTAATTGGAAAAAATATGAAAATTTCCATGAGTGAATATGAGGATGACCTAGATTTTTTGAACGAATTACAAGAAAAAGGAATATTAAATAAAGAGGCGTATCAAAGTTATATTAATACGCAAAATAATTATATAGAAAACTTAATGCTCGAAGATAGTACTGGGAAAATAAAATGGATGGCGAAAGAGATGAAATTTTTGAAATCTCGTCTGCTTATTAAAAATGATAAGGAGAGAGAAATTTGGTTTTATGAAAATCAAGAAGAGAGAAAGTTTTTTGTTTTCAAAAAGAAAACAAAATCGGATGAATTTCTTTGTCTTGTGATGGGAGGAGAAGAATATTATCAAGAGCTTATTTCTGATATTCATATTGGAACGAATGGATATGTCGTTATTAAAAATTCAGAGGGAGTCATTATTATGCATCCAGAAGTTAGACAGTGGGGATTGGATGTCATCAAGGGGCGAGAAGAATTATATCCAGGACTAGATTTTTCTAGCTTAGAAGATATGATTGAGGAACAAAAGCAGGGAAAAGAAGGAATCTCAGAATATTATTCTTATTGGTGGACCTCACCCAAATTAGAGAGAGTGAGGAAGGTTGCCGCCTACGTTCCAACAATACTAGGAGATGATTTTTTAGTAATCAGTACAGTGATAGACTATGATGATTTTTATGAGCCAATTCAAGAGGGGTTTAGTCGAATTATTTTTATCTTTATGGGCTTATTGCTTTTATTTTCTCTTGTGGCATTAGCGATTGGAAAAGTTATTGTAGAAGCCAAAAAGACAGAGACAGAGGTTATGTATTTGCGTGAGCTGAACGAGTTATTGGAAGAAATTCAACGCAATGAAGAGACGATTGCACACCAGCAAAGACTTCAAATTATGGGAACAATGACGGGAGGAATTGTCCATGAATTTAATAATTTTTTGACACCAATTATGGGATTTTCAGAACTTTTAATGATGGAGCTTCCAGAAGGAACGGATGAGTATGATAATGCACAAGAGATTTATGAAGCCTCCGAAAAAGCAAAGGATGTTATTCGACAGATTTCTACTCTAAGTAAAAAGAATGTGGAGACAGTTTATAAAAATCTTTCTGTGCAAAAAATAATGGTAAGGGTTTTGAAAATGATAGAATCTATCCGTCCGGCTAATGTGCATTTACATAGTGAGTTTCATTTAAAAGATGAGGAAATTCTTGGAAATTCGACACAAATAAACCAAGTGATTTTAAATATTTGTGTGAATGCGATTTATGCTATTGGAAGAAAAGAGGGAAATCTTATAGTTCGAGCCACAACCATACCATATGAAAAAATTGAAAATATTGAGGAATTAAATTTGTCCAATACGTGGTCGCATTATATTCAAATTGATATTCAAGATGACGGATGTGGTATGGATGACGAGACAATGCAGCATATTTTTGATCCTTTTTTTACAACAAAGGCAGCAGGAGAGGGAACTGGTCTTGGACTTGCACTTGCAGAGCAGATTGTTAGCTCTCATAGAGGTGGAATCGATGTAAAAAGTAAGAAAGGTGTCGGAACAATATTTTCTATTTATTTTCCTATATTAGAGTCAAAGGAAGAAATTATTATGATGGAAGAAAAGGATCGAAGCAGCTTAGGGATTGTAGTAGCGGATGACAATGCAAAAATTTTAGAAATGCTGACCAAAAATTTTTCCAAACTCAAAGTAGAGATTACAACTTGTCTTACGATAGATGAGGTAAAGCAGTGTCTTGAGGAGAGAGAGAGGGATGTATTAGTCATCGATGAGATGATGGGAAATGAAAGTGCCATTGATTTTTGTATGTCGATTCAGGGAAGATATCCTCAAATGTTAAAATTTATAATGACGGATTGTGTGACAAGGAAAATTGCAGAAGCAAAGAAAAAAGGCGTTATAGATGAATATATAGAAAAACCAGTTTCTGATACAGCAATTTTAGAAAAAATTAAAAAATGTAGAGAAGTCTATTGATTTAAAAGAGAGTTTCTATTTGTATTTTATATAAAAATATGAGTGGAGCTCTTTTTTTATGTTTTTATGCTTTATTTTAACTGAATTCTTAACGAGATTTTGTATAAAACTTAATAAATTTTAAGGAGAATCGTGGAGAGCTGTAAGGTTTCTAAAATATACTATACTCATACAAAACAAAGAAAAAAATAAAAAAAAGGAGGTACAAACAATGAGTGAAACGATACTTGCCATATTAGGATTTGCCACTATTATCGTTATTATTGCTTTGTTACTAAAAAATGTAACTGTTCCAGCCTTAGCATTTATAGGTGTATCTACTATTACGACTGTAATTTTAGTCATGACTGGAACCTTTAGTATCTCAGAGATGGGAGAATTTATTAAGGCGGGTGTAGCGGATGTACACGGAACTGCAGCGTTATTTATCTTCTCAGTATTATTCTTTGGAGTTATGACAGACGCTGGAATGTTTGATAAAATCATCGACGCCTTAATGAAAAAAGTTGGAAATAATGTAGTCGGTGTCGCTCTAATGACATGTATTATTGCTATGATTGGTCATTTAGACGGAGGTGGAGCTTCCACATTTCTCATCACTATTCCAGCCATGCTTCCAGTTTACAAGAGATTAAAAATGCGCCCAACTACATTGCTTTTAATCTGTGTAACAGCAATGGGTGTTATGAATCTTTTCCCTTGGGGTGGACCTACTATGCGTGCGGCATCTGTACTTGGAGTTGACTCAAATGAGTTGTGGTCGAATTTAGTTCCAATGCAAATCGTTGGTATTGTTATCGCTGTCGTGACAGCAGTTGTCTGGGGAATGATTGAAAAACGGAGAGGTGCAGGTGAAAATTCCACTCTCGCATTTGAAGGAAACGAAGAAGTAGAGGAAGTCGCAGAAGGTAGTCGAAATACAGAACTTGCAAGACCGAAACTTTTTGCCTTTAATGGAATTCTTACTTTAGCTGTAATTCTTTGTTTAGTATTTGTAGATGTTCCTTCCTATTATATTTTTATGATTGGATGTGTAATAGCATTATTAGTAAATTATCCTGGAGCTAAATTACAAAATAAGATTATTAAATCTCACGCAGGTCCTGGTCTTATGATGGCATCTACTATTTTAGCAGCAGGTGTATTCTTAGGAGTACTTGAGCAAAGTGGAATTATGGACCATATGGCAAATACATTAGCAGCCTTTATCCCAATGTCAATGGGACGTTTCCTCCCACTTATTATAGGAGTATTATCTGTACCATTAACATTATTATTCTGTACAGACTCTTATTTTTACGGTTTGCTCCCTGTTTTGATGAGCATCGGAGCAAAATTCGATGTAAACCCAATGTATACAGCCATTGCAATGGTAGTATGTAGAAACTGTGCGACATTTATTAGCCCTGTAGTTCCAGCTACTTTCCTTGGAACTGGTCTTGCAAATGTAGAGATTAAAGACCATATTAAAACTTGTTTCTTCTGGATTTGGGGAGTCAGCATTGTCTGTCTACTTTCTGGAATTGTACTTGGTGTAATTAAATTTTAGTGAAATAAAGTAAAAAGCTTTGTAAATAAATAAAATCCTAACGAAAGCATTGCTTTCGATTAAGATAAAAAGTAGCCACATAAACTCGAAAATATAAATATCCTCTTCTAATTTTATATTTTTAGGTAAAAAACCAATTTTATCCCAAAAAAAAATAAGAACTCTGCAAACTGCCAGCGGAGTTCTTATTTTTTTGCCTATTAGAATTTTTATTGAAAAAATATGGGAAAATTGATATGATGATGCAAGAGCCAATTGGACTAATATAAAAAATATTTGGAGGGAAAAGATGAAATACTGTTATCATTGTGGAACAAAATTGATAGAGAAATATTTGAAAAATGAGGGAATGATACCCTACTGTGAAACTTGCAAACAATACGTCTTTCCAATTTTTTCTACAGCTTGTTCTATGATTGTATTAAATCCGACAAAAGATAAAATTTTATTGATTAAGCAGTATGGAAGAGACCGATATGTTCTTGTAGCCGGATATATTAATAAAGGTGAGAGTGCGGAAAGTACAGTAAAAAGAGAAGTGAAAGAGGAGATGGGATTGGAAGTAGATGAGCTAGAGTTTAATCAGAGTCAATATTTTCCGCCATCTAATACTCTTATGATTAATTTTTCTTGTGTTGCAAAGAGTGAGGATTTTACAATGAATGAGGAAGTAGACGAGGCAAAATGGATGTCAATTGATGAGGTTTACGAGATGATTGCAAAGAATTCATTGGCGAAGTCATTTTTAAAACATTATTTAGATAAGCATAAAAAAGAGAAAAAATAGAGTATATGAAATGATTAATTTTAGGGATGAGGTGATTAAAATGAGTCATGCAGCAATATTGCCAAAGAGAGAAGAAGTGAGACAAGAAGATAAGTGGAAAATAGAGGACTTATATCTAAATGATGCTTTATGGGAGAGAGATTTCAAAAATCTAAAACAAAAAACAGAAGAATTCTCTAAGTATCAGGGAACGATGGGGGAGAGTGCCAACAATCTCTACCGCGTTTTAAAGGCACAAGATGAGATTAATATGCAGCTTGAAAATATATACGTTTATGCCAGCCAGAAAAACCATGAGGATATGGGGAATGGAACTTATCAGCAGCTTTGTGGACGAGCACAGTCTTTGCTAGTACAAATTTCGGATGCATTATCTTTTGTGGAGCCAGAGCTTTTGACAATTTCAGAGGAAAAAATTAAATTATTTATAGAAGAAGAGCCAAAGTTAAAGGTTTATAGCAGATATATTAGCGAGAAATTCCGCGGTAAGGAGCATATTTTATCAGAGGAGATGGAGGCTGTTCTTGCGAAAGTATCTGAGATTGGGCAGGCTCCACAAAATATTTTCCAGATGTTTAATAATGCAGATATTAATTTTGGAATGGTGCACGATGAGGATGGGAAGGAAGTTTCGCTTACTCACGGACGTTATATACATTTTTTGGAAAGTCATAATCAGGATGTGAGAAAAGAGGCATTTTTAGCGATGTATAAGCAGTACGAAGCCCATAGAAATACATTGGCAGCGACATACTATGCAAATGTACAGCAGGAGCTTTTCTTTGCGAAGATGAGAAACTATCATTCTTCTAGAGAAGCGGCACTTGACGCGAGTCATATTCCAGTTTCTGTGTATGATAAATTGATTGATGCGGTGCATAAAAATATGTCGAAAATGTATGAGTATATCGCTCTTAGAAAGAAAATATTGGGAGTTGAGGAGCTTCATATGTATGATATCTATGTGCCACTTGTGGAGCAGGTAGATAAAAAATATAGTTTTGAAGAGGCAAAAGAAATCGTAAAGGCTGGGCTTGCACCGCTTGGAGAGGATTATCTTGCAATTTTGCAGGAGGGATTTGACAATGGATGGATCGATATATATGAGAATCAGGGAAAGAGAAGCGGAGCCTACTCATGGGGAGCATATGGAACTCACCCTTATGTTTTGCTCAATTATAATGGAAGCCTAAATCATGTATTTACTTTGGCACATGAGATGGGACATTCCATCCACAGTTATTATTCAGACAAAGCACAGCCATATCCGTATGCGGGATATCGCATTTTTGTGGCTGAGGTGGCGTCTACTTGTAACGAGGCACTTCTTATTCACTATTTATTAGAACATGCAAAAGATGATGCTGAAAAAGCATATTTAATTAATTACTTTTTAGATCAATTTAAGGGAACGATTTATCGCCAAACTATGTTTGCGGAGTTTGAAAAGATTACACACGAGAAAGTACAACAGGGCGAGAGCTTAACAGCAGATAATTTATGTGAGATTTATTATGATTTGAATAAGCTCTATTTTGGAGAAGACATGATTTGCGATGAACAAATTGCAATGGAGTGGAGCAGGATTCCGCATTTTTATAGTCCTTTTTATGTATATCAGTATGCAACTGGATTCTCTGCTGCAATTGCAATTAGCAGTAAAATTTTAGCTGGCGAGGAGGGAATCGTGGAGAAATACAAGAAGTTTTTAAGTTCTGGCTCTAGTATGGATTGTATCGATTTATTAAAACTTTGTGGTGTAGATATGACAAGTGAGGAGCCAGTGAATGAGGCACTTAAGGTGTTTGGAGAGTATATAGATTTGATGAAACAGTATATTTAAAAGAGATTCTTTGAGCAAGAAAAAATCACTCTACAACAGAAGATGCAGAGTGATTTTTGTTTTGGATTATATTCTATTTAAGGAAAAAATTGATTCACATAAATTTTATAATGGATTCTCACCAAAGATTTTCTTATACTGTCCTACTAAGTATAGGGAACTTAAAATAGCAAGTACAGCAAATACAAGAAGCATGATCATCAAAGTGTAAACTGCATTTGCCTCGCCAGAAATCTTTGTAAGCTGAGCAGCTACAACAGGGATTAAGTAGGAAGCAGCACCCATGAAGGTATAGTAGATACCTGTATTACGTCCTTTAGGACCTGGGTTAAAGATCTGTACAACACCAAGACCTGTCTGTAGGGCACCACCTGATGCGAAAAATCCAAGTAAAGCAATTGCGATATAAATGATAGTTACCTGGTGGATAAAGAGTACACCAGCTAGGGCAACAGCAGTCATAATAGAGTCAATTAAGATAACTTTTAATGGATTCCATTTTAATTTTGCCATCATAATAGCCCAGAAAATAACCGCACATAGGGAACCTAATGTGAAGATTGTTGTCATACCAGCAGCTTGCATTTCTGTTAATCCACATTTTGCAAATCCGAAAGCTTTTGTATACTGTTGAGCACCGTACATAATAGCCATGCAAAGGAAAGCATAAAACATTACAAGAAATACAACAAATTTGTTTGGCTTTTGAAGCATTCTAGCTTTTGCAGCCTCGATTTCCGCTGTAGCAGCATCTTTATTATCTTTTGTATCAGAGGATTTTGCCGCTTTTTTCTGTTCATCGTATGGATATTTTGCGATAACTGTAAGAATAAGACATCCGATGGACATAATAAGTGGAATAATAATATTCATATGCCAGTTCCCGGCAGCGGCAATCTTAACAACAAGTAGTGGATAAATCATACCTGATAAAGATACGAAGAATTTAATACCGATTAATGCAGCACCAGGAGCTGGTGGATAAGCTTCTTGTACATTTGGATAACCAGATGCATCCCAAAAACCAGATGTTGCAACACCTGCTAAGAAAGCAGAGATAGAAGCGAGAGTAGCATTCTTTGTCATAATAAGAATTATAAAGCAAATGACATAAAGAATTGCTCCTCCTACCATTAACTTTTTACGACCAACCCGGTCGGAAATTTCTCCGCCAATCCATACGCTGACAAACTTACCAAAACCTGTCCAAGCGATTGCGGAACTTACAGCTGCGATACCGGCAGCGTACGCTGCAGAGGTAGGATCGGACATATCGAATCCCCACTGAGTAGCAAAATTAACATTGTTCTGTCCAAGAATCAAAGCCTGAATACCATGTGTTAAATAACACATATAAACGGCTATGATAGACAAATAATAGTTTTTAGTCTTCATATTTATCCTCCTTTGTAAGACTAGTGACTTCGTTAATTAAATAATAAACAGTATCGACTTTAAAGTCTAATTGGTTTCTTTCTTACAATTGATTGATATTTTTTATAGTTTTTTATTGTGAAAAACATAAAATAATTATGGGGTTTTATATCTAATACTAATCATATTTTACATACTTGTGTTTTTCATAGAGAAAATTTATTGATATGAATGAAAAATATATTGATGAAGTTTTAACAAATTAAATCGATAAGAGAAGCCTGTCTTCTTGATATTTGAATAAAGATTTTATTTCAAAGAAGATAGCATAAAATTTCTTTAGGATTTAAATGATAGATCTGATAGGATGGTCGCTGTAGTATAATTTTTTAAAGATTTTTTCCTTGTTAGTTAAAATACATAAATCTGATAAAAATTTAACGAAAAAATCCCAGAAAACGCTGAAAAATAGGATATATGTTGACGTAGGATTATATAGAATATATAATAAGAAATATGCTATTGGATGATCCAATAAAAAGAAAATGCATTTTCAAAATAAAAACATACTAATCTAAGACATGACTCTTTCAAGAGAAGAATAACCAGCTAGGCTATAATTTCATTTCAGGCTCTTTGGGTGGGGCAAGTTTGAACGATATATGCCATTCATTCTACCTATTTAGGCATATCGCGTTTCATTCCCTTTGGGCGGGTATCTGGTCTTGCTGATAAGTAAACTGGACGAGTCAAATAGGAGGTACTAATATTGTTATTTTTAAAATTTATACTTGCGATGTTACCTATCATCTGGCTGATTGTGGCATTAAGCATCCTAAAGATAGCAGGACATAAGGCGTGTCTGATTACTCTGCTTGTTACGGCAGTTTTGGCTATCGGATGTTGGAAGTTAAGTCCTATTAATGCTTTGACAGCTACATTAGAGGGAGCGTTAAATGCCCTATGGCCAATCTGTCTTGTTATTATAGCAGCATTATTTACATATAATTTATGTCTTGAGACAGGAGCCATGGAGGTCATCAAAAAAATGCTCGCCGGCGTGTCGAGAGATAAGAGAGTGCTTCTCTTAATCATCGGCTGGGGATTTGGAAACTTTATGGAGGGAATGGCAGGCTTTGGAACAGCAGTTGCGATTCCGGCATCTATGTTGGCGGGAGTTGGACTCGATCCATTCCGAGCAGTGGTAGGCTGTCTTGTCGTAAACTCTACCCCTACAGCTTTTGGATCTGTCGGAGTTCCGACTGTCACACTCGCCTCAATTACAGGACTTGATGTTCTCACACTCTCTGGTAGAGCTGCGTTAATTCAGGCCTTTCTTACACTTTTATCTCCATTTTTAATGGTTTGTATTTATGGAAAAGGTGTAAAGGCATTAAAAGGAATGATACCAATTACTTTGATTGCTTCTATTTCTTTTGTGGCACCTTGGTTTGTTGCGGCAAATTTGATTGGCTGTGAATTGCCAAATATTATCGGTGCAATTATTTCACTCGTTTGTATGATTGTGGCAGCGAAGATATTTAATAAGGAGCCAGACCCAGAGTACGAGATAGAGGTAGAAGATAAGAAGGAGAAGGATGCTCCGATAACTGCAAAAGAAGGACTTGTCGCTTGGAGTTCCTTTATCTTAATTTTTGTATTACTTATGTTGACTTCTAATTTATGCCCTCCAATTCACAATGCAATTGCTGGTATTAAGAGTAATCTCACTGTATATACGGGGGAAAATCCAAATACACTTAGTTTTAGCTGGATTAATACACCTGGAGTGATTATTTTTATCGCTGCTATTATCGGAGGGTTTATCCAGAGAGCTAATATAGCATTGATGGTGCGAGTTTTAGGCGAGACATTAAAGAAATATTGGAAGACAATTTTAACGATTTGTTCTGTCATGGGAACAGCAAAGATTATGGGATATAGCGGTATGATTTCTGATATTGCACAGTTTTTAGTAGCTGCGGCTGGACCTTTATATCCTCTTATCTCACCATTAATCGGTGCTCTTGGAGGATTTGTGACTGGTTCTGGTACATCTACCTGCGTACTTTTTGGTGCACTTCAAAAAGAAACTGCGGTTTCTCTTGGTCTTAATCCGACATGGATGGCAGCGGCCAATGTTATGGGAGCTGGTATTGGTAAAATGATTTCTCCACAGGGAATTGCCATCGGGGCAGGAGCAATCAATGCTATTGGCTCTGAGAGTAAAATTTTAAGTGCGGTTGTAAAATATTTCTTGCTTTACGCAGTTGTGGCGGGAATTATCTGCTATATTGGTTCTATGATAGGACTATAGTTTGTAGTTTTGTCTTATAGATATATAAATAATCGATAGTATAAAATAAAAAGGACTTTTTACATTGAATTTTAATGTAAGGAGTCCTTTGAATGTTTTGCAGGTAAATAATCGGGCGGTAAATCATTTTTAAAAAGAATGCTGAAACTGTAGAAAATAAGAAAAAGAGAGGGAGAGTGAAAGTATATGCCAAATGTGACAAAACAAGCATTAGAAGCGTCTTTAAAAAAGTTTTTACTAAAGAAACCATTAGATAAAATTACAATTAGTGATTTGACGACAGATTGTGGCATTAGCCGTATGGCGTTCTATTATCATTTTCGTGATATTTATGATTTAGTAGAATGGGCTTGTTTAGAGGATGCAGCGAAAGCCTTACAGGGGAAGAAAACATACGATACTTGGCAGGAAGGTCTTTTGCAAATATTTGAAGCAGTCTTAGAGAATAAGCCTTTTATTGTGAATGTCTATCATAGTGTCAGCAGAGAGCAAATTGAGAATTATTTATTTCAGCTTACCTATCATCTTATTATGGGGATTGTAGAGGAAAAATCAACGGGAATGCAAATCAGTAAAGAGGAGAAACAATTTATTGCTAATTTTTATAAATATAGTCTAGTGGGAATTATGCTAGATTGGATTAAACAGGGGATGAAAGAAGATTACAAGAAAGTGGCGAAAAAAATATGTATTACAATAAAGGGAAATATTGTAAATTCAATTCACAATTTTTGTGAGAAAAAATAGAGAGTATATAGAAGAACTGGGAATAAAAAATCGTATTTTGGCAAAAAATTATTGTGAAATTTTATCATTGGACCTATTTTGTAAATGGAAACGCTGTGGAGGGAATGTTATAATAACCGCAGAACTAAGAAATAAGATTTGTTTTGAAAAGGTGGTAATAATATGTCAGGAAAAATCAATAAATTAGGAACTACTTCAGCGTTAGCAGCAGCTGGTATTGGTACAGCAGCATATTTGGTAAAGAAGAAAAAAGAAAAAGCAGTAGGTGTACAAAGAACTACGGTGGCAAGTGAGTACCGCAATACAGAACTCGGAAAAAATGCCAAAAATAATAAAGGTATTTATTATAGTAGTGGAAATTATGAGGCGTTTGCTAGACCAAAAAAACCAGAGGGAGTGGAGGAAAAAAATGCATATTTGGTGGGAAGCGGTTTGGCTTCATTGGCAGCAGCTTGCTTTTTGGTTCGTGATGCTCAAATGCCAGGAGATCATATCCACATTTTAGAGGCAATGGATATTGCGGGTGGTGCCTGTGACGGTATTTATGATTCGACTCGTGGTTATGTGATGCGCGGTGGAAGAGAGATGGAAGATCATTTTGAATGTCTTTGGGATCTATTCCGAAGTATTCCATCCATAGAGACAGAAGGTGTTTCAGTGTTGGATGAGTATTATTGGCTAAATAAGAGTGACCCAAACTACTCTCTTTGTAGAGCGACAGTAAACCGTGGTCAGGATGCACACACAGACGGAAAATTTAATCTAAGTCAGAAAGGTTGCATGGAGATTATGAAACTCTTTATGACGAAAGATGAGGATTTATATGATAAAACAATCGAGGATGTTTTTGATGAGGAAGTATTTGACTCTACTTTCTGGTTGTACTGGAGAACGATGTTTGCTTTTGAAAATTGGCATAGTGCTTTAGAGATGAAATTATATTTCCAGAGATTTATTCACCATATTGCTGGACTTCCTGATTTTAGTGCTCTGAAATTTACGAAATATAATCAGTATGAATCGTTGATTTTGCCGATGCAGAAATATTTGGAGGCAGCTGGAGTTGATTTTCAGTTTGGGACAGAAGTAACCAATGTTGTATTCGAGTTTAAGGATGATAAAAAAATAGCATCCGTAATTGAGTGTAAGAAAAATGGAGTTGAGCAGGGAATCTTGCTCACAGAAAATGATTTGGTATTTGTGACAAATGGCAGTTGCACAGAGGGAACTATTTATGGTGACCAAAATCATGCGCCAAACGGTGATGCTGAGGTTCGTACAAGTGGATGCTGGAATCTATGGAAAAATATTGCAAAGCAGGATTCTTCTTTTGGTCGTCCAGAAAAATTCTGTTCCGATATCGCTAAGACAAACTGGGAGTCAGCTACAATCACAACACTCGATGATAAAATTCTCCCTTATATTACTAATATATGTAAACGTGATCCAAAAAGTGGAAAGGTCGTAACAGGAGGTATTGTGAGCTGTCAAGATTCCTCTTGGCTTCTTAGCTGGACGATTAATCGCCAGGGACAGTTTAAAGAACAAGATAAGGATAAAGTATGTGTTTGGGTATATGGATTATTCACTGATAAACCTGGAGATTATGTGAAAAAACCGATGAAAGAATGTACTGGAAAAGAAATTACAGAGGAATGGTTATATCATTTGGGTGTTCCGACAGAACAAATTTCAGATTTAGCAGAAAATAGTGCTGTTTCCGTTCCAACGATGATGCCATATATTACTGCCTTTTTCATGCCAAGAACAAAGGGAGACCGTCCTGATGTAATTCCAGACGGTTGCGTCAACTTTGCTTTCCTTGGACAGTTTGCTCAGACACCGAGAGATACTGTGTTTACTACAGAATATTCTGTCAGGACAGCGATGGAAGCAGTGTATGGATTATTGGGAGTTGACAGAGGTGTTCCAGAAGTATGGGGCAGTGTCTATGATATTCGAGAATTGCTTGGCAGCACCGTAAAACTTATGGATGGAAAATCTCCTTTGGACATAAAACTTCCAGGGCCATTAAATGCTTTGAAAAAGCCAGTATTGCATTTTATTGAGGGAACGGTTATTGAGAAGGTGTTAAGAGACTATAATGTATTGAGATAGAGTAAGCATTCTCTGGCAGAGCCTTTTATCGTAACAGCAAGGCAAATGCTCGATATTTTAGATAAACAATCGTAAAAAAGTAAAAAAGTAAAAAAGCCAATCAAGATGGAGTAAAATCTATCTGATTGGTTTTTTTTCGCAAAGCTATAATGCCTAGTTTAGATTCAATTCTATATGAAGAATTTTTCATTGATTGAATTGTCGTAATGAAGTTTATCAAAAAACATTTCTATAAATGGAAATGAATTTGTACCAATTTACACAGGAGATTTGGTTGGCAAAGTCACGCAAAAGGTAATCGTCTGGTCTTTATTAATTTGACAGATAATATTTCCGTGATGAAGCTGAATAATTCGATTTGCTATCGTAAGACCTAATCCGTTTCCTCTTGTAGAATGGGAGGAATCCTCTTGATAAAACTTTGTAAAAATATGGGAACAAAAATTTTTGGAGAGGTTTGTATGTTCGAGTAAATTTGTGAAGGAAACCGAGCAAGAATACTTGTCAGAAACGATTTCAATATGGATAAAGCTTCCTTCTGGAGAAAATTTTATCGCATTATCTAGCAAATTAATCCAAACTTGATTTAATAATTTCTTATTCCCAACGAGAAAGATTTCATCGCCGTCTAAAGAAAGCTCCAGATGTTTTTCGTCCCATTTTGAGGCGAGCAAGGAGGCGACGAGACGTATTTGCTCTGTAAGATGGAAGTTTTCTTTTTCAGTTAAATTTGTCTGCTGTTCCAACTTAGACAGATTTAAAATATTACTTGATAATTCTGAGAGTCTCTCAGATTCAGCGATAATAATAGCTAAATATTCTCTTTGCTCTTCTAATGTTAAATTTTGTTCCTTTAATAATTTTGCAAATCCACGGATAGATACGATTGGTGTCTTAAATTCGTGGGAAAAATTATTGATAAAATCATGATGCAGTATTTCCATACTGCCAAGCTCTTCCGCCATATGGTTAAAACTTTGTGTGAGTTGTCTTAATTTTCTCGTACCACGAAGAGAAATTCTTGCAGTATAATCCCCCTTTGAAATTTGATTTGTTGCTCTCATGATTTCATGAAGTGGTTTTAATGGAAGCCTGCTTAATAAAATTGAGACAAAGATTCCGGAAATTAAGCTATAAAAAGCAAACTTAAGTAGCGGACGATAGGGATGTCTAGGAGGTGGATTGCGGAAATGTTCTGACTGTCCACCAAAATGAATTATCGCAAATACGAGGCACATCGAAGTAAACATAATGAGAAATACGATAAGAGTGAACAAAAAAACAAGGCGGAGCGAGTCTAGAAAATCTTTCAATTTATTCATTGTGAATTACCGCCTTATACCCTATGCCGCGAATGGAAATGAGTTCAAATTCCTCCCAAGATTTAAAGCGTTTCCGAAGCCGGTTAATATGTACATTTACAGTTGTATCAACAGTTGTGGAGTTCATCCCCCAAATTTCGTCCATTAATTGTAGTCTAGTAAAGATTTTGTTTGGATACGATAGCAATTTAAATAAAAGTAAAAATTCCTTTTGAGGCAATGTCTGTGTTTTGTGATCTTTTGTAATGGAGAGAGAATCATAATCTAATACAATATTTTTAATATATAATTTCCGCTCATTTACAATTTTTGCTCTGCGAAGAAGAGCTTTGATGCGAAATAACATTTCTTTCTCATCAACCGGTTTTACGATATAATCATCTGTACCTGCTAAAAATCCTTCATATTTATCTTTTGGCAAATCTTTTGCGGAAATCATTAAAATTGGAGTGTTATCACCGCTATTACGCAATGTCTTTGTAAATTCATAGCCATCCATCTTTGGCAGCATAATATCTAGTAGAATAAGGTCAATATGTTGCTGGTCTATAATATTTAGGGCAGCAATGCCATTTGATGCTTGAAATACTTCATATCGATTATATTTTAAAATGGTTGTCATTAATTTTGCAGTATTTTTATCGTCTTCCACTACGAGAATACGAAACATAATGTATGTCCCTCCTTTTTATTTTTGGATATAATATATTTTCTTTATAATTTTCATCTTATATCGCCTTATGCAAGTACTGGTTATCACAAGGCTTATTATAACATAAAAATTATGTTTTCTTTTTTTCTGATTTGTGTAAATTTTGTTAAACTTCTTATTAGTTTATTTTCAGTTTATAAAAATGGTTTACAGTTTTTACATGATACTAGAATTTGTGAGTAAAGGAGAAAAGAATATGAGTAAAATGCTAAAATTTAAAAATATAGCAGTGGTCGTGAAGAAAAAGAAAAAACTTTTGATTTTTATTTTTCTTATAATAATTGCTTTGATTAGCGGTATTATTTTTTTTAGGACCCGAAAAAGAGGAACACGGATGGAAGGAGCTGTTAGTAAGATCCAGTCTGCAACGGCTCAGGTGAGTCAAATTGATAGTACTGTATCTGGAACAGGAAATATTTCCATTGGAAGTATAACTAATATCAAAGCTCCAGTTGGTCTTACTGTAAGTGAAGTTTATGTGGAAAGTGGGGATACGGTAAAAAAAGGGCAAAAGCTAGTAAAAATTGATAAGCTTTCGGTTGTAAATGCACTTCTTGAGGCACAGGGACAGTTAGAAGATGTGGAAGATGAGCTGGATGAGGATGATTTATCGGACCTTGAGGAGGAAAA
>JBJEOA010000004.1:0-171231 GCA_051880475.1 Lachnospiraceae bacterium | reverse complement strand
AGACAGGAAGTTATACAAATAGAGATGGCGTTAAGGTTTATACAACAGATGTTGTCGTAGAAGAGCAAGATTTTTGTGAGAGCAAAAATGCAAGTCAAAGTGATTACCAAAGACCTTCTCCAAGAATGGTAGATAGTGACGGATTTATGAGTGTACCTGACAGCTTGGAAGAAGAGCTTCCATTTGCGTAGATATGAATGTATTTGAAGAAGTAAAAGAAAGGCTAACTCTTAGGCAAGTCGTAGAGTATTACGGATGCAAGGTCGATAGAAAAGGGTGGTTTATCTGCCCTTTTCATCCCGACACACATCCTTCATGTTCAATAAATCCATACAAGGATTACTTTAATTGCTTTGTCTGTGACGCTGGTGGAGATTTAATTACCTTTACTGCTAGATTGTTTGGACTAAAAAATTATGATGCTTGCAAGAAACTAAATGAGGATTTTAGTCTAGGACTTGATATAGAGGGGCAGGAAAAAAAGGATTTGTTTGAGATAGACAGACAGAAAAGGAAGAGGTTGCAAGAAAAAAGAGAGCGAGAGAATTTAGAAAAGTTAATTCTCCACACAGGGCTTGTATTAGCTAAATACCATGCTTATTTGTGGCAGGGTAAGCAATTATACAGGGAGAACCCAAAAAGGCTTGAGAGAGCGTTTATATACCTCTCGCAGGCAGAGTATATGCTAGAGGAATACGATAAAGAGCCAGAGCAATTTAGCAGAAAAAACATAGGGGAGGTGAGAAGAATTGAAAAGCGCGTACGTTGCTGGGATAACGAAGTATAGCGAACTTGAAGAGGATATGTTCCGTGAAATCTTCGAGACGGAGGATGAAATCGAGAGGACGAGATATATCGAGGACGCTAGAAGAGCGTGCAAAGCGGTTCGAAGAGGCAGTGAGTTTGATAACCTCTTAAAAGCTTACGGTAAGTTATATGGAAAGCTAAACCACGGTGAAGTTTTAAATACAACAAACTTTCCCGAAGGGCAGATAGAACTTAGTTGCGGCAAGTATACTACCTCGGACTTTGGCGTTTCTTTAACGGATGTAAACAGCATGGGACAAACAAATACAAGAACGATATGTTCTCATCCCATATTACCCGTTGAGCGACTTATAAACATTGACACCGATACGGAGAAACTAAAGATTGCTTTTTACAGAGATTATAGGTGGAGAAGCGTAGTGGCGAGCTGTGGAACTGTTTTTAATAAATCGTACATATCTATGCTCGCTGATCGTGGAGTTATTGTAACCAGCGAGAGTGCAAAGGATCTTGTGAAGTATCTAGCGGACATGGTTAGTTACAACATGCAAGAAATCCCAATTTCTCGCTCTATCTCTCGTTTGGGATGGACAGATGATGGAAGGTTTATACCATACGTGGATGATATAAAGTATGATGGCGATACAGATTTCCAAAGCATTTATGATTGTATCGGAGAAAAGGGAAGTTTCTCTGACTGGTTGGAGCATATTTTAGATATCAGGAAAAATCTTTATGTACGACTTGCCTTGGATGCTTCCCTTGGGAGTGTACTGCTCGATAAAGTCGGTGCCTTATCTTTTCTCTTCCACCTTTGGGGCACTACAGGATTTGGAAAAACCGTAACAGAAATGGTGGCGGCATCCTGCTGGGGCAATCCAGAAATGGGCAAAATGACAAGAACAGTAAACATGACAACAAATGCAATGATGAGAAACGCTGCTTTTTTCAAACATCTGCCTCTTATCCTAGATGAATTGCAGCAGATAAAAGATAAATGGGGTGGTTACGATGACTGGATCATGAAGATAACAGAAGGTATCGACCGTGGACGTGCAAAAGCCTATGGGGGGATCGAAGAAGTTAAGACATGGTTGCTGATTATTATAACAACTGGCGAAGAGATGCTTACAAGATCTCATTCCGGTGGAGGAGCTAGGAACCGATGTGTGGAAATAGAGGTGGATGGAAAGATTATCGAAGATGGAAACAAGACGGCTAATATCGTAAAGGAAAATTATGGTTTTGCTGGAAAACGATTCGTTGAATATATCCAAAGCAAAGATGTAGAAGAAATCCGAAAAGATTTTCGAAAAATCATGAGAGAAATTCTTAGAAAGGTAGATACAACTGATAAACAAGCAATGAACTTCGCTGTCCTGCTTCTGTCAGATAGATACGCTTGCGAATGTCTCTTCGGCGGTGAGTCTCTTACAGTAGATGATATAAAGCCATTCCTTATAAGCAAAAAGGAAGTAAATATAAGTGAAAGGGCATATGAATTTGTACTTGACTGGATAGCACAAAATACGATTCGATTTAATTCAGATACAGACACTAACAAAGGTGAAGTTTGGGGAAAAATCGAGGATGAGTTTGTGATGGTGAATAAGACGGTTCTTGTCTCTGCTATGAGTCGGGAGGGGTTTGAGTTCGATGCCTGCAAGAAAGACTGGGCGGAGAAAGGAAAGCTGGAGAAGAATCCTCAAGGAAAATTTCATCATGTTAGAAAAATAGGAGAAATAAAGGCTATGTATATAAAAATAATGCTTCCAGAAGATGATTTTATTAGAGTTAATGAATTGAGTAAGCAGGAGCAAATGCGATTGCCATTCGATTAAAAAAACAACCCTAAACAACCCTAATAAAATAAAAAGGTTGTTTGATTGTATGGCTTAAATACTGATTTTTTTCTATATTGACAACCATACAACCCTAACAACCCTAATTTTAGTATACGTATAGAATAATTTTAAAATATAAATATTCTGAATTGTTTCTTAATTGTATATTTTATTTATATATATATATATATATCATACCAAACAGGGTTGTTTAGGTTGCAAGGTTGTTTGTAAGGTTGTAGACAGCATAAATTCAAGGTTTTTTGAGGTGACATAAAGGATATATTGGGGTTGTCGAGGGTTGCTTTTAGAACTAAAACAACTATTTTGGACAAGTGTTAGGAGGATAGAGAGATGGAAAAACTAACAAGAGAGCAGGCAATAGCAGAGTTCCGTAAAATGTGGAATACCATTGCGGACTGGTATGAGCAGGGAAGTAAAAAATATAATGAAGATGCAAAGGAAATCTACATCAGAAACAATTTTGGAAATGTTGAAATCGCAAATGATTGCATACTTTGCCAGTATACGATTGAAAAGAATCCAGAATCTATATGTGCAGATTGTAAATATTGCCCTATAAGCTTCTCCAAATTAGGAATTTGCGGATGCCTCTCAATAAATTCCCCATATAGTAAATTAAATGATTATTGTAATATTCACGAAGAATCCGAACGAGACAACAAGCATATGGCAAGATTGGCTAGAAAAATTGCAAGTCTGCCAGAAAGAGAGGTAGGTTAATGAGATTAGAATTAACGAGAGAACAGGCAATCTTAGAACATAGAAAGATGTGGTACTGGATTGCTGATCAGTATGAGAGTGGGCAGTGTGAATGTCCTTATCTTATGAAAGATAGGTATATACGTACTCTAGGAATTGGATACGTAGAAAACAAATGTTTTTGCTGTGAGTATGTGTTCATAGAGGAATATGGGGATTGCAATAAATGCCCTATAAACTTCGGCTACGGCGATTGCGCGTGCGATAGAAATGTAGAATCTCCGTACCGCAAATTGTGCGATTGCTGGTTTGGATTTTCGGGAGAGGATAGAAACACTAAGTACATGGCAGAGCTGGCAAGGCAGATAGCAAGTCTGCCAGAGAGGAAGGTGTGAAATATGAGTTGTAAATGCGCAAGAGCCACGGATGAGTGGCACGGATGGGAATGTGAGATAACGGAAGGTGCGTGTATGTTTCTGCATCCAGACAGTAAAGCGTGTGCAGAATTATATGGAGAGGGTCCAGACGCAGGGAGTGAAGAGGATGAAATAAATCTATATCCAACTAAATGCAATCTCTGTGGAGGAAAGGTAATTTTTACATCTAATAGTATTATATATGGAAAAGAATATGGAAGTGGAAAGTGTTACTACTGTACAGAGTGCAATGCTTATGTTGGCACACACAAGCCAAGACCGAGAGAAGCACTTGGAATTTTGGCAAACAAGGAGATGAGAGAACTCAAAAAAAAGTGTCACTTGAAATTTGACAAACTTTGGAAAGGAAAGAGAAGAGCAAAGGATAGGAGACATAATCTTTATGGACGATTAGCCGGTGAGTTACAAATTCCTTTAAGCCAGTGCCATTTTGGATATTTTGACACAGGAATGTTATTAAAAGCTCTTGAGGTTCTTGATGGATGGAAGGATGATTAAAAACAAGATTATGAAGGGAGAGGAAGAAAAGTGACAGTTAGAGAGTTTTTAAAATCCATATCTGGAAATAAAGTAATTTGTCTTTTTGAGCAAGATAAAGAAATACTTAAAATAAGTACTTACTTCATAGACGCTGTAAAAGAAGAATTATTAGACAGAGAAATAAAAGAGAAAGGCATTAGTATACCTAGCAATTGCCATATTGATATTGATTTAAAACAAATAAATGAGGAGGATTGAAAATGCTTTATCCGACATTAGAAAAATATATAATAGACAACAATCTGTCTATAAATGAATTTGGGAGACTGTGCGGTGTGACGGACAGTACAATGTGCAGATACTTAAGCGGTAAGATATGTCCCAATAAAAAGAGCATAGACAAAATTTTAAAGGCAACGGGATTAAAGTACGAAGATGCTTTTATGGAGGGAGATAGATTTGATTAATAATAAAAAGTCTGGAAATGACTTTGAGATAGAGTTTGCACAGACATTATCAAATAGCGGATACTGGGCACATAAAATAGTTGGCAGTAAAAATGGACAGCCAGCGGATATTTTTGCTGTAAAAGATTGTAAACCTTATTTAATAGATTGCAAAGAGTGCATAAATGACAAGTTTGAACTTGATCGTATTGAGTTAAACCAGCATTTAGCGGCAAAGTGCTGGCGAAATTGTGGAAATGGCGAGTATTTATTTGCATTAAAGACAAGTGAGGGAGTTTACATAATGTCCTACGCTAATCTTGCTAGATATGGTAAGGCTGGAAGAGCCAGTGTTAATTTGGATCAGATAAAGACATTTGGTTGCAGATTGGAGGACTGGATGTGAGGAAAGATATAAAAAAAGGAGACAGGGATTTTGAGTTAATGAAAGACTTGTGGAATCTTTACAAGGATTTTTATATTCCAGAGGATACAGATGAGTATTGGGAGAAACTGACTAAAGCAAGGGATGATTTTGCCAAAAAGTATGAGTCCAAACTTGCGAAAGATTTAGTTATGGGAGTTTATGACGAACTGGAAAGACGATACAAACAAATGTTTAAGGGGGCGATAGCATGATGTATATATTTGCGTGGATATTCGGCGCATTGTGTGGAGCTTTTTGCATGGGAATAGCGAGTGCCAGCAATGATGGACCTCTGACAGAAGAAGATAAGAGGGAATTACAGGAGTACATAAATGAAAGAGCTCGAGACGACTTGTAAGACTTGCAAACATAAAAGATATTGCATGGAGTTTACGAGATGGTATCCATGCAAAAATTATGAGGTGAGACAAGATGGAAGTAAAAATAAGCAACGAGATTACAATAACAAATCCGACTAGAGAGATTTTAGAATACTGTATAAGAGAGCTTGTGATACCGAATCCCGAGTACATAAAAAAAGAGCGTATGGGACTATGGGTTGGAAATACTCCAAGAGAGCTGGAGCTTTACGTTAGAAATGGGAAAGACGTTATTGTGCCAGTTGGAGTCTTCCGACGCATCAATAATCTTATTAAGTATTATAAAATTCCATGCAGCTATGAGATGGATTTTGAAAGTAATAATCCAATTGACTATAATGCTAACATAGAGTTGTATGACTATCAGGAAGATGCTGTACAAGGGATGTTGAAGCATGGCTTTGGCATTTTACAAGCTCCTACTGGGAGTGGTAAAACTCAGATGGGGATTGCTTTAATTGTAAGGCATGGATTAAAAGCTCTGTGGCTTACGCATACAACGGATTTACTTAATCAATCGTATGAGAGGGCGGCAAGGTACATAGACAAGTCTCTGCTAGGCAAGATAACAGGTGGTAAAGTACATATTGGCGAGGGGATAACCTTCGCCACTGTGCAAACTCTGGAAAAACAAGACCTAAGTAGATACAAGTATATGTGGGACGTGATTGTTGTGGACGAGTGTCATAGATGTGCAGGGACTCCTACTTCTTACACAAGGTTTTACAAGGTAATTAGCTCCCTGGCGGCAAGGCATAAATATGGACTTTCTGCTACAGTGCATAGGTCGGATGGACTCATTAAAACGGTGTATGCTCTACTCGGAGATGTGATGTATGTAGTGCCACAAGAGGCAGTGGCAGATGCGGTAATGCAGGTTACAGTGCAGAGAGTGGATACAGGATTAATGGAAGTTCCAGCGGAGGCATTGGATACGGATGGGATGCTAATTCATGCGAGATTTATTTCTGCTCTATCTAGGGATAGGAAGAGAAATGCATTGATAGAGAGCAATCTGATAAAGAATCATGAACACTACAATTTGATTCTATCGGATAGGCTTGAGCAGCTGCATGATTTGCATGAAGGGCTTCCTGCTGCCATTAGAGAGCAGGCGGTTGTAATCGATGGTAAGATGACAAGTAAGAAAGAAAGGGCTAAGAGGGAGCAGGCAATAGAAGATATGCGAAGTGGAAAGAAACATTTTCTCTTCGCTTCGTACAGCTTGGCAAAAGAGGGCTTGGATATTCCGAGATTAGACAGACTGCATCTTGTTACACCACATAAGGACTATGCTGTTATTGTGCAGAGTGTTGGGAGGGTAGCAAGAAAGTTCGAGGGAAAGCAAGACCCTATCTGCTATGATTATGTAGATGCGGTAGCGGAAAAAGCTTGGAAAGCAAGGCGTAGGCATTATAAAAAGTGTGGATGTAAGCTAGAGGAGGCGTGAGGGAAGATGGGATATAAATATCCAAATTGCGATACGGTAAGATGTTTTGCCAATAACGGCAGGGGAAAGTGCAAAATACTCACAGAAAATGAGTTTGGCAAGAGAAGATGTCCGTTCTATAAGGACAGAGTGCAATGGCAACAAGAAAAGATAAGAAAAAGTGAATTTATCATTGAGATGCATTAAAAACGAAGGTCTGTCGATTGACAGACTCTTTCGTGTGTTAGGAGGGATAGAGTGACAGCGAAGGAGTATTTGCAACAAGTGCGAAGTAAAAATTCGGAGATAAATAATCTAATGGGGGATAAAGAGCAATTGAGAGAGTTTATGTATTCTTTTGGTGGAAGTCCAGAGGGGGAAAGAGTGCAATCAAGTCGAAATAATGATAGACTTGGAAGTTTATATGCAAGATTGGATAAAAAAGAGAGGGAAATTACTGAAAAAATAGATAATTTGATTGATTTTAAAAGCAAAGTCTCTTCTGAAATAAATCAACTTTGTGATGGTAGATACAAAGAAGTATTATATAAGAGATATGTTCAGATGAAGACATGGGAGTTAATAGCTGTAGAATTGAACTATACATATAATTATGTGATTCAATTACATGGTCAAGCGTTATTGGAGTTCCAAAAGTGCCACAAGAATCTGTTAAAATCTTTGTAAATCTGTTAAAATCTGTGTAAATTGTGGTAGCATCATAGTTTGAGTCTGTGCTATAGTGTATCATGTAAGAGAAAAACGAAAAAGGAGCTACCTAGTCGGTAGCTTCCTCTTTCCTACAGAGTTCGTCAAGAGTGATGCCCAGTGCATCCGCAAGCTTGATTGCGGTGGATACTCTACAGTCGTCTCTGCTTTCGATGTCCTGAATAGTGCGTCTTGGTACACCAGATAAGTCGACAAGTTGAGGTACAGACAGCCCACGCTCTGTTCTAATTTTTTTTAGATTCATGTTTTATCCTCCTTGAGTAAAGTGTGTAGCAAATACAGAAAATTATCCAAGCAATCCATTTTATAATATCGAAAATGGTTGGATTGGAGAATTCTCCATTAAATCCGTCATACGAAATAAAGATGGCGAGGGTGATAAAAATAATACGATAAAATTTCATTTTATTTTGCAAATGAATGTGGTATACTGTGAGTGGAAGAAGGAAGGGGCTTTTAGCCCCTGTGGGTTATTTTTTCCTTCTTCTTTTCCTGCGAGACCTTTTGGAAGAAACTTCATTCGCTGTCTTAACTATGATGCAGATAGTTGAGACAATAGCTAGAAGTGCTTCTGAGAGGTCTTTTATTATCTCACTCAACGTTTCATCCATTTGTTTTCCTCCTTTCTTTGATTATGTATATATTATAACACGTAAATACGTGCTTGTCAAGAGCTTTTTTAAATTTTATAAATATTTTTTTTAGAGAGTGCCATGGACGCTCTCTTTTTTAATGCCAAAGGAGGTGGTACTAGATGGCGAAATTAACAGATAAACAGCAAAGATTTGTAGAAGAGTATCTTATAGACCTAAACGCAACTCAAGCGGCGATAAGGGCAGGATATAAAGTAAATAATGCAAAACAGATTGGTTCTGAACTACTAGACAAAACTAGACCTTTTATAGAATCTGCAATAGCAGAGAGAAGTCGCCGTACTGGTATTACACAAGATAGGGTACTGAATGAACTTGCCAAAATTGCTTTTGCTAACGCTAAGGATGTCGTTGACTTTAAAACTGCTGCCGTGAGGGAGGACGCTAGCGAGGAAGATTTAGCTTGTATTCAATCCGTAAAGGTTAAAACGCAAGAATCCGCTAAGGGAACGCTGGAGGAAAGGCAAGTGTCTTTATATGATAAAAAAGCAGCACTTGAGCTTTTAGGCAAACATCTAGGATTATTTAAAGATAAAATTGAGGTTTCTGCCTTAACCGAGGAAAAAACAAAACTAGATGATCTAATTACACAGCTTAGCGGAGACGGGTGATTTCTTTGAGCAGTGAAAGATTAGTATTATCAGAAAAATACAAAGCCTTCCTAAGATGTGATGCACCAGTCGAATTTTTGGAAGGGACTACGGCAGCAGGAAAAACAACGGTTGGACTTTTTAAGTTTATGCTAAAGGTAGCTAAGAGCCCTAAAAAACTCCACATTATCGCAGCAAAGGACACTGGAACAGCGGAGAAAAATATTATTAACAAGGACCTCGGAATCGTCGATGATTTTGGAATCTTAGTACAGTATAATGGTAATGGAACAAAAGATGATAAAATTTCACACCTCTTGTTCCATACAAATAATGGAGATAAGATTATTTATATAATGGGATATGGAGACAAAACTAAGTGGCAAAAAGCACTAGGAGGACAGTACGGTTGTTTATACATAGATGAGATTAATACAGCAGATATTGAGTTTGTACGTGAGGCAGCAATGCGTTGCGACTACCTTATGGCAACACTAAATCCAGACGATCCATCTTTAGATGTGTATAAGGAATATATAAACTGCTCAAGACCACTTAAAGAGTGGGAAGAGGATACGCCAAAAGAAATATTAGATGAATTAATAGAAGAGCCAAAACCTGGATGGGTGCATTGGTTCTTTTCTTTTGTACATAATTTAGGCTTATCAAAAGAGAAAATAGAGCAGATTATCAGAAATACTCCGAAAGGTACAAAAATTTGGAAAAATAAGATATTAGGGCTTAGAGGAAAAGCGACAGGACTTATTTTTTCAAACTTCGATAGAAAACGTCATGTAGTAAAAAAAGGATATGTCAAACAGTTTGTTCGAGATATCTCGAATCGGCATCAAAAAGAGTATTTTATACAGTTTTCGGCTGGGCTTGATACAGCATACTCACAAAAATCTCCTGACACTATCTCGATGAGCTTTATTGGCATTACAAACTTTGGAAAATTCTTTGTGCTTGACGAAAAAGTTTACAATAACGCAGACGTTGACACACCTTTGGCACCGACGGATACGGTAAGAAACTTTATAGACTTCCTAGAAAGGAACCGAAAAGAATGGGGTTTTGCAAAGGATGTTTTTATTGACTCCGCAGACCAAGCAACAATAACGGAGTTTTTAAAATATAAGAGACTTCGAGGTTGTATTTACAATTTTAACGATGCGTGGAAGAAAGAAAAAATTATAGACCGTATATCGAATCAGCTTAACTGGTTTGCAGGAGATATACCTTGTTCTTATATTATAGACACTTGTGTTAATTATATAAGAGAGCTAGAGACGTATAGCTGGCTAGAAGATAAAGATAATACGCCAGAGGACAAAAACGACCACATGGTAAATAGCGTACAATACGCATGGTTGCCATACGAAATGCTGATAGGCACATGGAAAAAGAAGAAATAAAGAGGGTGATAAGATGCAGTTAATTGATATAAAAGAGTGGATTAGAACAATTGTAGCGAAACTATATGACATTGTGCCTCGAAGGACAAACGGAGTTAAAATCCAAGAACACGTCTCTTTATATGAAAATATTATGAAGAATAAGATTTTATATCGAGGTGATCCATGTGAGATAGAGCAATTTTTTAAATCCACTGCTAGTTGTGATGCGTTTAAGTCAAGGTTTTGGGCAGCGTCTCCGTATCGGAGTGTAAGGAAAATACACTCTGGGATTGTATCTATTGTAATAGATAGATACAAAGGAATGTTACTATCAGATATACAAGATATCGACTTTGGAGAAAGTGAAAAGTCGGAAACATTAAAACAATTATGGGAAGAGATAGCAAAAAATACAGAGTGGGATAGTGTTTTGGAAGAGGCAATTATCTCTTCCCTATCCTGCGGAGACGGAGCTTTTAAGATTTGCTTGTTAGAAAATAGTAATTATCCAACGATAGAATTTTACGACGCAGAAAATGTATTTTTTAACTACAAGTATGGAAAACTTTATGAAATATTGTTCTACACCGAATTTCCTTACCCTAACAGCAAAACAAAAAAATATCATTTAGAGGAAACATATGGAAGAGGATATATTACGTATAGACTGCTAGATGATGCAGGAAAAGAAGTAGAGATGAGTACACTCCCGGAGCTTGTACAGTATGAAGCACAAAGCTATAACGGCGATTTTATTATGGGTGCACCTCTTATGTTTTTTAAATCCAAAAAGTGGAGGGGCAGAGGAAAGGCATTGTTTGACGATAAAACTGATGTAATAGACGGACTAGATGAGACAATTAGTCAGTGGCTCGATGCAATAAGAAAAGGAAGAGTAAATAGATATATCCCAGAGGATATGATACCACGTAATGAGGAAACAGGGGAAATTGTAAAGCCAAACGATTTTGATAACGACTATATTGCACTTGGCACATCTAGGAAAGAGGGAGCATCAGACAAGATAGAAGTTGTACAGCCTGCGATTGCGTATGAAGCTTATTTGTCTAGTTACACTACTTTTATGGACTTAGTGCTGCAAGGGATTATGAGTCCGTCTACATTAGGAATTGACCTTAAAAAGACAGACAATGCAGAAAGCCAAAGAGAAAAGGAAAAGATAACTCTAGAGGTTAGAAGTAGCTTGGCGGATACACTAACGAAGGTGATACCAGATATTATCTCTAAAATAATGATGGTATATGACTTAATGCGTGGTCCTTCACATGGAGAGTATGAGATATCTATAAGCTTTGGAGAGTACGCTTCTCCGTCGTTCGACACCGTGGTAGAAACGGTTGGAAAAGCGAAAAACTACGGTGTTATGAGTATCGAAAAGGCAGTGGAGGAACTATACGGAGATACTCTTACAGAAGAAGAAAAACAAGAAGAGATTAAACGTATTAAAGAGCAACAAGGCATTGTTGAAATGGAAGAACCGCAAGTAAGGACAGAGATAGACGGTTTCAAAGCAGATGTGGAGGTTGATAAAGATGAGGGTGAAGGTAGCGAATAGAATCTATCGGATGAATAAAAAAGAATATGAAGGTCTACTTAATATAGCAAGTGAGCAAGTGTCTTTTGGTATTTATGCGGCGGAGAAAGGTAATTACGCTGAACTCTTAAATATAAAGTGTAAGAGTAAGACAGAGTTAAAAAAACACATAAGGCGATTAAAGCAAAGCGGATTTAAGGTGCTAGTAAATGAAAAAGAAAACCAGTCTAGAGAAGAAGGAGTATGATATTACTGCTGCCTTTCAAAAAATAGAAAATGAGCTTATCTCTTCCATGATAAGAAATTTAAAAAGACATAAAGTAGAAGAGATTAATGAGAAAAAACAATGGGAAATGTGGCAAGCATTACAGCTAAAATCTCTCGAAAAATACCGCATAGAAAATCAGAAAAAATTTGGAAACGAATTTGCTAAAATTAATCAAAAAATAAAAGAGTTACTCCATATTTTTAAAACAGAAGGTGGAATGAAGCAAGAAATTAAGATATTACAAGCAATTCGCAAAGGATTTAAAGTAAAAGGTAAAAATAAATCTAAAAAAACAAAGAAAACCTATTATAAAGCGGAATTTTTTAAGGTAAACGACAGAAAGCTAGATTCCCTCATTAAAGCAACTATTAACGATATGGAAAAAGTTGAGGTGGCGGTACTCAGACGGTCGAATGACATCTATAGAAAAGTTATTTTTGATGCCCATGTTTATGCTAATACTGGTGCAGGAACGTATGAGAAAGCTGTAGACATGGCAACGAAAGATTTTCTTGCAAGAGGGATAGATTGCATAGAATACAAAAATGGAGCAAGACACACGATATCTGACTACTCACGTATGGCAATTCGCACCGCATCTAAACGTGCTTATCTGCAAGGAGAAGGCGAGAAAAGGCAAGAATGGGGACATTCTCTTGTGATTGTAAACAAAAGAGGAAACCCTTGCCCGAAATGTCTTCCGTTTTGTGGGAAAGTATTCATAGATGATGTGTGGAGTGGAGGTAAGAAAGAGGATGGTGATTACCCTCTTCTAAGTACCGCAGTTAGCGCAGGGCTATATCATCCAAATTGCAAAGACAGTCACACAACGTACTTTCCAGGGGTTTCTACTCCACCAGGCGGAAAGTACAGTAAGGCGGAGATAGAAGAAGTCAAAGAAAAATACAAAAAAGAGCAAAAACAGCAATATGCCAAAAGACAAAAAGAAAAGTATGATAGATTAGCGGAGTTTTCTTTAGATAGAGAAAATAAAGAAAAATACAAAGCAAAATCAAGTATCTGGGAAAGGTTTACTCGTAAGTATAACAACTAGACACTTGTTATTTTTATGTCCGAAATGACGTAAAACTAGAAACTAGGAACGACGAGTGGTGCGACCACGTACAAAAAGCGTAGAAGGGAATAGAAAGATGAAACGTAAATTTTTAGAAGACATGGGACTAAGTAAAGAACAAGTAGACCAAATCATGGATGAGAACGGAAAAGATATCAATAATGCAAAAGGCGATTATGACAATGTAAAAGAGCAGCTTAAAACAGCACAATCTGATATTTCTGAGAGAGATAAACAAATTGAGAATCTAAAAAATTCCGTTGGAGACAATGAGGACTTAAAAAACCAGATTGAGAAGCTTCAAAACGAAAATAAAGAAGCAAAAGAAAGACACGAAAGCGAAATGAAGGAACTAAAGTTATCTACTGCTATTAAGTCTGCACTCGGAGACAGCGTACATGACAGCGATATGGTATTCGCATTGTTTGATAGAAAAAAATTGATTCTTAACGATGATGGAAAAGTAACGGGACTTGAGGAACAATTAAAGTCCATCAAAGAATCAAAACCATTTCTCTTCAAAGAAGAAAAGCAAGAGGATGAAAAACCAGGATTTAAACCTATTGGAGTTCCATCTGGCAATCATTCTAACAATCAAAGAGAAAATGGAATTGTAGACATGAAGTCAGCGATTGAGGCAAAGCTTAGTTCTCAGTTTAACAACTAAGAAAGGATGATAACGAATGGCTATTACATTAGCAGAAGCAAGAAAAAACGTACAAGACGATTTACAGATGGGGGTTATTGACGAGTTTAGAAAATCAAATTGGATTTTAGATCATATCCAGTTTGACGATTGCGTGTCTCCAACTGGCGGAGGTGCAACGCCAACCTACTCTTATGTGAGATTAAAAACACAGCCTACTGCACAATTTCGTGAGATTAACACGGAATACGTACCAAGCGAAGTAACAAAAGAGAAACACAGTGTTGATATCAAGGTGTTTGGTGGTTCATATGAGATTGACCGTGTTATCGCAAGCATGGGCGGTATTGTGTCTGAGGTAGAACTACAGCAATCACAAAAAATTAAAGCAGCACAAGCACTGTTTAACGACACGTTCATAAACGGAGACACAGGTAAGGATTCAAAATCTTTTGACGGACTAGAAAAAGCATTGACAGGAAGCTCTACAGAATACAACAAGGGTGGTGTAATTGACTTATCTACATCCGAGATGGTAACACAAAATTATCAATATTTCCTTGATATGCTAGACGAATTTTTAATGGGACTTGACGGTACTCCTTCTTTTATTGCAGGTAACACAAAGATGATTGCAAAGCTTCGTGCTTGTGCAAGACGTGCTTCTATGTATCAAGTAACCAAAAATGACTGGGGAGTGAATGTAGAATCCTATGGCAATATTCCGTTTGTAGACATGAAAACCAAGCCGGGTACAAACGATGATGTAATCGGAATTGATGAGACAGGAAAGACAAGTTTATATGTAGCACGCTTTGGGTTGGATGGCTTACATGCTGTATCCTTCGCTGGCGTCGCACCAGTGCAGACATGGCTTCCAGACTTTACGACGGCAGGAGCAGTGAAAAAAGGTGAAGTTGAAATGAACGCAGCTATTGCCTTAAAAGCGTCTAAGGCAGCAGGAGTATTTAGAAACATCAAGGTAAAATAGGAGGGATTATATGAAAATTTATAGTCCAAACAAGAATTATAACGGTGTCACAGCTACCGTAGTTTTTACAAATGGTGTAGGCGAAACAGACGATACATATTTAATCGACTGGTTTAAAACACACGGTTATCTTGTAGAAGAAAACGGTGAAGAGATGTCAAGTAGAGGGCGTAAAAAGAAGGTGTAATAATGCAATCTTATGCAACAAAAGAACAATATTGTTGTGAGTACAAAGGAGAGCTGATTCCGGAGCGAGAGGTAGAAAAGTTCCTAAAACGTGCGTCTAGGCATATTGATTCTCTTACTCACAACCGCATTGTAGGACGTGGGTTTTATAGTCTTACACCGTTTCAGCAAGATACCGTAAAAGAGGTTTGCTGTATGCAAGCAGATTTTGAATATGAAAATGCAGATATATTAGAATCTGCGCTATCTGGATACAGCATAAACGGCGTGTCAGTGCAATTTGGACAATCCCAAAACTTGTATACGCAAAATGGTGTGGTAACAAGCAAAGAGATATACTCTTTGCTGTGCCAAACTGGACTTTGTTGCAAAATATTAATGTAGGGAGTGTAAAAAATGAAATATCCCAAATTAGTACCAAAAAGGTTATGCAAAACTCCTATCCGCTTAGAAATTGAGCAAGAAGGGCTAAATGAGTACGGAGAGCCACTTGATACAGTAACCGTGGAAAGCTTGTGCAACTACCAAGACAGCGGAAAAACCGTTTTTACAGCGGATAAGAAAATAGTAACCTTGTCCGCTGTTGCTTTATTTTGTGAAGACATATGTCCAGAACTTCCCGCTATTACTGGTGGCACCGCCTATGTCTTTGATACAGAGAGAAGAATTTATCAAGGAAAAAAAGCAAGGAATCCAGATGGGACCGTGAATTTTGTGGAGGTACAGCTAATATGATACAGTGCACATCACAAATAAAAATTAATGTTGCAGCGATAAAAGAGTTAAATGAGGTAGCAGTAAGAGCGTTAGAAAAAACCGCAGAGGCATTACATACAGAAATTGTGCAAGCGCAAGTAATGCCGTTTAAGACAGGAAACCTACAAAATGAGAGTACCTTTGTGGATTATTCTGATAGTAAAAACGGAAAGGTGTCAATTGTTTCCTCTACTCCTTACGCAAGAAGACTGTACTTTCACCCTGAATACAATTTTAGCCACAAAGAAAATCCAAACGCAAAAGGGAAATGGTTTGAAGATTGGGAAAATGGTGGGGATAAGGAAAATTTTATCCCTAGTGTTTTTGCAGAATTTTATAGAAGGGAGTTAAGACAATGAGTAAAGCTCTCTACCTTGAAGATGTGCTTGAACTTGTAAAAAGTTTTGGAATAGCTAAAAATCTTTACATAGGAAAACTAGATGCTAAGCAAAAGGAAAGTATTGGTATTTATAATCTAAATAAAGCACAGCCTTACAGGTGTGTGTTAGGAGGCAGTGCAGGACGCAAATATGACACGAAATTCGTGTCTTTTTTAGTGCATTGGAATAAATCTATAAGAGAAACAGAAAAGACCGCTATAAGGCTATTTGAAGCTTTAGAGCAAGCAAAAGACATAGTAGTAAACGAAAAGAGGATTGAATTTATTATACCTCTTGTAAAAGAGCCTGTGAGCGTTGGAACAGACGAAGCAGGTATTTTTGAATATGTTATAGAAGCAGAAATTTATTATGAAAGGATAGGTGAGTGATATGTCAGAAGCAGGTAGAGTATATCCATGCTATGAGAATCAATTTAGTGCAAACGGAAATAATATTGCACAATGTGAAACGTTTAGTGTCTCAATTGACGGTAAAACTGAAGAATGGTATCCAATGGAGCAAGAGGGATGGATTGAGAGGATGGTTACAGGAAAAAGTATTACTATAACGGTAAGTGGAAAACGTTGCGTAGGAGATGCAGGAAATGATGCAATTGCTGCATTGGCGTATAAAGTAGGAAAAGAGGCACAGCTTACAAGCTTTGAATGGAATTTCCCAGGCGGAACTCTAACCCTTGCAAATGCAGTCGTAATCGTGACAAACCCAGGTACTGGACCTTCTACGAATGTTGCTCCATTTGAATTTCAAATCTTGAGTAACGGAAAACCAACATTTGAATAAGCAAGTGCATAGGAGGAAATAAAATGGCAAAAATTATTGATATCACAAACAAATTAGATTTAGAGAAAAAAACAATCAAGATTTTTGAAACTGTGGTAGCTGTAAATGACGACGCAGAGACCGCACTTAAAATAATTGGAATTATATCAAGAGATAAGAAAGATAAATCAGAAGATGAATCAGAAGATAAAAAAGATGAATCAGAAGATAAAAAAGATGAATTAGAAGGAGTAAAAGAGGCATACAACCTTTTATTTTCTGAGGAAGATAGAGAAAAAATCAGTTCTTTGAATTTGAACTTAACCTCTTTTATGACATTGGTACGAGCAGCAATGTCCATCGTCATGGGAGAGAATGAGGAAGAAGAGCAGGGGGAAGAGAAGACCCCTGCTATGACTTAATCGAAGATTTTGGCTTGATTGTGTCTTCTTTCCGCTCTCAGTACGGCATAAGGCTATCTACTGAGCTGAAAGAAATGAAGTGGGATGAATTTAAAGATCTCCTAATTGGTATTGCACCAGACACGGCACTTGGCAGAATTGTGCAAGTGCGTGCAGAAGATGACAAAGATATCATAAAACATTTTAGCAAAGAGCAACACCGTATTAGAAACGAGTGGAAGAAAAAGAAAGCAAAAGAAATAAAAGAAGAAGACATGAATCAAGTAATCGCTGGATTTGAAAAAATGTTTAGGGAAATGGCAGGGGTAACATGAAGAGGATAAAATGCAAGAAATGTAAAAAAACTCTTATGTTTGCCATTGTTGCAAAAGCGGAAGTAAAATGTCCGTACTGCAAAATGATTAATTATATCGAAATTAATCCAAAGTCAGAGCCTAGAGCTACACCACGCCCATAGAGTAGTAGCCAGTGCCTGCAATTTTTAAAAAGAAAGGCAGGTGAACTATATGGGCGACAAAGTGGGTGCGGTAAAGCTGGAATTATTACTTGATATTGAAAAAATGACATCAAGCATGAATAAAGCTTGCGAGGATGTAAGGAAAAAAATTAAAGCCAGTTTTGACGACGCAGGAAAATCTGCAACAAAAGCAGTAGAAACGAGCAATGAAGAAATAAAAGCAATCCTAAGCGATGCAGAAAAAACAGCAAAGTCAAAAGCTGCTTCTATTGCCGCAATATACCGAAAGGAAGGCGACTCAGCGACTGACGCAATGAAAAAGGCGTGGAGTCACATTGAGCGAAACAGTGCAAGTGAAACCTCAAAGGTAAAAAAACACATAAAGAAAATATCAGATTCCTCTAAAGAAACAGCACTTAGTATGAAAAAAGATTTTAACGGTAGTTTTAATGCAATTACAAGTCTAGCAAAAAAGGCAGCAGGAGCAATTGCTACCGCCTTTGCTGTTGGGAAAATTGTAGACTTTAGCAAGGAATGTGTAAATCTTGGCTCTGACTTATCTGAGGTGCAAAATGTAGTAGATGTCACATTTACGCAAATGAGAGAGCAAGTAAATCAGTTTGCTCAGTCCGCTGCTAAAAATTTCGGCTTGTCTGAGACGATGGCAAAACGATATACGGGTACACTTGGAGCGATGGCAAAAGCGTTTGGGTTTACGGAACAAGAGGCTGTGACAATGTCAATGACCTTAGCAGGATTGGCAGGAGATGTGGCTTCTTTTTACAATATATCGCAAGATGAGGCTTTTACAAAATTAAAGAGCGTTTTCACGGGTGAAACGGAGTCATTAAAAGAATTAGGCATTGTAATGACACAATCTGCCCTTGACACTTTCGCTCTGTCTCAAGGGATATCTAAGACTACGTCTGATATGACAGAATCTGAGAAAGTAGCTCTTCGATACAAATTTGTTTTGCAACAGCTAAATACAACTTCTGGCGACTTCGCTCGTACCTCTGATGGGTGGGCGAATCAGATGCGTATTCTCAACTTACAATTTGATTCCTTTAAAGCTAATATCGGACAAGGACTTATTAATGTACTTACACCAGCTATTAAGGCAATCAACACCTTGATGGAAAAATTAGTGCAACTCTCTGCAAAATTTAAAGAGTTTACGGAACTAATTACTGGGAAAAGTTCTAATTCTAGTGGGACAGGCTCTACAATTTCTGAGCTAGCTGGAATAAAAGGAGCAACGGATGATATAAAAGATTCTGCTAAAGAAGCTAAAAAAGAAATCCGCTCCCTAATGGGATTTGACCAGATAAATAAGCTATCTGACAAAGAGGAAGAAAGCGACGTAAAAATAGACATCGGCTCTGGACTTGGAAACGCAGCAGGGCAAGCGGATAAAACAGAAAGTGCAATAGATAGATTAAAAAATAAATTAAAATCCTTATTTGATTTATTTAAAGAGGGGTTTGATTTAGGCTTTGCAAATGCAGATTTAGAAAATTTATTAAATCAAGCAAAAAGAGTTAGAGATGCTTTAGAGAGTATTTTTACAGATTCTAGGGTAGTAACCGCTGCGAGTAATTTAGGAAAGCAAATTGTAAGGACGCTAGGGGCTATTACTGGCTCTATTGCTAGGGTAGCAATAGAATGGGGCAGTGCAATTCTTGGCGGTATCGCAGATAGCTTAGAGACAAACAAAGAAAAAATTGCAGAAAAACTTAGCAGTATATTAGATAATTGTAACAGATTTTTTTATGATCTAGGAGAATTATTTTTAACGCTAGGCGATATTTTCACAACTCCAGAGGCACTAGAAAATCTAAGACAACTATCCGCCGATATCACAACAATATTAATAGAATTAAAATTAACAGCTCTCGATATAATTACGGGATTAGGCGTAGACTTGATGGAACTTATTATCACGCCTATCATAGATAATAAAGAGAGATTAGGAGAAGCACTAGGTAATACACTAGGGGTAATTTCTTCTGTGGTTGGAACTGTAAAGGATTTTATCGTTGGATTTTGTGAAAAAATTACAGAGCTTTACGACGAACACATAAAACCTTTTATAGATTCATTAAAGGAAGGATTCTCTGAAATTTTTGGAACGTTATTGGATACATACAATAAATACATTGTGCCTGTATTAGACAAGTTATCAGGTAAGATAAAAGATGTAGTAGAAAATAATGTAATGCCAACGATGCACTCTATGCTCGAATTAATAGGCTCATTTATAGATTGTATAAAAGAATTGTGGCAGAATTGGCTACAGCCACTTATTAATTGGATTGCAGAAAAAATTGTTCCTATTTTAGCTCCAATTTTAGATGTAATTGCTAATACTTTCTTCGCTAAAATAACGTTAATGTGCGATGCTTTAAAAATTTTATTTGATTTTGCAAAAGGAATCATTGACTTCTTTAAAAATATTTTCGCACTTGACATAAAAGGTGCGTTCGAATCAGTTGCACAAGCAGCAAAAGACGTGTTTGGCGGTATAGTAAAAACAATCAAAGATGCGGTTAATTCTGCGGTGGATATTATAAACGCTTTTATAGATGGAATAAATATGGTAGACGTTCCAGACAACATACCTGTGCTTGGTGGAATTGGAAATATACCTCGCATTCCGCACCTAGCAGAAGGTGCTTATGTAAAAGCTAACACTCCACGTCTCGCTGTGATTGGAGATAACAAAAGGTATGGTGAGATTGTTGCACCAGAGGACAAGCTCCTAGAAATGGCAAAAATGGCGGCTTCTCTGTCTGGAGGCGGAAGTGATGCAGAGCTTATCTTAGTTTTAAAAGAAATTTTAAACTTATTAAAGACACATGAAATTGTTGAAATTAACCCAGAGGCACTTAGAAAATGGTTTATAAAGAAAACGAATCAAAATACGATGGCAACTGGAAATTCGGAATTAATAATATAAGGCGGTGGAAATATGGCAGAGGTTATAGCAAGCGGAGTTGCACTTCCGTCCCCTACTCAGATTAAAATGAGCGATGAAATTATATGGTCTTCTAACACGGGTAGAGTTGCGAGCGGTACTATGGTAGGCGATGTAATTGCGGAGAAGGTGACAGTAACAATCACATGGGAAATGCTAACAGAGGCAGAAGTAGCAAGCATTAGAAGCTCTATGCCAGCGGGTTTTTTCTCTATTACCGTTTTAGGCATATCTTTTGTAGCTTACAGAGGTAATCTGCAAAGTGATGTGCTCGGAATAATAAATGGTACTGTGTATTACAAAAGTGTAACGGTTACAGCAATACAAAAATAGGAGGCTAAACATGGCAAATTACACATTCGCTGACGGTGTACTTACGCTCTACGGAAATGAAATAGAAACTGACTATACAAGTTCTACAAGACCTGTCTGGGAAAACGAAATAGAGGGATTTGCTGGATTGTTAAAATCTGTCGTATTTCAATGCAACATAAATAGAATTGGCAATTATGTATTCTCTAATTGCTGGACGTTGGAATCAATAACAATACCAGAGGGAGTGATTTCAATTGGAGAATACGCTTTTTACTCTTGTAGTTCATTGTATGAAATAATATTACCTAGCACTTTAAAAACAATTGAAAGTTACGCTTTCTCTTCTAGTAGCTGTGCGACTGAAATAACGATACCAGAAGGCGTAGAAACAATTGGAAATTATGCTTTTTTCGGTTTTGATTCTCTTTATGAGGTTACAATACCAAGCACTGTGACACTCATCGGAGATTCTGCGTTTTATTGTTACTGCTTAACAGATATATATATACTTAGTTCGGATACTGAGATATACGATTCTGTAGATACAATTTCACAAGACGCAACTATACATGGACCCGCAAACTCAACCGCACAAGCCTACGCTGAGAAGTATTCAAGGGCGTTTCTTCGAAGCGACGACAATATAATTAGCATTGAAATTACAAGCCTTCCAGATAGAATGAATTATGTTACTGGAGAATCCTTTGACAAAACAGGCCTTGTAGTGTCCGCGTTATGGCAGTATAGCGGAAAGATAGAAATAAATATATATGATTGCACAATATCTGGTTTCGATTCCACTACAGACGGAGAAAAAACAATTGAGATTACATATCAAACATTTGCAACGAGCTTTGTTGTAAATGTAAAAAGAGCAACTTGGACATTTGCCGATGGAGTTCTTACCTTGCGTGAAAACGAGGTAGAAGTGATAGAGGCGAATTATTACTATGGCAAATATCCTGTGTGGGAAAAAGAAGTAGAAAATTTTAAACAACTCTTAACCAGCGTTGTGTTTGAGTGCAATATATCAAAAATTGGAAATAATATTTTTGAAAGTTGCGTGTCTTTAAGTACAATTGCAATTCCAGAAAGTGTAAGAGAAATTGGAGATACTGCGTTTTATAAGTGTACATCATTAGAATCAATAACAATACCAGAGGGCGTAGAGATAATTGGTAATAGTGCATTTTACCTTTGTGGTTCTCTTAGTGAAATAACAATACCAGAGAGCGTAACGACAATCGGGAAATATGTATTTTTTAGATGCAGTTCCCTTAACAAAATAACAATACCAGAAGGCGTAGAGATAATTGATAAAGAGACATTTAGCGGGTGTTCATCCTTAATATCAGTAAATATACCTTTAAGCGTAACGACTATATGTGATAACGCATTTTATGAATGTACGAAATTATCAAATATCGTAATACCAAGCAACGTAACATCAATTGGAAAGAACGTATTCTATAAATGCTCATCTCTAAATTCAATTATACTTCCAGATGGAATTACAGTAATTAAAGAGGGAACATTTTATAATTGTACAGAATTATCAAACGTAATAATACCAAGTGGAGTATTATCAATTGAAATGGACGCATTTTATAACTGTAATTCTCTTGCAGAAGTAACAGTACCAAATAGTGTAACGACTATCGGCAATAGAGCGTTTCGCAGTGATTATTTAGAAAAAATACATATATTAAATCCAAACGTCGAGATATATGATTCTAAATATACAATATCAAGCTCTGCAATTATTTACGGACCCGCAAACTCAACCGCACAAGCCTATGCTGAGAAGTATTCAAGGACGTTTGTAGCTAGTGAAAATGTATATGTAAAATTTATTGACTATAATGGAGATGTACTAAAAGAGGAAATCATACCACTAAATTCGGACGCTACTCCTCCAGATACTCCTAATAGGGACGGATATAGATTTATAGGGTGGGATAAGTCTTACACTAATATTACAGCGGATATTGAAATCACAGCTCAATATATAAAAGTTCACGTTGTTGCGTTTTATGGGTTTGGTGGAATACTTTTAGAATCAAAACAAGTAGATCATGGTTCTAAAGTGACTCCTCCAACTCCTGAAGAAATTACAGGATATACTCTTACCGAATGGAAAGACTTTGACTCAAGTGCTACGCTCGACCTTTCAAACATTACAAGAGATATGAGAATACACGCAATATATACTTTAAATAGATATACAGTTCGTTTTTTAAATAGAGATGGAACAATTGTAAAAAGTCAGAGCGTGGAACACGGAAAAGGGGCAACAGCACCAAAAAATCCTTCAAGTGTAGGGTATTACTTTATTGGATGGGATAAAGATTTCTCAAATATAACGGAAAATGTTGATATATACGCTCTCTATGACTTTGAAGCTGTAATTATGATTCCAAGCAAAATCACACTATACGAAGGCGAAACAACGAATATTAATATTGATGTCGGGCCAGAGGGAATTTTAGATAAAAATATAACGGTTTCAGTTTATCCAGAGGGTATAATTACATATGATAACGGTGTCATAACTGCCTTACAGCCACGAGAAGCGACCGTCATAGTAACTCATACTACGCAAGGGGTAACTGCGTTAGCGTATGTAAAAGTTTTTAAAACGCAAGAAACTAAAGAGGAATATAAAAATGCAATTGCGAACAATAATCGCGGAGTGTGGGATGCGAAAGTGACTGTCGGAGGGAAAGAAATTCCAAAAGAATACATTGAGAAAATAGAAATTAACGAGCGTGAATTTCAAACAGGAAAGCTTGGAATCGGTTCCGTTGCGTCATCCTACGCGGAGATTTCTTTCCGTAATAAAGGTATCACGTTTACAAATAAGGCGATTACAATTAGCATCGGGATGATGGTTGAAAATATCTGTCATTATGTAGTTTTTCCGACTTTTTATGTTACGGATACTAGTGGACTAGAGGAAGATGAAATTATAAGTGTTACTGCATATGATAGCATGAAAAAAACTGGTAAAAAATATTCTACATCGCTTAATTATCCATCAAACATCCAATTAGTCACAGAAGAAATTGCGGATTTGTGTGGATTAAAGCTGTATCTTAAAAATATTTATCCAGATATAACAATAGAGAAAGCTATAGAAGTGGAAACATGCAGGGACGCCTTAAAAGTTATAGCACAACTGCTAGGAACAAATGCTGTAATCAATCGAGAGGATGAACTTGAATTTCGCTTTTTGAAAGAAACAGATATAGTACTAGATTCAGATAGTCGATATTATTATTTCCGCAAAAGTGACATGGATTCTCGCATAGCGTCAGTAAAAATCGCAAACAGTGACGAGACATTTACTTCATCGAGCACAGCAAAAAGTAGTCGTGCCAGTGAAGCTGAAAACAAAATAGAATTATCATTTGCAAACGAATACGCAAATCAGGAAATAGCCGACAATATAATGAAGAATGTTGATATTTGTTATCGGCCTGGAGAGTTGTCTTTTATCGGCGACCCGTCTATTTGCGTCGGCGACATCGTTACGGTGAAAGATAAAAACGGAAAAACTTATAAATACCCAGTCATGGAAAATACTATAATTTATGACGGTGGTGTTAAAAATAATGCTCAGGCATATTCTGAGTCAGAAACTGAACAAGAGTTCACTAAAAAAACTTCTAGTGATAAGATTTATGAAAACAATAACAAAATAAGTACAATTTGGAAAGATGTCTATGGCACAAAAACAGACAGTGGAAATTACTCTGGTGGCATTGTAGACAAAATATATGGTACAGTCGACCCAAGTACCGGGGAACGAATAGGAGGACTACTAAAATGCGTATCTTGCACAGAACTCCCAGAAAATCCAGATGCCAACACTATTTATTTAATACAAGGAGAGGTGACGGTTAATTAATGGGAAAACAAAGTTCGCGATTGTTTTTTAACGGGAAAGACCACAAGGACATTTATTTTCAAGGACATTATCATAAAGCGATGTATCTTGGTAGTGAATTGGTGTGGGAGAAAAAAGATGATTATGAAGGGTTTGAATTTATTGTTGATTCAGAAATTAATGGAAAAGTGGTATTTTATGCTAGTGGAAGTATTTCTATAGACTGGGGGGATGGAACTAGTTCTAAATATTATTACAATGATTTAAATACACCAATTTCGCATGAATATGTTGAAGGATTAGAAGAATGTAAAGTAAGAATAATAGGGAATCTTACTGGGTTAAAAATCATAAGTTTAGGGGCACTTACAAAAATACTTACACCATTCCCAAAATCAATGAGAAATGCTACAGATTTTAGTCGTTGTTTTTATCAGTGCGTGCTTCTTACAGGTATACCAGAAAACCTGTTTGCAAACTGCCCAAATGCTACAGATTTTAGTCGTTGTTTCGAGGACTGCTGGAGCCTTGCAAGTATACCAGAAAACCTGTTTGCAAACTGCCCAAATGCTACAGATTTTAGTCGTTGTTTCTGCTATTGCGGAGGTCTTACAGGCAAAGTCCCAGAACTATGGAAAAGAGTAAATGTAACCAAATACCGACAATGCTTTTTGGGATGTACTAGCGCTGCGAACTACACAGATATTCCATATGATTGGAAAAATTAATAAATAGAAAGAGGTGATAATATGATAACAGCAGTATTTTATGAATCAGACACTGCACATTCAGCGGGATTATGGCAGTGGGATTACGGTCAGACGCTTCGTATACAAGGGCTACAGCTTGACACAGCGGTAGAGATACATTTTTCGTTACAAGAAACTGGCGGTGACTCTGAGGTGCGAATTGGCATTACTCGCGATGGAGTTACAGATGTGCCTATCCCAGATTCTATGCTTGAAAATTGCGGTATCGCACATGATTACTATATATACGCATGGATATATATAACTGACGAGACATCAGGCGAGACAATCAAACATATTAAGATGTCGGTTAAGTCTCGTCCAAAACCAAAGGCGTTCTCTAAACAAGAAGATGTGGATTTATTTAGAGAAGCAATTGCAGTGGTAAACAAGTTGACTGTAGATACTCAAACCGCTGAAAAATCTGCACAAGCATGGGTGCATGGCAGTGATTAATATACAACAACTTGCGTCGCAGGTACATTCTTATTCTGATATTACAGCACAAAATGCTGTTTTGGTCGAACAGTACAAGTCGCAGGCGTTACAATCTGAGAGTAATGCTAAAGCGTCTGAAATGTCCACGCAAGGGGCGCAGGCAAGTGTAGAAATAACAAGAAAGCAAGTGGAGTTGCTCGCAGAGCAGGTGACTTTAGATAAAACGGAAGTAAATACGATAAAATTCGATTCCGTTAAAATAGCTGAACAGATTGCAGAAGATAAAGCCACTGTACAAAAGTTGACAGATGATTTTCTTCCTGTCTATCAGCAAACAGTAGTGGATATAAAAAACGCAGGAGACACTCAGACAGAACGTGTAATGGAAGCAGGAAAAGAGCAGATAGAATCTGTTAATGCAAAATTGGAGGAATCCAGCGAAAGTATAAGAAACCTCACGGTGTCTATCGAAACTGCAAATACGACTAAAACTGATTTAGCAGAGCTTGTAGATAGTGCAAATAAGGTAGAGGGAGACATTAATACTGTTGTTTCTGAGGCTGTAACCGCAACGAGTGAGGCACAAAGTGCGACAGCAGAAGCACAGAGTGCAGCAGAGAGAGCCAAAAGTGCAGCAGAAATATGTGAAGGGGTTAACGAAAGTGTTGCTGAACTTGATAAAAAGAAAATCACAAAATTTTATGCTAGTAATTTGGGAGATATTACATTAAATGATTCGGATTATGGCAAAATAACAGATATGATGGTGTATGGAAAGAGCGAGCAATTTAGTACGCAAGGATATCAGTTGTTCAAACCCGATTTTTATGTAGGTAATGTTAAAAAAAATAATGAGGATTATTCATTTTCTAAAACCGATTGGATTGGTCCAACTAATGATATTAACTATAGTAGAATCACGCTTAAACCTGAAAATAACGTATATTTTGAGAATATTTTTGAGAACAGAGCGGTTTTATCATTCGACTGTGACAGAAACTTACCAGTTCCTTTAGTTTTTCAATTAATAAGTAATACTACTACTATTAATAATTGGGGTGAAAAAAATACAGCCAATATAAACAAAGGGAAAAATGTTATTATTTTTGAGCCTTATAGTTTCGTAGAGGGTCAAACAGGAACATGCATCCAGATTAGATTAAGCAAAACATTAGAAGAAGGAGTAGATAATAATTTTACTTTTTCCAATATCATGCTTGAATTAGGACAAACCGCACATGATTTTGAACCATATACTGGGGGTATTCCTTCTCCAAATCCAGATTACCCACAGGAGATTCAGAGTGTGGTAAATCCAGTGGTTAAAGTGCGTGGAAAGAATTTGTTTGATGGAACAAGTTATATATTGGGAGGAACGTTAAATAAAAATACAGGAGAAAATGGAGTAGATAATGATTGTAGAATAAGAATTGAATATGTTTATGTTAAGAAAGGAACTTATACGATTTCTAACATAGGATTTGACGAAGTTAATTCTTGCATTGGAATATTTTATGATAAATACAAAAACTATGTATCGAACTTATCATCATGGGAATGGAATGAGTTTCCTTATATATTCTCTGTTAATGAAGATGGATATGTTCGATTCGTGTGTAGTAGACTAGATGATGATAGAATACTAACCAATAAAGATATTGCACATTTACAAATAGTGGAAGTAGCTGATTCCGAACAACTCGTCACTCTTCCATATACTCTCAATGCCATACCAGTCTCATCTGGCGGCAACATCACGATTGATGGTAAACAATATATTGCAGATTATGTGGATGTCGATAAGAAACAGTTGGTTAGGATGGTTAAACGAATTAAGTTTGACGGTGAAAATAAAAGAATGGTTTACATAGATGGCTCATTAAACAGAGTTACTAATATAGCAAGAGTGTTTAATCTTGAAAAAGGAAAAATGAATTATTCTACGAGGATAGTATCCAATATTCTTGGTAACGGTTACCGTTCATGGAATAAAAGTTTTACATGTTTCATAGATAATTATGTCAATTTTACTATTGGAGGAAGTGTTTTTGATGGATTATACGACAGTAATGAAACATTAAATGAATATTTAAAAGAACATCCTATAGAAATAGTATACGAATTATACACACCATTCATCATCAACCTAACTGATGAAGAAGTACAAGCATTCAAAAATCTTGCATCCCACTATCCAACTACAAATGTACTAGTCACATCTGACCAGCTAGATGGATATACTACATTTAATTATCCACTTAGCATGGCTAACGGATGGAATCTAATAAAAGAACAGCTTGGAGACACAAGAGAGTATATCTATTACATGGACTTACAATCCGCAGAAGCATACGTTAACAGTGAATATGCGGTAGCACTTACAGAATTGGAGGTATTATAATGCTTTACAAAACACTTTTAAAACTGAAAGAGAAAACAGGACTTACAGATGAATTGAAGAACAAAATCGACGTGTTTTTTGCTGTCGGTCGAATTACAGAGCAACAGTACAATGTGCTTATGGACATTCTTGTCGAAGAAGAAAATTAGAGTGAGACCGTAAAGGTCTTATTTTTATACTAAAAATTAAAGAAAGAGAGAGGTGTGTAATCAAAATGGAAAAATTATTCAACTGGATTAGCATTGCTTTTGGAATCGTTGGAGGATTCTTCTCTTACTGGCTAGGCGGATGGGATGTGTTGCTAAAAACGATTGTGTTTTTAGCTGTAGTAGACTACATAACAGGGTTTATCAAGGCGATTTATATAAAACAATTATCATCCAACATCGGATTTAGAGGACTTCTTAAAAAAATCGTGATGTTTATTGTAATTGCGGTTGCATTTGTGATCCAAGGGCTAATTGGCGGAACAGTACCACTTAGAGAAGTAGTTATTATGTTCTATATTGCAAATGAATCATTAAGCCTTTTAGAAAACGCAGCTATCTTTGTGCCAATCCCAGATAAGTTGCGTGATGTATTGCTGCAACTTAGGGATACAAAAGATAAAGACAATGCTAATTAATCGTAAATGATAAGGTGACTAGAGTGGTCGCCTTTTTGAATGGAGGAAAAGTAATGGGTATTTGGGTGGCTGATGCAATTAATTATTATGTGTTTGAGGAATTACCTGTACCATATTATAGAATATTTGGCAAAGTGAGAATTAGATTTAAAGAAAAATATTGTAAATTAAAGTAAATAAAACAAAATATATAAATTAGAAAGGAATAAACATTATGATTATAACAGGAATGGCACACTTTCAAAGTGTTGCGAAAAAGAAACTAGTGGAATGGTACAAGAAAAACAGACCAAATACAGAAATTGACCTTAGCAATGTGTTCGTGGTGTGGAGCTGTAAAACTCTTCAGAACTATAAGTGCCTTGCATCCACTACAATTAGTGGTGATGGCATCTATGCTGAGTACACATATAATGGAGACAAACAGGAGTTATATGAGGATGTGTATGGTAAGATTGCGAATATTTGCCACGCAGAAGAATAGGAGGAAAAGTATATGAATTTCAGAGAAGCACTTAAATTAATGAAAGACGGAGAAAAAGTGAAACTACCATCTTGGGGCGGATATTGGTACTGGGATGGTACAAAGGATACAGTAATCATCCATACAAAGGACGGAGAGGAGCTAGATATTAGAGATACGGTAATGGTGGAATTTACGCTTAGTAACGTAGCGAGCGACGATTGGGTTATTGCAGATAAGCAGAATTGCCCGCAGTTAGGCGGAGAAGCTACGTTTTCCTTTTCAGAAGTGATTAAGTACCTTAAAAGAGGGTTTAAAATGACAAGAAAGGGGTGGACTGGAAAGAATCAGTACATTGAACTTGCAACAAATATTAGCTACGTGACCGCTGACAAAACAGTTGTAAATTGTGAACATAACGCAATCGGCAACAAAGCTATTGCGTTTATCGGTACATCTGGTGTACAGATGGGATGGTTAGCATCACAGGCAGATATGCTTGCAGAAGATTGGATGTTTGCAGAATAAGTATGGTAGCAATAAGAGAGTGAGTAATCGCTCTCTTTTAGTTTGTAGAAAGGATGGATAAGATATGTCAGAAAGAAAATATACCGCAGATGAGGTCATTAAGGAAGCTGAGAAGTGGGAAGGATATTTGGAAAAAAAGTCTGTAGGAACAGATACACAGATGCAAAATAAAACGTGGAACGCTGGGAGCAACAACATTACATGGTTTTGGACATGGTTAAAAAGAAATGGCTGTCTAAATCTACAAGGCGGTGCGTGGTGTGATGGTTTTGTAGACTATTGTCACGCAGTTGTGGCAGGCGTAGAAAAAGCTAAGAAGAGTTTAGGCGGTTTTTCTGGGTACACTCCAACTTCTGCTATGTACTTTAAAAACAATGGTAGATGGGTGCCAGCAAGTGGTGAGCCGATGCGAGGAGACCAAATTTTCTTTAAAAATTCTGTTAGAATCTACCACGCTGGCATTGTAACTAAAGTTACAGCTACAACTGTGGAAACAATCGAAGGAAACACAAGTTCCGCATATGGAGTAGTAGAAAATGGCGGATGTGTGCGTAAAAAGAGTTATCCTAGAAATTATTATAAGATTGCAGGATACGGCAGACCGCTTTATAATAATTTTTGCGTTATCTCTAAAGGGATGGCTGGTTCTATTGTTAAGGACAGACAAAAGTTGTTAATTAGCAAAGGATTCTCTTGTGGCAAAGATGGAGCAGACGGAGATTGCGGTACAAATACAGTCAAAGCGATTAATGCAGCGTTAAAAGCATTTGGATTAGCACAGACAGGACATTTTAGCAAGACTCTTTACAATGCACTTACAAAAGGAGCAAGCAAAGAAGAGACGAAAAAATCCATTACAGAGATTGCAAAAGAGGTATTGAATGGAAAGTGGGGCAATGGAGAAGAGAGGAAGAAGAAGTTAGAGGCAGCGGGATATGATTATAAGGAAGTGCAAAGCAAGGTTAACGAGCTTGCGAAAGCACAAATTTAGTGATATAATTTAATTGTCGAGAAAAAATTATAAATTGAAACTGTATAATACTTTTCAAGAGCCTAGGTTGTTGTAGCCTAGGCTCTTTTTTTGTTTCTGTAAACTTTTTTAAAAATTATCTAAATTCTATTGCTTTTTTAAAGTGAATACGATATACTGTAAATAGATAAACATTAACATAATATGTAAGGATGCTGTATTTTGCAGCATCCTTTTTGCGTGCTTTTTTGATTTAAGGCATTAGAAATAGGAGGAAATTTATGTTTTTATAGACTCTTTTTGCAGTTATGTCAAACGTTGAGAAATTAAATACCTTTTTAACAATTTAATGTACTCTTCGTTTTCAACTACGTCTTCGATCTTGCAATCCAATGCTAGGCAAACACGAAGGATTGTGTCTATTCTGGCATTGTCAAAACTCTTGCTTCCCTGTTCATAGTGCTGCAAAGTCCTAACATTAATATTAGCTTTTTCTGCCAGTTGCGATTGACTAAGTTTAGATTCTATTCTTTTACTTTTTAATTTACTCATGCCGCACCTCCTTTTTAAAATTACATATAAACTAATACTGTATTAATTTTAAATTGTAAAATTTAATTAGATAATGTAGTTATAATACACTAATAGTTGTAGTTTGTAAAGTAGAAATTATATTTATTTATTTTCAAAGCGTTTTATGTATGCAAGATGTAAATTAAGGCTATGCACCCAAAGTTGTACAAAATATATAATAAAAATATAAAATATTTGTATAAAATATCAATTTACAAACTACAACTATAGTTGTATAATAATAGCATAACAAACAAAGAAAAGGAGAGAGTGAAAATGAAGAAATACAACTTATCAAAGATTATGAAGAGAGCATGGAGAATAAAAAAAGAGGATAATAGAAACGTTTTCGCTCTCTGTTTGAAGATGGCATGGGAGGAGGAAAAAGCTATTGGAAATAAAAAAGTCAATTTAGAAGCAGATTTCAGAATCGTAAAAAACAACGACGGTTTTATACGAGTTAAAACTCCATACATCCCAGCACTTGTTTCTGATTTAAAAGCTGAAACAAAAACAAGAAGATGGGACTCTTTCAACAAAGTTTGGACACTTTCCGAAGAAGAAACTGACACAGTAAAAAGACTTATGAAGAAATATGAAAACTCTTACGTTGTTACAGAAAAAGAGATTAGCGAAGAAGAGACGAAAATAAGATTTTTTGTTGATGGTAGAATGGTTTCCGAAGATGCAGAAGAAGTTGTTGAGGAATTAAAAGCATTATCCGATAAAGATTTTAGAAATCTTGTTTATATTTATAATGGAAAGACAATTGACATTCATTTCGGAGTTATTAAAGAAACTAGATTAGAAATGAGAAAAAATAAAAACATCCTGATCTATAAAAATATGTTTTTTAGAAACAATGTTACAATACAGCAAGTCGAAGGACTCGTTTGGAGATTGAGCGAGTACCCAGATGATGTATTAAAGAGTTTAAGAGCAAATAACTTATTTAGATAATTAAAAAGGAGAATGGAAAATGAAAAAAATTAAAGGTATTAAGAAGGCAATTGGAGAATATAAGAGATACATGGGCGAAAACGGATATCTGTACGGGAGACGTGCGTATTTTTTCTTAGATTTATGTACGGGAAATGTTTGGGTAAAACTGTACAATAACAATATGATTTACCCAGTTTACGAAGAAAATGAAATTGTTTGTATTTCTGTTCCAGATGATATGGAACGAGAAACGATGCAGACGCTTAGAAAGAAAGCGACCACAGTTTTAGAGGCCTATGAATCCAGACATTTACATTTGGTAGGCGAGGGGACAGGAAATTTTGAGTTTATTTAGGAGGAAAGGAACATGAAGAACGAATTATTAGCAATGGCAAATTCACTAGAAGAAGAATTGGAAAATAACAATGCCGTAAATCCTAGCAACATGAGTGAGGCAGGCTATGTTTTAGGGAGATTTGCGAGTGCATTAGGTGCGTATTACTATAAATATGAAATAAGAAGGAGTCCAGCAAATACTCCCGAATCGCTTAAATGGAATCACAAGGTTTTGTTAAAATTGAATTCACAAGGGAAGAATATAGGTAGTTTGTTTTCTTTGCTGAACCAGACTTTTAGAAGAACTTTAAAGGATATGCCGTTTTTGCATGACAATGGATCTGAGTACCTTAGAGCCATTGCAGAGAGTGCTTATACAGTTTTTGTAAATTTCAAAGAAAAAAAATTCGACAAGTGCTTTGAAGAGGCGTTTATATATGGATTAAATAAATAGAGAATTTCTCGAACGATTCTTCTTTAAAACGAGCAGAAATATTTTATAATAATAACGGATAGAAAAGAAAAAAGATGTGAAAAGAACCTCTGCTGCCGAACTGGCGCAGGGGTTCTTTTTGTATGTTATAATTGCAATGTAAATATTGATGCGATTCATTTATTCTTCGGGGCATGGGGGGGCAAAAAGGGGGCAAATTTATGTCTTTGTATGTCATGTTAATAACATATTACAATAGGTAAACACTGATTTTTACAGTATTTTTCATCTTATGTCTTTTTATTGCAAAGCATACTAATTCCTGTCATCCGCATTAAATTTACCCTGTATTTATCACAAATACAGGGTTTTTTCTATGCCTTCTTGTAAAAAAGGGGCAATCCATATCATTTTATTCTCCGTCATCCATCTCCGCATAAAAAGTAATCAGATATAGCCCACATAATCCTACAAGTCCATAAATAATTCTAGAAAATAGACTCATACTGCCAAATAAAGTAGAGACAAGGTTAAAATCAAAAAATCCGATAAGTCCCCAATTAATAGCTCCAATAATAGCGATTGTAAGAGAAAAACATTTTAAAAATTTATTTCCCATAAGTTTTCATCCTTTCTTTTTTCCTTAGTATTTCAAAAAAAAAGAAAATTATGCAAAAAGTAAACTTTTCTTTAGAAACTTTATTTATTTTAATAGTTACAAAGAAAAAATATTTTGATTTATTATAATTTTGTGAGAGAATGGCTTTCAAAAGAAAAATGATAATTGCGATAGCATTTCTAAAAAAATTATGCTACAATAGAAAAAAATCATTTTGTGGTGGCGGTTTGGCGAGTGATATTAATGCGAAGAAAATAGGGAAGATAGTAGTTTTTGCAAGTATCATTATAAGATAAATGAAACCTCTATGCCATGAAAATAAAAGAATACAGGTAGGGAGTGGGAAGTTATGGAACTATTAGGAAAAACTTTGACTGAAAAGGTAGAAAAAGTATATAAAGAGATTGAAAATGGATTAGCTTATCCAGTTCAAATTACAAAATTAGATGTGGATAATCAAGAAGATATAATGAAGCCTTGTTTATTTGACCCAGATAAGAAGAGATATGAAATTAAGCTAGATGACGCTTTGTCTGATGAGTTATTTGAAAATGCACTTATCCGAAACATGATTTATTGTGATCAAATGGATAAGGGAGCACCGATGCTTTTTCCAGTTTCGACAGAGGACTATGAGCAGATGAATATCGCTTCCATGATTCATGCAGTTGTGCTTGATATTAATTTAGAAGAGCGTTTAAAAGAGTATGATATGTACAGAGAAGATGTTAATACGATGAGAATGACAGATTTGTTTATGTTTTTAAAAGGAGATGCCGCAAATCAAATGCGTTCTCTTTATACAGTCTTGGCCGCTCTTCAAGTTACATTACTTCATTTTACAGCGACAAATCAAGAGAGTATTAATCAGATTATGGAATCTTTTCAGTATACCGATGAGCCACTTTATACATTTATGACAAAATGTATAGAGATTATTGAGAAGTACGGTTGTAATACAGCAAGAGGACAGATGCGCTGTATGAGAAAGATTGCCGTGGCTGCTAATATGAAGGGTAAATTAAAATTATATTATGAAGGAAAAATGACGGTTCTTTAAAAAAAAGAGAATAAAGACCGCTGTAAGTAGAAAAATATCTATTGCAGCGGCTTTTTCTTGTAAGACATATAGAGAGTATTGGTATTATAATCATATAAGTATATATGATTAAGAGTATCATTTTAATGTAAAGTGAGGAGACAGGATGAATATTAGACAGTTTTTGAGAGAAAGAATATTAATTGCTGACGGAGCGATGGGAACTTATTATGATTCACTTTATGGAAAGCAAAATTTTCTTGTGGAGGAGGCAAATTTAACAAATCCACAGGCAATTTTGGATATTCATAAAAAATATATTGAGAGTGGAGCAAGATTGATTCGTACAAATACGTTTGCCTCTAATTTAAAAATGATAGAGCAGATGGATTTATTATTTATGGATCCTAGAAGATATCAAGAGGAAAGTATTAAGGCGGCGTATCAGTTAGCGAAACGAGCCGTTTTTGAGATGAAATCTCAAAATATGGAAAATAAAATAGAGGATGATATATATATTGCGGCGGATATTGGGCCAATTCCGTTAGGAGAGGAAGACGAAGATATTTTTTCCTTTTATAAGGATATGGTGGATATATTCCTTGACTGCGGGGCAGAAATCTTTGTCCTAGAGACGTTTCCACAAGTTGCTATTGTTAAGCAGGTGGCTGATTATATTAAGGAGAAGAGGAAAGAGAGCTTTATTATTGCTCAGTTTGCTCTTAATCCAACGGGATATACACAGATGGGACTTAGTGTGCAAAGAATAATGCAAGAGGCTGATAGTGCAACTTCCATTGATGTGTATGGATTTAACTGTGGAGTGGGAATTACTCATTTACAAAAATTTTTGAAAAAAGAGAAGTTTTACAGTGAAAAATTTGTCTCAGCGATGCCAAATTGTGGATATCCACATATGGTTCGAGGAAAAGTAATTTATTCAGATAGTGTCGCCTACTATGGAAGAAAGATGAAGGAGATAGTCGAGCTTGGTGTAAATATTATTGGTGGATGCTGTGGAACTACTCCGGCTTATATTAGAGAAATTTCCAAAGATTTTTCTAATATGGCTCCTCATGCGAAAGAAGTAGAGGCTAAAAAGAAAGAAGAGATAAAAAAGGCACAAATTCTTCCCGCATTTATGGAAAAGCTTATAGCCGGCGAGAAAGTGATTGCAGTTGAGCTTGACCCGCCGTTTACGGCAGATGACAGAAGATTGATAGAGGGTTGCTATCAGATGAAGGCGAAGGATGTGGATATTGTCACAGTGGCAGATTCTCCACTTGCAAGGTCTAGAGCTGATTCGCTATTATGCAGTGTGAAAATAATGCAAGAAACAGGTATAGCAGCGATGCCTCATATTGCCTGTCGAGATAGAAATCGAATTAGTATGCGCTCAGCAGTTTTGGGTGGGTATTTAAATGAGATTAGAAATATTTTAGTTGTGACAGGCGACCCAATTGACAGAAGTCAGAGAGATATTACGAAAAAAGTATTTGATTTTAACTCTATTCAGTTTATGGAATATATAAAACAGATGAATGAGGAGCTTTTTTATGAGGAACCGATTTTTTATGGCGGTGCTCTTAATCAAAATAACGGAAAGCTTGAGTTTATTATAAAGAGAATGCAAAAGAAAATAGATGCGGGAGCAAGCTATTTTTTGACTCAACCAATTTACTCCGATGAGGATATTGAGAAAATAAGAGAGATAAAAACTCAGTTACATACAAAAATTTTATGTGGAATTATGCCATTAGTTAGCTATCGCAATGCCATTTTCATTAAAAACGAGATGCCAGGAATTATCGTTCCAGATGACATCGTAAATTTGTATCATCCAGATATGACAAGAGAGGAAGCAACTCAGATGGCGATTAAAATTTCTTGTAATATTGTAGAAAAATTATATGATGTGGCGGATGGTTTTTATTTCATGACTCCGTTTCACAGGGTTGATATTATCCGAGAGATTATCGGATATTTAAGAAAGATTGATAGAGAAAAAAATTAAGGACGGAAAGGATTAAAAAAGATGACGAGAAATGAACTAAAACAGATGATTAAAAAACATCCCATCTTTTTAGACGGTGCAACAGGAAGTAATTTACAAAAGGCAGGAATGCCAACGGGAGTATGCCCAGAACTTTGGATTATAGAACATAGAGAAATTTTGATAAAGTTGCAAAGAGATTTTAAAAAAGCGGGAACGAATATTGTATATGCTCCTACTTTCTCGGGAAATAGTATAAAGTTAGCGGAGTACGGACTAGAAAATAGATTAGATGAGATAAACAAAACACTTGTTCAAATTTCAAGGGAGGCAGTTGGAAGTGATTGTCTTGTTGCCGGTGATATGACGATGACAGGGGAGAGCCTTTCCCCAATAGGCAGTATGACATTAGAACGATTAGTAGATATTTATAAAGAACAGGCGACTTCTCTTTATGAGGCTGGTGTTGATTTATTTGTTGTGGAGACGATGATGAGTCTTGCGGAGACAAGAGCAGCCGTGCTCGCCATCAAAGAAGTTTGTGATTTGCCGATTATCGCGAGTATGAGTTTTGAGGAGGATGGAAGAACTTTATATGGCACTTCTCCTGCAGCTGCGGTGACGGTTCTTCAAAGTTTGGGCGTGGATGTAGTTGGTGTAAATTGTTCCACTGGACCAAAAGAGATGGTAGAGATTGTGAAACAGATGCAGATTTATTCTAAAATACCGATTCTTGCAAAGCCAAATGCTGGATTGCCAAAAATAAGAGATGGAAAGACAGTGTATGATATGACTCCAGACCAATTTGCATCGTATGCCAAAGATTTGGTGGAGGCTGGAGCAAGTTTTCTTGGTGGCTGCTGTGGAACTACTCCTGCACATATTAAGAAATTAGTTGATGCAGCTAAAGATTTAGAAGTAAAATGTCCAAATCCAAAATATAAATCTGTTTTGTCTTCTGAGAGAAATGTGCAAGAAATTGTGCTTGGGGAAAATTTCCTCACAATCGGGGAGCGAATTAATCCAACTGGAAAGAAAAAACTACAGCAAGAACTTCGCGAGGGAAGTTTAGAACTTGTAAAGACGATGGCTGAAGAACAAGAAGAGCTTGGTGCTCATATTTTAGACATTAATATGGGAACAAATGGAATTGATGAAAAGGAGATGATGTTAAAAGCAATCGATGAAGTTGGACTTACGACATCACTTCCGCTTTGTATTGACACAAGTCATGTTGATATTATGGAGGCGGCATTATTTCATTATCCAGGACGAGCGCTGATTAATTCTGTATCTTTAGAGACTGAAAAAATAGAAAAAGCACTTCCTCTTGTGAAAAAATATGGAGCGATGGTTATTTTGCTCCCTCTATCTAGCGAGGGATTGCCAAAGAGCAAAGAAGAGAAAGAGGGAATGATCCATACACTCGTAGAGAAAGCATTAGAAATAGGAATTTCTAAGGACGATTTAATTATTGACGGTCTTGTGCAAACAGTTGGAGCAAATAAAAGAGCAGCGATTGAGACGTTAGAGACGATTAAGCATTGTACACAAGATTTAAAAATTCCGACCGTAGTTGGTCTTTCCAATATATCTTTTGGACTTCCACAAAGAAAATATGTAAATGCGGCGTTTGGTGTTATGGCGGTGCAAAATGGTCTTACGATGGCAATTGCTAATCCGTCTAGCGATTTGCTTCATAATGTGACATTGGCCACAGATTTGCTTTTAAATAAACCAGAGTCAGATTTAGCTTATATTGAGGGTGTGCGTGAAGAAAAATTAGCGAGCAGTAAATCGGTGCCTATTTATCCTATTCCAGCAGAGAAAAGAAATCATAGTGAGGAGAAAAAGGAAGAGTTTGGCGAAGTTTTTAAGGCAGTGCTTAACGGAAAGAGAAATGAGATTATAAAAAAAGTAGAAAATGAATTAAAAAACAAAGTGAATCCTTCAGATATTATGGATATGCTTATTGCCGCGATTGGGGAAGTTGGAGAACGTTTTGATAAAAAAATTTATTTTCTCCCACAGCTTATCTCAAGTGCGGAGACGATGAAAAAAGCGATTGAATATTTAGAGCCTTTAATGCAGGTAGATGGAGAAACCTCACAAAAAACAACGATTGTCATAGCTACAGTGGAGGGAGATATTCATGATATCGGAAAAAATTTAGTTGCATTGATGTTGAAAAATTATGGATATAATGTCATAGACCTTGGAAAAGATGTTAAGGCTGAGATAATTATAGAGACGGCTAAAAAAGAAAATGCTTCTATTATTGTGCTTTCTGCTCTTATGACGACGACAATGATGCGCATGAAAGAAGTTGTAGAGTTGAAAAATAAAAATAATCTTGATGTAAAGATTATGATTGGTGGAGCTGTGACGACACCTAGTTTTGCACAGGAGATTGGTGCAGACGGTTATTCAAAAGATGCACAAGATGCGGTGAAATTAGCAGATCGATTGATGAATAAAACAAGAGAGCAAAAGTAGGAGATGGGTAATATGACGCTTGATATTATTATTCCAGTTTATAAACCAGATGAAAAATTAAAAAAAAATTTAATTGCGTTAAAAAAACAGACCAAAAAGCCAGATCATATTTTTTTAATTAATACAGAGGAAGAATTTTTTCCAGACGAAGTGAGAAAACTAGTTTTAACGATGCCGAATGTATCTGTTACACATATAAAAAAATCGGAGTTTGACCACGGCGGTACAAGAAATATGGGGGCTAAAATGTCTCTTGCAGATATTATTTTCTTTATGACGCAAGATGCCATTCCTGCAAATGAAAAATTAGTGGAAGAGATTATAACTTCTTTTTGCGATGAGAAGATAGCGGCGGTCTACGCAAGACAGATGGCAGATAAAAAGAAAGATTTCTTAGAGGCATTTACGAGAACTTTTAATTATCCAAAAGAAAGTCAATTAAAATCAAAAGATGATTTGGAAAAACTAGGAATAAAAACGTTTTTTTGCTCTAATGTATGTGCTGCATATCGAAGAAAGGTATATGAGCAACTAGGGGGATTTCCTCTCAAAACGATTTTTAATGAGGATATGATTTTTGCATCTAATTTGATACTGGCGGGGTATTCTATTTACTATAATGCAAATGCGAAAGTATGGCATTGGCATCATTATACAGGAATGCAGCAGCTTAGGAGAAATTTTGATTTGGCAGTTTCGCAGGTTCAATATGGGGGATTATTTCTCGAAGTGAAATCTGAGTCAGAAGGAATTCGCCTTGTAAAAAAGACAATTTCTTATGTGCTTAAAATGGGAAAATGGTATTTGATTCCGTATATTATTTATATAAATGGATGTAAATATATTGGTTATAGCCTTGGAAAAAGATATGATAAACTACCAATGAAAGCGGTGAGATGGCTTTCTATGAACTCGCATTATTGGGATAACGAGGAGAATTTTTGAGAAGTTTTTGAAAAAATATTGCATAATTTTGTAATTTGTTATAAGGTAATATAGGATGTTAAGGGCAGAAAGATATGCGATAAAAATAAATAATTTATCTTTCATTTATGGTAATGCCTGCAAAAGTAGGTATGTCAGTTTGGAAAGGATGTCTACATGGCAAAAGAAAGAAAGAAAAACAAAAGCGATAAAGAGAAAATGCAACATAATGTTTTAGAGGAAGAAAAAAAGAATCCATCAGATTCAAAGGCGAAAACCGCTATAAAAATAATTCAAAAACTTGTCTTAAGATTAGTTATTATATGTTTATTTATTGCTTCAGCTGGAATTGGCGCAGTGATGGCATTTTATAAACTGGGAACGGGGCAGATTAACTACGTGACAGAGGGAAGTTTAAAGGATGCGGATGTTTCTGCTGAGCTATTATATCAAAAAGATATTATTAATATTTTATTAATTGGAGCAGATAAGAGAGCAAAAGAGGAAGGCTCAGGACGTTCTGATACAACAATGATAGCAACTCTTGATTTGAATCAGGGAAAGATAAAACTGACCTCCCTTATGAGAGATATGTATATTGAGATTCCAGGACATGGAAAAGATAAATTCAATGCCGCCTATGCAATTGGCGGTCCACAGCTTACATATGAGACGATTGCAAATACGTTTGGAGTAAAACTAGATGGATATGTAGTTGTGGATTTGAAAGCATTTCGAAAAATTGTAGATTCTATAGGAGGAGTGGAATTAAGTCTTACAAAGGCGGAAGCAAAATATATTCAGACCGCTTATCAAAACTCATCGCATGGTGTGCAGGAGGTAAAAGCGGGCAAGCAGATTTTAACAGGATATCAGGCACTCGCCTATGTCCGAATTCGTCAAGATATTACAGGAGAATTTGGTAGAACGGATAGACAAAGGAAAGTATTAATGTCTCTTTATGACCAAATTATGCAAAAAGATCCAGTTACGATTTCTAATACTGTATTTAGTGCCCTAGAATATGTGACAACAGATTTAGATGAGGAACATATCCGAAGCTTGATGACTTCTGTTATTTCTATGGGACAAGTGACAATTGAACAGCATCGAATCCCTCTTGAGAGAACTTACGATGATGGAAGGGTAAAAGAAAAAGGAAATATGTGGGTTATGTTCCCAGACTATGAGGCAAATAAAAAAGCACTTCAATATTTTATGTTTGAGACTGGTGAGGCGCCAGAGGCAGTAGAGTATTTCAATCAAGGTGCGGATGATTTTCTACAGTATGAGGCACCGGAGAAGTTAGAAGGAAGTTCTACTTATTAAATGAAAATATAGTGACAGATACGAAAGAATCAAGGAATAATCAACTGGAAGTCTGTCTATGCTAATGTCTATGCAAGTGGATATGAAGTTTAATAAATAAAAAAGGAAGGATATAGTTATGAAAAAAGTAGTATTTTCTCTGTTAGTAAAAGATACAGCGGGAGTATTGAGCAGAATTGCAGGACTCTTTGCGAGAAGAGGATATAATATTGATACAATTAGTGCGGGTGTGACAGAAGATTCTCAGTACACTAGAATTACAGTAGTGGCAAGGGGAGATGATAATATTTTAGAGCAGATTCGCCAGCAAATTACAAAATTAGAAGATGTAGTAAAAGTAATTGTATTAGATGCGGATAATTCTGTATGCAGAGAGCTTCTTTTAGCGAAGGTTCGAGCAAATAAAAAAGAAAAACAAGAGATTATCGCAATGGCAGATGTGTTTAGAGCAAAAATTGTAGATGTGGCAAAAGATTCCATTATGGTGGAACTTACAGGAAATTTGAATAAAATTGATGCTTTTATAGAGCTTCTCTATGATTTTGATGTGATTGAAATTGTCAGAACGGGATTAACAGGGCTAACTAGGGGAGTTGTTGGCATTAAAGAATTAATCCGTTAGTTAAAAATTTTGAAAATTGGCTATAGACATGGAAAAATACTCATGTTATAATTGAATAATGTTTAGGCTGGAGATATGTGAGTAAATATAGGAATGGCCAGACAAATTTAAGGAGGAAATAAACAATGAGTTTACAGAATGTAGAAAAATTAGAGCATAATATGGCAAAACTTACAATTGCAGTAGATGCTGCTGACTTCATCGCAGCAATGAAGCAATCATATAATAAACAGAAAGGTAAAATTAATGTTCCGGGATTCCGCAAGGGCAAAGTACCTATGGCTTACTTAGAGAAGACATACGGACCAGAGATGTTCTATGAGGATGCAGCAAATGCAGTTATCCCAGCTGCTTATCAGGCAGCAGCAGTAGAGAGTGGATTAGAGATTACATCTCAGCCAACAATCGATGCAGTTCAGATGGAAAAAGGAAAAGATTTTATCTTCACAGCAGAAGTGGCTGTAAAACCAGAGGTAACTTTAGGCGAGTATAAAGGAATCGAAGTAGAGAAAAAAGCAATTGAAGTGACAGACGAGGAAGTTGCAAAAGAATTAGTAAATATCCAAGAGAAGAATTCTAGAGAGATTACAGTAGAAGATCGTCCAGTTCAGGATGGAGATATTGTAAATATCGATTACGCTGGTTCTATCGATGGAGTTGCATTTGAGGGCGGCACAGCAAAAGACCAGAATCTTGTAATTGGATCTCATACATTTATCGATACATTTGAAGAACAATTAATCGGAAAAAATATTGGTGATGAAGTAAATGTTAATGTTACTTTCCCAGAAGAGTACCACGCACCAGATTTAGCTGGAAAACCAGCTTTATTTGAGGTAAAGGTTAATGGAATTAAGACAAAAGAATTACCAGTTCTTGACGATGATTTTGCACAGGATGTATCTGACTTTGACACACTAGATGAATACAAAGAAGATATTAAGAAAAAATTAGTAGAGCAAAAAGAGCAGGCTGCTAAGACTGAGAAAGAAAATGCTGTTCTTGAGAAAATCGTTGAGAATGCTCAGATGGACATTCCAGAGGCTATGATTGAGACACAGCAGCATCAGTTAGCAGATGATTTTGCACAAAGACTTAGCTACCAGGGATTGCAGCTTGAGCAATATTTCCAGTTCACAGGAATGACTCAGGAGAAGTTTATGGAAGACTTAAAGCCACAGGCATTAAAGACTATCCAGACAAGACTTGTATTAGAGGCAATTGTTGATGCTGAGAATATCGAAGTGACAGAGGAAGAGTTAAATGCTGAGTATGAGAAGATGGCTTCTACATACCAGATGGAAGTAGAAAAAATCAAAGAAATTTTAGCAGGAGCTCAAGAAGAGTCTATGAAGAAAGATCTTGCTGTACAAAAAGCAATTGATTTCGTTGCTGAACAGGCAAGAGAAGTTTAATAGTGAATAGTGATAAATGCAGATAAAAAAGGCAGAGATGCCTTTTTTATCTCATATAAATTAGTTTTGTATTTTAACAAAACTTAAAGATGGAGGAGTTAGTATGAGTTTAGTACCTTATGTCTTAGAACAGACAAGCAGAGGAGAGCGCAGTTATGATATTTACTCCAGATTATTAAAAGATAGAATTATCTTTTTAGGAGAAGAAGTAAATGATGTGACGGCAAGTTTGATTGTTGCTCAGCTATTATACTTAGAATCCGAAGATCCGGGAAAGGATATTAGTTTATATATTAATAGCCCAGGTGGATCTGTAACAGCTGGAATGGCAATCTATGATACAATGAATTATATTAAATGCGATGTATCTACAATCTGTGTTGGTCTTGCAGCAAGTATGGGTGCATTTTTACTTGCTGGTGGAGCAAAGGGAAAAAGATATGCTCTACCAAATTCAGAGATTATGATTCACCAGCCTTCTGGCGGTGCGCAGGGACAGGCAAGCGATATTAAGATTGTAGCGGATAATATCTTGCGTATTCGTAGAAAGTTAAATGAAATTTTAGCAGAGAACACAGGAAAACCATTGGAGATTATCGAGAGAGATACAGAGAGAGATAATTATATGACTTCTTTGGAAGCCAAAGAATATGGTATTATTGACCAAATATTTGTGAAAAGATAGAAAGATTAAAGAGGTGAATCAATGGCAGGTCGTTCTGATGATAGAAAACAGATGAGATGTTCTTTCTGTAATCGAACACAAGATCAGGTTAGAAAATTGTTTTCTGGTCCAAAGGATGTTTGTATTTGTGATGAATGTATTGGCGTCTGTGTAGAGATGCTAGAGGATGAATTTGAGGAATATGAAGAGGAAGATAATCAGGGAATCAATCTTCTAAAGCCAAAGGAGATTAAAGAGTTTTTGGATCAGTACGTAATCGGACAAGAAGAGGCAAAAAAAGTCCTATCTGTCGCAGTTTATAATCATTATAAGAGAATTATGGCAGGTACAGATTACGATGTAGAATTACAAAAGAGCAATATTTTGATGTTAGGTCCGACTGGATCGGGTAAGACATTATTGGCTCAGACATTGGCCAGAGTATTGAACGTACCGTTCGCGATTGCAGATGCCACAGCACTCACAGAAGCTGGATATGTGGGTGAAGATGTTGAAAATATTTTATTAAAGATTATCCAGGCGGCAGATTATAATATTGAGCGTGCAGAGCACGGAATTATCTATATTGATGAGATAGACAAGATAACGAGAAAATCTGAAAACACATCTATTACGAGAGATGTTTCTGGCGAAGGTGTACAGCAGGCTCTCTTAAAGATTTTGGAGGGAACGGTTGCTTCTGTGCCACCACAAGGTGGAAGAAAGCATCCGCATCAAGAGTTCATTCAGATTGACACAACAAATATTTTATTTATTTGTGGTGGTGCTTTTGATGGTTTGGAAAAGATTATAGAGAGTAGAACAGGGAAAAAGGCTATTGGTTTCAATGCCGAGATGAATGAAAAGAGCAAAAAAGATGTGGGAGAATTATTGAGAGAGGCTCTTCCACAAGATTTTGTGAAATTTGGCTTAATTCCAGAGTTTATCGGTCGTGTTCCAGTCACAGTATCTTTAGATTTATTAGACGAAGATGCATTGGTGAGAATATTGACAGAGCCAAAGAGTGCGATTGTAAAGCAGTATAAGAAATTATTTGAACTTGACGGTGTAAAACTTGAGTTTGACCAAGATGCGTTAGTTAGCATTGCTAAAAAAGCGATTGAGAGAAACACTGGTGCAAGAGGACTTCGCTCTATTATGGAGTCAATTGTCATGGATTTGATGTACGAGATTCCTTCGAGTGAGAATATAGAAAGTTGTACCATTACGAGAGAAGTAGTTGAGGAGGATGCAAATCCGATTATTACTTTTACTGATAAACTAAAGGCGAAAAAATCAATGTCTAAGAGAATTCCAAAGAAAAATGGCAATGAAATTGCATAGGAAAAATATATTAGGCTTACTCAATGGAAATTGGGTAAGCCATTTATGCATAATCATTAAACAAATATAGTGATTATGCATAAATGTCTGTAATCCAGATATAAAAGTTTAGTATAGAAAGTGAGAGGAAATAAAATGGAGTATACAAGGACAATGCCGATACTGGCGTTACGAGGAAAAACCGTATTTCCTTATACCATAATATATTTTGATGTTTCGAGGAAAAAGTCGATTATCGCTTTAGAAGAGGCGATGAGCAATAGTCAAGAAATTTTTTTAGTTTCTCAAAGAAATGCTGAGATAGAAAATCCAACGGAAAAAGATTTATACCAAATTGGAACCATTGCATTGATTAAGCAAATCGTGAAAATGCCAAAAGGAGTTATTCGTGTCTTGGCGGAGGGAAGGAGTAGAGGTTCTTTACAGGAGATGTATGAGACGGAACCTTCTTTCCGAGGAGAAATTTTGTCGCTTGAGGAGACTAAGGATGTCGATTCACTAGAGGAAGAAGCACTTATTAAAACTGTGAGAGACGTGTTGGAATTGTATGTAAAAGATAATTTACATATGAGTGATGAATTATTTGAAGATATGATGTCGACCAATAAACTGAAAGTATTAATCGATAAGATTGCCTCTAATTTGCCTTTTAAATTGGAGGAAAAGCAGGAAGTGTTAGAGGAGATAGACATCACCTTGCGCTGTGAAAAATTATTGGTTATTATGAAGAAGGGAATTGAGATTTTCAAAATCCAAAGAGAAATTCAACAAAAAGTAAAAGCTGCGATTGACAAAAATCAGAGGGATTATATTTTAAGAGAGCAGATAAAAGCGATTCGAGCTGAACTTGGCGAGGAAAATATTGCTGACGAGGCAGATGATATGAGAGAACGTGCAGCAAAATTAAAGGCTCCTAAGGAAGTACTCGATAAATTAGATAAAGAGATTAAGAGATTTAAGATTACGCCAAACACAACTGGAGAGAGCAATGTAATTCGAGAGTATATTGAATTTGTCTTGGATATGCCGTGGAATAGAGCATCGAGAGATAATAAAGATATGAAAAAGGCGATTTCTATTTTGGAGGCAGAGCATTATGGATTAAAAAAGGTAAAAGAGAGAATCATTGAGTATTTGGTTGTCCGTAGTATGACGAAAAAAGCAGATGCTCCGATTTTATGTCTTGTTGGTCCTCCAGGTACTGGAAAAACATCAATTGCTCAGTCCGTTGCAAAAGCTTTGAATAAAAAATATGCGAGAATTTCTCTTGGAGGAATTAGAGATGAGGCAGAAATTCGTGGTCACAGAAAAACTTATATTGGGGCAATGCCTGGAAGGATTGTGGAGGCGATTAAGCAAGTAAAAGTAAAAAATCCACTTATTTTATTAGATGAAATTGATAAAATGAGTAGTGATTATAAGGGAGACCCGGCTTCTGCCATGTTAGAAGTATTAGATGGGGAGCAAAATATTGCCTTTAGAGACCATTATGCGGAACTTCCAATTGACCTTAGTGAAGTATTATTTATCGCAACTGCAAATGATGCGACTACGATTCCAAAACCTCTTTTAGATCGTATGGAGTTAATTGAGGTGAGTAGTTATACGGAAAATGAGAAGTTTCATATTGCTGTTCAGTATTTGATTGAAAAACAAAAGGAAAAAAATGGAATTTCTAAGGAAAAAATTGTATTTACAGATGATGCTATATATGAGGTAATTAGAAATTATACAAAAGAGGCGGGAGTTCGAAATCTTGAGAGAAGAATTGGGGAAGTATGCAGAAAACTTGCCAGAAAGATTTTTGAGAATAAGCAAGAGGAAGAGCTTATTATAGATAAAAATGCAGTAAAGGAAATTCTTGGACTAGAACCATATGGGGAGGACTCAATAGACTTATCGGACGAGACTGGAATTGTAAAAGGACTTGCATGGACTAGTGTGGGAGGAGCAATTTTAAGTATTGAAGTAAATACTATGCCTGGAAAAGGAAAATTCGAGCTTACAGGTTCGCTTGGAGATATTATGAAAGAATCTGCCCATGCGGGAATTAGTTATATTCGTTCTATCGGGGGAAAATATGGAATTTTACCTGAATTTTTTGAAAATCATGATATTCATATCCATATTCCGGAAGGAGCTGTGCCAAAGGATGGACCATCTGCTGGTATTACAATGGCAACAGCTATGTTATCGGCTATTTTACAAAAGCCAATTAGAGGGGATATCGCTATGACAGGAGAGATTACCCTTCGCGGAAAAGTTCTTCCAATCGGGGGACTTAGAGAGAAAGTATTGGCAGCTAAGATGGCTGGTGTGCAGGAAGTGCTTGTTCCGGTACAAAATAAGAGAAATATCGAAGATTTAGATGATGAGATTAAAGAAGGAATTAAAATTACTTATGTTAGAACAATGGAAGAAGTAATAGAAAGGGCTTTTGTATGCATACAATAAAAACAATAAATTTGGAGACTGTCTGTGGAATTACGAGTAAGCTTCCAGAAAATAAGTTGCCAGAAGTGGCATTTGCTGGAAAGTCTAATGTGGGAAAATCTTCCCTCATCAATGGTTTGATGAATAGAAAGTCTTATGCTAGAACTTCGGCTCAGCCAGGTAAAACGCAGACTATTAATTATTATAATATTAATGAAGAAATTTATTTTGTAGATTTACCAGGATATGGATATGCTAAAGTATCGAAAACAATCAGTGAAAAATGGGGAAAATTAATTGAAGATTATCTTCATCAGTCAAAACAATTAAGATTAGTTTTTCTGCTTGTGGATATTCGTCATGAGCCATCGGCAAATGATAAGCTTATGTATGATTGGATTGTAAATCATGGTTTTTATCCTACTATTATTGCCACAAAATTAGATAAAATTAAGAAAAGTCAAGTGGCAAAGCATATAAAAATGTTGAGACAGGGATTAAACGTAGTTGAGAATACACCAATCATTCCATATTCTGCGATTACAAAACAGGGAAGAGATGAAATCTGGGAATTATTAGAAAAATATGTACTTGAAACAGAGGAAGAGTAAAGCTACTCTTCCTCTGCTTTTTTTTCGCCTTTTTGAGGGGGAAACATTAGTTTTTTTACAAGATAATCATATACTTCAGAACTATTTTGCTTCCAACCGTCACAAATAGTAATAGCTTGATCTTTGGAAGTGACATTTAGTTTTAATTCTAATAAAGTAGAAGCTTTTTCTTTTACATAGCAATGCACCATATATTCGTGATTTTGAGTTGGATAATAGTCTGCCAATGTTTGTACCTCGTTTTTTAATTGATATTTTTTTTCACGGAAAAATTCGTGAATATCTGTGAGAATCGCAGAGGGAATTTTATTTTTAAACATAGAAATTGTCTCGCGACCGCAGTCTGTAATATAAAAAAAAGTAGAATTTCTAACTTGTTTTGGCTCAACAAGCTTTGTCTCATCTAAATCATGCAATGCTTTTTGCATAGTGAAATAATTTGTATATTCCTTTCCCAAAATAAAATCAGAAATTTGGGAGTGTGTGAGTGGAAACTCCAGTTTATCTAGCATATATAAAATAATTAATTTATATAGAGTGAGAGAATCAGATGCCATTATGATACTCCTTTCCTTGAAAGCTATCTCTTGCTTTCATTTCTTTTGTAATACTGTTTAAAACAAAACGTTTTTGCAAAGTCCAAGCAGGGGCGATAAGCTCATCTCGCTTTCCATCTCCAGTGATACGGTGAACGACAATATCTTTTCTTAAATGTTCTATACAGCAAATAAGCCAATCGATATATTCTTCCATAGATAATAGAGGGAAAGCGTTTTCTTCGTATAATCGACCAAGGTCTGTATTTTTTAATATATGAAGCATTGTAAATTTTACTCCAGCGATAGGAAGAGAGTTGACATAATCTACAGTTTGGATTGCCATTTCCTTTGACTCTGTCGGAAGTCCTAAAATAAGGTGCGCAATGACGGGAATGGAATGTTCCTGCAAGGCATAAACGGCATCAGAAAATACAGAGGTACAATATCCTCTTCTCATCCAAGTCGCAGTCTTTTCATGCATAGACTGGAATCCAAGTTCCAAAAAAACAGGCTTTACTTTGTTTAATTTGGATAAGAGTAAAATAACTTCCTTGGGGAGACAGTCAGGTCTCGTGGCAATATCGAGTGCTATAATATCGTCTCTTAAAATAGTCTCCCAAAACAGGTTTTTCATTTTTTCAATTGGACCGTAAGTATTTGTAAAAGCTTGGAAATAGGCAATAAACTTATCTCCTTTATATTTGGTAGAAATACGCAATTTTGCCTCTTCGATTTGCGTAGACAAAGGTAGGGAGGCGGAGGGGCAAAAATCCCCTGAGCCTCCTGCACTGCAAAAAATACAACCGCCATAGCCGATTTTGCCGTCTCTATTTGGACAAGTAAAACCGCCATCTAATGATAATTTATAAACTTTTTCTCCAAACTTTTCTTTTAAAAATTGAGAAAAAGTATAGTATCTTGCTTCCATTTATTATTCGATATGAGCCATGACTGCCTTACTCACGACATCTGCAACTCGTGGGTCGAAGGCCTCTGGCATAATATTTACATCGGATAATTCTTCATCTGGCACAAGTCCTGCGATGGCGAGGGCAGCTGCCAATTTCATATCTTCTGTAATTTGCTTTGCTCCACCCTCTAATGCACCTTTGAAAATACCAGGGAAAGCAACAACATTATTAATCTGATTTGGGAAATCAGAACGACCAGTTCCGATTACTCTTGCTCCAGCTTCTTTTGCTAAATCTGGCATAATTTCTGGTACTGGATTTGCCATAGTAAATAAAATAGCATCTTTATTCATGGAAGCAACCATCTCTTTTGAGACAATGCCAGGGGCAGATACGCCGACAAAAATATCAGCACCTTTCATGGCATCGGCTAAAGTACCAGAAACATTGGATAGATTTGTTACTTTTAACATTTCTTTTTGCATCCAGTTCATATTAGGATATTCGCTATTAATAATACCAAAACGGTCACAGAGTGTTAAATCCTTAAAACCATAGTTTAAAATCATTTTAGAGATGGCAATACCAGCGGAACCAGCACCGTTTACGACAACTTTACAGTCTTCCTTTTTCTTGCCAGTCACCTTTAAGGAGTTAATAATACCAGCTAAGACGACGATAGCAGTTCCGTGCTGATCATCATGAAATACTGGAATATCAAGACGCTTCTTTAATTCTTCTTCTATCTCGAAACAGCGAGGTGCTGAAATATCCTCTAGATTGATTCCACCAAAAGCTGGAGCGATGCGAACAACAGTATCAATAATTTCCTTCGTATCTTGTGTGTCAAGACAAATTGGAACTGCATTTACGTTTCCAAACTCTTTAAATAAGACAGCCTTTCCTTCCATAACAGGCATTGCCGCAAGAGCACCGATATTTCCAAGTCCAAGAACAGCACTTCCGTCAGATACAACGGCGATAGTATTGGATTTCATTGTGTAGCGATAAGCTTCTTTTGGGTTTTTTGCAATAACTTTACATGGCTCTGCGACACCTGGTGTATAAGCGAGTGCTAAATCTTCTCTAGAAGCAACATGACATTTTGCAGTTGTCTCTATTTTTCCATTCCATTCTTCATGCAACTTTAATGCTTTTTCTAATGTTGTCATTTTCTCTCAAACCTTTCTATTTTACTTATTTTGTTTTAACAATATTTTAACCTCTCCTATCATAACATTTTCAAAAATAGATAGCAAGCAGACAAAATATATTTTTGTTAAATTTACATCAAGAAGAAAGAGAAAAAACTTGAAATCTCTTTTTATCTGTGGTATTGTGTCTATGTAGATGGGACACCTCATCCATGTAGATAGTATACTGATACAAAAAAGGTGAGGTGGAAAAATTCTTGAAGGATAATTCTAAGATGTCTTGTTCAAATTTCTTAACTCTAGGATAGGTAATAGATGTTTCGACTGTTTTAATTCTAAAAACAAAAAAGAAAATCAAGATAAAAATGAACAAAAGGGGGTACCCTATGGATTTAAAAACAATGTCCCTTATAGAACTAAGAGCAGTAGCGAAAGAAAATGGACTAAAGGGGATTAGCACATTAAAGAAAAAAGAACTGATAGAATTGCTTGAAAAAAATTTAGGTGATTCCAAGACGGAAAAAAGAGAAAAGGATGAAAAAAAACAAAAAACAATGATTAAACCAATTGAAAAAAAGACAGAAGAATTAGAAGAAAAAAAAATTATAAAGAAAGAAGAGAAAAATGAAGAGGGAAAATTAAAAAATAGTGGAATGTATACGAGTAATCTTCGCAATACTTCATATACGGCAAATAATACATCAGACTCTGTGGAGAAGAAAACTCCCTCTTCTAATAATAATGTTTCGCAGAGTATTGCTAATATAAATTTAAATGATATTTCAAGCCTAGACAGTGGAGAGATGGCAAATGGAATTTTAGAAGTTATGCCAGATGGATATGGTTTTATTCGATGTGCCAATTATTTGCCAGGAGAAAATGATGTCTATGTATCACCAGCACAAATTCGCAGATTTAATCTAAAGACAGGTGATATTTTATGCGGCAATACAAGAATTAAGACACAGGCAGAGAAATTTAGTGCCCTTTTGTTTGTCTCCTCTGTTAATGGACATAGGCCAGTTGATGCACAAAAAAGAAAGAGTTTTGAAGATTTAACCCCGATTTTTCCAAATGAGAGAATAAAATTAGAGACAGAATATTCTAGTGTGCCCATGAGAATGGTAGACTTATTATCTCCGATTGGAAAAGGGCAAAGAGGAATGATAGTTTCTCCGCCAAAAACAGGAAAGACAACTTTATTAAAGCAGATTGCAAAAAGTATTAGTCGCTCTTATAAAGATATGCACTTGATTGTCCTATTAATTGATGAAAGACCAGAGGAAGTAACCGATATTAGAGAGTCTATCGAGGGCAGCAATGTTGAGGTTATTTATTCTACATTTGATGAATTGCCAGAGCACCATAAAAGAGTTTCTGAGATGGTATTAGAGAGAGCAAAAAGACTTGTAGAACATAGAGAGGATGTTGTTATCTTACTTGACAGTATTACAAGGTTAGCGAGAGCTTATAATTTAACCGTTCCGCCAAGCGGAAGAACGCTGACAGGTGGTCTTGACCCGGCAGCTCTTCATATGCCTAAGAAGTTTTTTGGTGCAGCTAGAAATATGAGAGAGGGAGGAAGCCTCACAATTTTAGCTACGGCTTTAGTCGACACGGGAAGTAAGATGGATGACGTTGTCTTTGAAGAATTTAAGGGAACAGGTAATATGGAGCTTGTTCTTGACAGAAAACTTTCTGAGAAACGTATTTTTCCAGCTGTGGATATTCAAAAATCCGGAACAAGAAGAGATGACCTTCTTCTTACAAAGGAGGAACAAGAAGTTGTCTACGCAATTCATAAGGAAATTGCCGGTAGCAGGAGTGAGGAGAGCCTAGAACAAATTTTAGATTTGTTTTTAAAAACAAAGAATAATAAGGAATTTATTCAGGTAATTCAAAAATCTCTCTTAAGGCGTTAAAAAAAAACTTGCACAATAAAATTTAGTGTGCTATAATGAATGAGTGTGTAAAAACAGATTATTATAATTTACTATATAGAGAGGTGAAAATAATGCGCGAAGGAATCCATCCAAAATATTATCAGGCAAAAGTAGTTTGTAACTGCGGTAACGAGTTTGTAACTGGTTCAACAAAGAAAGATATCCATGTGGAAATTTGTTCCAAATGTCACTCTTTTTATACAGGACAGCAAAAAGCTGCTCAGGCTCGTGGTCGTATTGATAAATTCAATCGTAAATATGGTATTAATCAGGCAAAATAATCGTCTGATGATGCGAACGCTTTTGGCCTCTTTGTCTGAGAAGAAGCTAGAAGAATCAAATAGTTCTCAAAGTGAGGGGATGTTTCATATGCAGACTTTTGTCTGGGAACATCCCCTTTTTGTCGCAGTCTGGAGGTGAGTGATTGAAAAGAACGAGTATTGGTGGGCAGGCAGTAATGGAAGGAGTCATGATGAAAAATCAAGACAAATATGCAATTGCTGTGAGAAAGCCAAATAAGGAAATCGAAGTTCGTGTAGAAAATTGTGAGAGTTCTACAAAGAAAAATAAAATTTTTTCATTGCCGTTTATCCGGGGCATTGTAAGTTTTGTGGAATCGATGACTGTCGGAATGAAAACTTTAACTTATTCTGCTAGCTTTTTTGAGGAGGAAGAAGAAAAACCTTCAAAATTTGAAGAATGGTTAGAGAAAAAGACAGACGGAAAAACAGAAGATATCTTAATGGGAGTCACAGTATGTATCTCCATCTTAATGGCGATTGCTATTTTTATGATTTTGCCATTTTTTCTCTCATCCTTTTTAAAAAAATGGATTTCTTCTTCTATGCTCTTAGCGCTAGTGGAGGGAGTCATTCGAATTATTATTTTTTTAGCGTATATTATACTTATTTCTCAGATGGAAGAAATTAAGAGAGTTTTTATGTATCACGGTGCAGAACATAAAACGATTAATTGTTTTGAGAGCGGGGAAGAGCTTACTCCTGAAAATGTAAAGAAATATTCGAGACTTCATAAAAGATGTGGCACAAGCTTCTTGCTTATTGTAATGTTTATTAGTATTTTATTTTTTATGTGGATTCGGGTAGATAATATTTTTTTAAAAGTTTTATGCCGAGTTTTGCTTGTCCCCGTCATTGCGGGAGTTTCCTATGAGTTTATTCGATTAGCTGGAAAAAGCGATTCTAAAATGGTATGTATTTTGAGCAAACCTGGACTTATGCTGCAAAACTTGACGACCAAAGAGCCAGACTTGGAAATGATAGAAGTGGCAATTCGCTCAGTTGAGGCTGTCATTGACTGGAGAGCATACCAACAGGCGATGAGAGATGGCGATTTGGAAGATTGAATTATAAATAAAAAGGATAGTTTGAATATAGCAATAGGAGGGGATGGATAAAGTGAGTACAGTGAGAGAACTCTATGAAAAAGGAAGGCAGATTTTGCAAAAGGCAAACGTAGAAAATCCAGATTATGATGCTAGAATTTTACTAGAGTGGATACTAGAATTTAATCATGCTGATTTTATTTTAGAGGCAAACAAAGAAATAGAGGAAAAAAAAGAAGAGAAATATATAAAATATATTAGAATAAGAAGTACTCATTATCCTCTTCAATATATTATGAAGCAGACTTTTTTTATGGATTTTGAGTTTTTTGTAGATGAAGGAGTGCTAATTCCAAGGCAAGATACAGAGGTTTTGGTTGAAGTTATTTTAGAAAAAGAGGCAGATATTTGCCAAGATATATTAGATATTTGTACAGGTTCAGGCTGTATTGCTATTAGTCTTAAAAAATATTTACCAAAATCTAATATAACAGCAGTGGATATCTCAAAAGAGGCTCTTGAGATTGCAAAAATAAATAAAGAGAAATTAAAAGCAGATATCAAGATTTTAGAGAGCGATTGCTTTGAAAATATTGAGGAAAAATTTGATATTATGGTATCTAATCCGCCTTATATTAGGACAAAAGAGATAGAGACATTAATGGATGAGGTAAAAACTTTTGAGCCGATGCTTGCTCTAGATGGCATGGAAGATGGACTTTTTTTCTATGATAAATTATTAAAAGAGGGAAAGGCTTATCTAAAAAAAGGTGGAAGAGTTTATTTTGAGATAGGACATGACCAGGCAAAAGCGGTATCTTCTCTATTTTTAAAATATGGATATAAAAATATAAATATAAGAAAAGATTTAGCGGGACTTGACCGCGTTGTCTATGGTGTAGTAGACTAATAAAAGAAAATAATGGAGGAAGAAACAAATGTTTGATAAATTAGATGATTTAGTGAAACGTTTGCAGATTGTAATGGAAGAGTTAAACGACCCATCCGTAGTAAATGATCAGGAGCGTTTTAAAAAATTGATGAAGGAGCAAAATGATTTAACTCCAATAGTAGAAAAATATAATGAATATAAAGAAGCTCAGCAGACAGTGGAGGAAAGTCTTGAGCTTTTAGAGGAGGAAAATGATGAAGAGATGAGAGAGCTAGCCAAAGAGGAGCTTTCTCAGGCAAAGGATGATATTGCTCGATTGGAAAATGATTTAAAGATTTTATTATTGCCAAAAGACCCTAACGATGAGAAAAACGTTATTGTAGAGATTCGTGCAGGAGCAGGTGGGGATGAAGCTGCCTTATTTGCGGCTGAGTTATTCCGTATGTACAAAAACTTTGCAGAGAGCAATCGTTGGAAAGTGGAGACAATGAGTTTAAATGAAAGTGGAATCGGCGGATTTAAGGAAGCTGTCTTTATGATTAACGGAAAAGGTGCTTATTCTAGATTAAAATATGAGAGTGGCGTACACCGTGTGCAGAGAGTTCCAGCTACTGAGTCTGGCGGAAGAATTCATACATCCACAGCAACTGTCGCAATTATGCCAGAGGCTGAGGAAGTGGATGTTCAGATTGATATGAATGATTGTAAATTTGATGTATTTAGAGCATCTGGAAATGGTGGACAGTGTGTCAATACAACAGACTCTGCTGTGCGTCTGACTCATATTCCAACTGGTATTGTTATTTCTTGTCAGGATGAGAAATCTCAGCTGAAAAATAAAGATAAAGCTTTAAAAGTTCTCCGCTCTCGTCTTTATGATTTGGAGTGTCAAAAAGCACATGATGCGGAAGCGGAAGCTAGAAAGAGTCAGGTGGGAACAGGAGATCGTTCTGAGAAAATTCGTACTTATAATTTCCCACAAGGACGTGTCACAGACCATAGAATTAAGCTTACACTTCATCGACTTGAGAGTATCTTAAATGGTGATTTGACAGAGATTATTGATAGTTTGACAGCGGCAGATCAGGCGGCAAAATTAAGCAAGCTTGAGGATATATAAAAGAGAAAGATAGAAAGAGAGTGATGATATGTTAGCTAAGAAAATGGTAGAAATGTCCAAGCAAAAATCTATTATTCGAGAGATTTATGAATTTGGAATGAAAAGAGCCAAGGAAGTTGGAAGAGAAAATGTGTTTGATTTTAGCATTGGAAATCCGAATGTTCCAGCACCAGAAATTGTAAAAGAAGTTGCAATCGATATTTTGGAAAAACAAGACCCAGTTATGACTCACAGTTATCCAAGCAATGCAGGTTTAGTTTCTACAAAAATAGCGATTGCTAAGTCTTTAAATGAACGATTTGATATGGATTTTACAGAAAATCAAATCTTTATGTCTATTGGAGCAGCCGGAGCAATTATGGTTTGCTTTAGAGCGTTGATTGACGGACCAGAGGATGAGATTATTACATTTGCCCCATATTTTCCAGAATATAAGGCATTTGTGGAGGGAGCAGGCGGAAAACTTAGTGTAATTCCAGCAGATATTGATTCTTTCCAGATTAATTTTGAGGAGTTTGAAAAAGCATTAAATCCAAATGTAAAAGGTGTTTTAATCAATTCTCCTAATAATCCAACTGGTATTGTATATAGCGAGGATACAATTAAGAAGTTAGCCGCTATTTTGGAGGAAAAGCAAAAAGAATATGGACATTCTATTTATATTATTTCAGACGAGCCATATAGAGAGATTGCTTTTGCAAATGTTTTTGTTCCATATGTGCCTAAATATTATGATAATACATTAGTTTGTTATTCTTATAGTAAATCTCTCTCAATTCCTGGAGAGAGAATTGGATATGTGGCATTTTCTAAGAGAGCAGAGGATGCAGATATTTTACTTCCAGTTTTAGTTGCCGCTGCAAGATCTCTCGCTTATGTAAGTGCACCTTCTCTTTATCAGATGGTTGTAGAAAGATGTGTAGATGAGACAGCCGATCTTTCCATTTATGAGAGAAATAAAGAAATTTTTTATAACGGATTAATTGAGATGGGATATACATGCGTAGAGCCAGGCGGAGCTTTTTATCTATTCCCAAGAGCATTAGAAGAAGATGCAAATGCTTTTTGCGAGCGTGCTAAAAAGTATAATCTCTTATTAGTACCTGGAGATAGTTTTGGATGTCCAGGACATGTAAGAATCTCTTACTGTGTACCTACTGAAGTTATTGAGAGAGCATTGCCATTATTCAAGAAATTAGCTGACGAGTACAAATAAATAAAATAAAAATCAAGGGTGAAAGTTTTAGGAAGAGATAAGATAAAAATACTTTCACCCTTCCATTTATAATATCTTTGCTTTGTAGGATATTGCTGTAAAAAAATGATGATAGATTTTACAAAAATTGGAAATTTTTCGATCAGATAGGAGAAAAGAAAATGAAAGCTTGGGAGAAAAATATAAGAAAGGTTGTTCCTTATGTTCCGGGAGAGCAGCCTAAAAAAGAAAAAATGATTAAATTAAATACGAACGAGAATCCATATCCTCCCTCACCAAAAGTAATGGAGGCATTAAGAAAGATAGATTTACTTAGACTTTATCCAGACCCTGCAGCGTCTGACTTAGTACATGCGATTGCGAAGTATAATGGATTAGAGGATGAAGAAGTATTTGTTGGAGTAGGTTCTGATGATGTTCTTGCGATGTCGTTTTTGACATTTTTTAATTCAGATAAACCTATCGTATTTCCAAATATTACGTATTCTTTTTATGATGTATGGGCACAATTATTCCAGATTCCATATGAAACAAAAGCTTTAGATGAAAACTTGGAGATTGAGACGAGAGATTATGAGTCTGAAAATGGCGGTGTTATTTTCCCAAATCCAAATGCTCCTACAGGAGTATTTATGGAGTTAGAGAAGATAGAAGAGATCATCAAAATGAATCAGGATGTTATTGTTATTGTTGATGAGGCGTATATTGATTTTGGGGGTGTGAGTGCAAAGACTCTTCTTAAAAAATATGAAAATCTTTTAGTGGTACAGACATTTTCAAAATCTCGTTCTATGGCGGGAATGAGAATAGGATATGCCATGGGAAATAAAAATTTAATTAAAGCGCTAAATGACGTAAAATATTCGTTTAATTCCTACACGATGAATCGTCCGTCTATTATAGCAGGGGTGGCTTCTATCGAAGATGATGTATACTTTAAAGAAATGAATGCAAAAATTATTGAGACGAGAGAGTGGTTTAAGGGAGAGATGAAAAAATTAGGTTTTTCCTTCCCAGATTCCAAGGCGAATTTTATTTTTGCTACTCACAAAGAAAAAAAAGCGAGAGATATCTTCATGGCTGCGAGGGAAAGAGATATTTATGTTCGATATTTTAATAAGCCACTTTTAGATAATTATCTTCGAATTACCATTGGAACGAGGGAAGAGATGGAAGTCTTTCTTGAGTTTTTGAGGGATTATTTAGCATAGTAGTCCGAGCTAATAAACTTATGAACAATTTTTCCGAGATAATGAAAATATTTCATTTCTTTGACAGAGGAAGTTGTGCGGAGCGGAATTGTTTTAACAAGTTGATTATTCACATAAATATAAGAAAATCCCGCTAATTGTCCGGTTTTTATAGGGGCTTTTAGGTTGGGAAGACATTGAGTTTTGATTTGAACAGTATCTTTGTCGGAAAGTAAAAGAGAGAAGTTTTTTTCAGGTGCGATGGAAACTTGGTCGTTTAGACCTCGCATAACTAGAAGAGAGCTTCTTTTTTTGGTGGATAGAACTTCTTTATACTCATAATTTGATACGCCATAGTTCATTAAGATGGATGTGTCATTCCATTTCCACCGTTTATTTGGAGGCCAACCGCTTGCTAGAACAACAGAGATAAAACTTCGGTTTTGTCTTTTGACAGCTCCGACAAAGCAATAGCCTGCTTTTGTCGTAAATCCTGTTTTTACTCCGATTGCCCCCTCAAATTGGTGGAGGAAAGCATTTTTATTTGTGAGAGAGTGAGAGGTTTGTTTTTTTAATTCTTTTATTTCATAGGAGGGAGTGTTCGTAATTTCAATAAATTTTTTATTTCTAATAGCATAGCGGGTGATGAGAGCCAAATCGCTGGCTGTTGTATAATGATTATCTGCGTCTAATCCGTTTGGAGTTTTAAAAGATGTATTTTTACATCCGATATCTTTTGCTTTTCTTGTCATTGCCTTGCAAAAATTTTCTACAGTTCCCCCTACATGTTCTGCGATAGCAACTGCCGCATCATTATAAGACTCTAGCATAAGGGCGTATAAAAGGTCGCCAAGGCGATATTCTTCTCCAACTTGTACACCGAGACGAACCTTTGGTTGTGAGGCGGCTAAAGAAGAAATTTTTACAGTGTCATCAAGATTCGCATTTTCTAGAACATAAATACAGGTCATAATTTTAGTGGTGCTTGCCATTGGCATTTTTGTATAACCGTTTTTTTCATATAAAACTCTCCCACTATCTGCGTCCATTAAGAGAGCTGCCTTTGCGTGTATGCTACTATCGTGAATTTCTTCTTCTAGTTTGGAGGAGGAAGTGGCAAGGCAGTGAGCGGGAAGAAGATGAAAAATAAGAAAAAAGATGAAAAGAGATTGAAAAAGGCGCATAAATTCCTCCTAAATTTACTATGAAAGTTCTAATCAAGTGACGAAATAACGAAGGCTTGCTCAAATTTGATTTGGCATTTGGCAGATGAAACCGTATGAATACGCAGAGAGATTTAAAGTAGACATATCCGTTTATAAATAAATTATTTTCATAAAGAGTATATGTAAAAATGAGAGAAAAGATGTTTCTTAAATAGGAAAAAAGCAAATGGTATCCTTAAAATGAGGGGTGTTTCACAATTTAACATATTGTTAGTTGACAGAAAAGTATAAAATAATTATAGTAGTTTATAGAAAGGAAAGGAAGAAGAATAATGCTTACGATAGCACTTGATGTGAATAAGAAAGAACCTTTATATGAACAAATTTATACTTATATTAGAGAAGAAATTCGGATGGGAAACTTAGAATGTGGAAGTAAACTTCCGTCTTGCAGAAGTTTGGCTGTGAATCTTGGAGTGAGTAGAAATACAGTTGATATGGCATATGCGCAGCTTTTGTCGGAAGGATATATTGAAAATATGCCAAGAAGAGGATATTTTATATCAAAGATAGAAGGGCTCGCTAATCTACATATGTATCAGGAGGAAAAAGTAGAACATAACCAGCAAAAACAAGATGATATTTTAATTGATTTTTCTCCAAATGGAGTCGATATGAATGCTTTTCCCTATAATTGTTTTCGCAGGTTGAATAAAGAAGTAATGATGGAGATTAATAGTGAACTTTTTCAGACAGGTGATGCACAGGGAGAATTTTCATTCCGAAAGGCAATTAGGCAGTATTTACATGAGTCAAGAGGAGTAAATTGCCATGAAGACCAGATTATTGTTGGAGCAGGAAATGATTATTTAATATTGCTTCTTACACAGATTCTAGGGTTTCATCAGATGATTGCCATGGAAAATCCTGCTTATTTAAAGCCTTATTCGATTTTTCGAGAGATGAATTATGAGATTGAGGCAATTCCAGTAGATGAACAGGGAATCTGCATAGATATACTAGAAAAATCAAAAGCACAGTTTTTGTATGTAACACCGGCACATCAATATCCGACTGGATTTGTTATGCCGATTCAAAGAAGATTAAAATTATTAGATTGGGCAAATCAAGAAGAGGGAAGATATATTATTGAGGACGACTATGATAGTGAATTTCGATATCAGGGAAAACCAATCCCCTCATTGCAGTCCATTGATAGGAATCAAAAAGTCATTTATTGTGGCACATTCTCTAAGGCGATTGCTCCTGCAATTCGTATCAGCTATTTGGTGCTCCCGTGGAAATTGTATAAAAGATACAAAGAGAGAGTTGGATTTTTAGCTTGTACCGTTTCTAGGACGGATCAAAAGATTTTAGAATCATTTATAACAGAGGGATATTTTGAGAGGCATCTAAATAAAATGAGAGGTGTATATAAAAATAAAAGAGATATGCTAGTAAAACTTTGCAGGCAGTTTGAACCACATATTCAAGTAAAAAATACGAGCACTGGTCTCCATATTCTCCTAGAATGTCATACAAAAAGAAAAGAGAAGGAATTGATTTCGCTTGCGAGAGAGCAAGGAGTAAAGGTATATGGAATTAGCGAATATGAAATAGAAAAACAGACAAGTTTTCCATACCCGATGCTTATACTAGGATTTGCTAAACTGCAAGAAAAGGATATAAAAAAGGGAATTTTATTATTAATGGAAGCTTGGAAAAATATATGGATTGATTAAGAAAAATCTGTTATAATAAAAAATGGGATGAAAAATAAATCTATTGGCAGCTATAAACGCAAAAATATTCTACATTTAAAATGATAAAAGTAGAAAGGAAAAAAATATGGACAAAATAGAGGAACAAGAAAAAACAACAAAAAAAGAACCGATAGAAAAATCTAATAACAAAAATTCAAATGATGAATATGAGAAATACTGTTATCTTTGCAGAAGGAGCGAAAAACAGGCGGGGAAAATGGTATCTATGCCAGGCAATCTAAATATTTGCTCTGATTGTATGCAAAAAACATTAGATAGTATGAATAATAGTTCTTTCAACTTTTTTGATATGAATTCTGGGAATTTTTCTAATATGGATTTTTCTAAAATGTTTGGATTTCAGCAACCAAAGTCACAGAAGATAAAAAAGAAAAAAGAAGAACCAAAAAAAGAGGCAGCTTTTTCTCTTAGAGATATTCCAGCCCCACATAAAATTAAGGGAATGTTAGATGATTTTGTCATTGGACAAGAACATGCAAAAAAAGTAATTAGTGTTGCTGTTTATAATCACTATAAGAGAGTGGCAACAAATACAATGGATGAAATTGAGATTGATAAATCCAATATGCTAATGATTGGACCGACTGGAAGTGGTAAAACTTACCTCGTAAAGACATTGGCGAGACTTCTCGATGTTCCATTGGCAATTACAGATGCAACTTCTTTAACAGAAGCTGGATATATTGGTGATGACGTAGAAAGTGTATTATTGAAATTACTTGCAGCAGCCGATAATGATGTGGAAAAAGCCGAGCGAGGAATTGTATTTATTGATGAGATTGATAAAATTGCAAAGAAGAGAAATACAAATAGTAGAGATGTCAGTGGCGAGGCAGTACAGCAAGGCTTATTAAAATTATTAGAGGGCAGTGAGGTGGAAGTGCCAGTTGGAGCGACGAGCAAAAATGCTATGGTGCCAACGACGACAATTAACACAAGGAATATTTTATTTATCTGTGGAGGTGCTTTCCCAGAATTAGATGAAATCATTAAGAGAAGATTGACGAAACAATCCTCGATTGGATTTCATGCAGATTTAAAAGATAAGTTTGATAATGAAAAAAATCTATTTCAATATGTCACAATAGAAGACTTGCGTGAGTTTGGAATGATACCAGAGTTTATCGGAAGACTTCCAGTGATTTATTCTTTGGAACCACTCGACAAAGATATGCTTGTTCGTATTTTGCATGAGCCAAAGAATGCAATTTTAAAACAGTATAAAAAATTGCTTGAATTAGATGAAGTGCAGCTTTGCTTTGAGGAGGCAGCATTAGAAGCAATTGCACAAAAAGCATTAGAGAGAAAAACAGGGGCAAGAGCACTTCGATCTATTATCGAGGAGTTAATGCTAGATATTATGTATGAAATTCCAAAAGATGATAATATTGGTAGGGTAACAATTACAGGGGATTATATTTTAAATAAGGGATTGCCTTTGATTGAGATGAGAGGATATCTTCAGCTTGAACAGAGGGAAAATGAAAACTAATTAAGAAAGAGTAAATGAATATATTGGCTTTTTGGGATAAAATTGTGAAGGAAAGTGGCAGGATAAAACAAAGAAAGGAGAACGGCAACGATTTGCCAAACAGTGTATTAAGATGGGAAAACAAAAAAGAGGAGAAGGTAAAATGAATAATTTAGAAATCAAATATTTAAAAAGTTTATCTGCACTTTATCCAGATATCGCCTCTGTATGTACAGAGATTATTAATTCTCAGGCAATTTTAAATTTGCCAAAAGGAACGGAGCATTTTGTATCCGATATTCATGGTGAGTATGAACAGTTTTTACATGTATTAAAAAATGGCTCAGGAGCAATCCGCTATAAAATTGAGGACGTATTTGCTAATACATTAAGTGTGAAGGATAAGAAAGAGCTGGCAACTCTAATCTATTATCCAGAAGAGAAATTAGAGGATATTATTCAGAAGAAAAAAGATGAGGAAGATTTACTTGACTGGTATAAGATTACTTTGAATCGTCTTATTGCCGTTTGTAAAGAATCTTCTAGCAAGTACACAAGGTCAAAACTTCGTAAAAGTTTGCCATCCGATTTTTCCTATATTATGGAAGAACTACTGAGCGAAAATAATCGTGTTACGGATAAAGAGGCATATTATAATGAAATTTTTGCTACGATTATTCGTCTTGACCGAGCAAAAGAGTTTATTACAGCTCTCTCCTATGTGATTCAAAGACTTGTTGTAGACCAACTTCATGTAATTGGAGATATTTTTGACAGAGGTCCAGGTGCTCATATTATTATGGATAGCTTGATGGAATATCACTCTGTTGATTTTCAGTGGGGAAATCATGATGTCGTATGGATGGGTGCGGCGTCTGGTCATGAGGCATGTATTGCTAATGTCATTAGACTTTCAGCTCGCTATAATAACTTAAATGTATTGGAAGAAGGATATGGAATCAATTTAATTCCTCTTGCTCGATTTGCGATAGATACGTATGCGGATGATCCTTGTGATTGCTTTGATATTCATGCAGATGAGGAACAGCAGGAAAAATATGAAATTGAGCTTAATATGAAGATGCATAAGGCAATTGCGATTATTCAGTTTAAGCTAGAAGGTCAACTTATTGCAAGAAGACCAGAATTTAATATGGATTCTAGAAGATTACTTGATAAAATTAATTATGAGACTGGAATTATTACAATCGACGGAAAAGAATATCCACTTCTTGATAAAAATTTTCCAACGATAGATCCACAAGATCCATATAAGCTTTCGGAGGATGAGAAGGCATTGATGAAGCGTCTAAAGAAAGCATTTAAAAACTGTGAAAAATTACAAAAACATGTGAGATTCTTATTTTCAAAAGGAGGACTTTTCCTTGTACATAATTCTAATTTGCTCTATCACGGCTGCGTTCCTCTAAATGAGGATGGAACTTTTAGAGAGGTAAAAATTGGAAAGTACACTTATTCGGGAAAGAGTCTTTATGAGGTATTAGAGTATTATGCCAGAAAAGGATATTACCAGCAGGATAATTTAGCAGATTATTATTATGGTCAAGATATTATGTGGTATATCTGGTCAAATGAGAATTCTCCAGTATATGGAAAAGAAAAGATGGCTACATTTGAGAGATATTTCATTGATGATAAGCAGATTCAGCAAGAAAAAAAGGATAATTATTATCAGTTAATTGAAAATCCGGAAGTTGTAGACCGTATTATGAAAGAATTTGGATTAGATCCATCTGAGGGACATATTATTAATGGACATATGCCAGTACAGCTTAAGCGAGGAGAATCTCCAGTAAAATGTGGTGGCAGAGTTTTAATTATCGACGGTGGTTTCTCAAAAGCATATCAGACAAAGACTGGAATTGCAGGTTATACGTTAATTTATAATTCAAGGGGAATGAGACTTGTATCTCATGAGCCATTTACTTCCACAAAGGATGTAATTGTAAATGAGACAGACATTCACTCTTCTACGCACTTGATTGAGAGAAATCAAAATCGTGTATTAGTAAATGATACAGATAATGGAAGAGCGATTAGAAATCGTATTGAAGATTTAGAAAAATTGCTTCATGCCTATCGAACGGGCTTGATTCAAGAAAAAATAAGATAAATAAATAAAAAAACCTCCAAATATTTTATCATACATATTTGGAGGTTTTTTTATTTATCGTTTGTTTGTTGTATTATTTTTATTATTGTTATTATTTGTATTTGCAGTGGTGTCTGTGTCACCATCAAGCATATCTCCAGTTCCGTCTATCACATCATTTGTCGCATCGCCGATATCGTCAATGGCTCCCTCTATCATACCTTCTCTTGTTGTGCTATTTGAGTTAGAAGGATTAGTCTGATTTGTATTATTGTTAGGATTATTATTATTGTTATTATTCCAATCTTCATCACTATTACGAGAATTATTAGTAGAATTAGAGTTATTATCTGTATTATTTCCATCCGAGGTGTTATTTATATTATTTTGCATATCGGTGGAAGTTTGTGAAGTACCGTTTCCATTTTGGCCGGTATTATTATTTCCACATCCGTAAACAGAGAGGGAAAAAATAAATAAGGAAAGAAAAAGTAAAAGAAAATGAGTCCGTTTTTTATTCATAATAAAACCTCCGTTTAATAAAAATATATTTTCTATATAGGTATTATTTATAATTTTGTTAAAAAATATAAATAGAAATTATTGGAAAAGTTAGAACTTTTTATTTCTTGTCTGAGTACTATATAGTAACACATAAAAGATGACAAATAGAGATTTTATTCATAAACCGTTGACAATTTTTTTGAATATGGTATTATTATCATAGGCGTAAAACAAAATTAAATAAGGGAGAAGATAAGATGATGAAAAAACTAAAAACAGTATTTTCTTTGCTTCTCGCATTCACTTTAGTTCTTTCACTTGCTAGTCAGGTGGATGCATCTGTAGGTGGTAAGGGGACAACTAAGGTACAGCTCACATATGAGGGAAAGATATATCAATATGATTATCCAGTTTTGGTAAAAAATGGAGATAAAGCGGTTGATTTAAAAGATACACCAGGTGTTATCATTGATAATTGTGTTATGATGCCTTGTAACCGTTTCTTAGTAAAGAGTGGGTTAGGTGTTAAGAGAACTTATAATGAGGAAAAAAAGCGCATGACATTGAAGCTTGGCTCTAATAAATTAGTTTTAACTGTTGGCGAAAAAACAGCTAAATTAAATGGAAGAGAAGTAAAATTGACTGTGGCTCCTAGAGTTGTGCTTTATAAAGATACGAAAGTAGAGCGTGTCTTGATTCCTGCGAAAGAAGTATGTGATTATTTAGGAATTAACTATAGTTATGATGATAAGAACTCGATTGTAACTGTGAGCAATAAGGAAACTGTTAAGAATAATAGTACAAGTCCAGAGAAAATCGAGAAGAAAAATGAAAAAGCAAAGATTGTTGTTTTAGATGCAGGTCACGGTGGAGCCGATACAGGTGCAATAGGTAATGGCTTAAAAGAGAAAGATTTGACTTTACAGATTGTAAAGGCAGCTAAAACTTATTTTGACAAAGATCCTAATTTTAAAGTTTATTATACTAGATTGACAGATAAGACATTGACATTGCGCAGTCGCTCTGACTTTGCAAACCAATTAAATGCAGATGTTTTTGTAAGTATACATATTAATTCTTTTACAAGTACGTCTGAGGGAACAGAAACTTTGTATAATCCAAATCGTCCAAATAAAAAAGATGATTTAACTTCTTATCAGCTTGCCTCTATTATGCAGGCAAAAATTAGAGCAGCTACAGGATTCCCTAATCGTGGTTTAGTGCAAAGAACAGGATTATCTGTGTTGAATCGCACAACTATGCCAGCTTGTTTAGATGAGTTTGGATTTATCACAAATCCTTCTGAGGCAAAGAGCATGAGTCAAAATACTCAAAAGTATGGTAAAGCAGTATACGAGGCTATTGTTCAGGCAACAAAATAAGCGAAGACATTTAGTCTTATAGATGGAACTATAAATGAAAGTTTGATTAAGTGAGAATTTTATAAAAATCGTCACATGAGTGAGTAATTCACGAATGTGGCGATTTTTTTTATCATATTTTTATTAAACTTTAAATATATATATAAAAACTATAAAGGATTAAGAGATGGGAGAAAAAATACTCTTTAAAATCACTGTGATATGTTTGGTGATTACAGCGTTTATTAGTTTAGAGAGAAAGGAATTTATAATAACGAGTTCTCAAATAGAAAAGAAAAATGAAAATCTTCCTATTTATTCTGTAGATACGGGAGAGAAAAAATATATTAGTTTGACATTTGATGCGGCCTGGGGTGTAGAAGATTTAGAGCAAATTTTAGAAATTTTAGATAAACATAAAGTAAAGGCTAGTTTTTTTGTCACGGGAGATTGGGTGGCTCGCTATCCAGATGCGATAAAACAATTAGAAAAGAAGGGGCATGATATTGGAAATCATGGAGATAGTCATAAACATATGACTCAGATAGGAAGGGAAGAGCAAATGGAAGAGATAAAAAAAGCACATAATAGAGTGAAAAGTTTGATTGGAAAAGAAATGATTTTATTTCGTGCTCCGTATGGAGATTATGATGAGCAAGTTGTAAAAACAGCGAGGGAATGTGGATATTATACGATTCAGTGGGACGTAGATAGTTTAGATTGGAAAAATTATGGAGTAAAAAACATTGTAAAAACTGTGATAGAACATAAAAATTTACAAAATGGTTCTATCGTTTTGCTTCATAATGGAACGCTTTATACAAAAGATGCGCTGGGGGAGATTATTATAGAATTAAAGCAGAAAGGATATATATTTATTCCAGTATCTAAAATGATTTATCGACATCAATATAGGATGGATGGGACAGGAAGGCAAATAAAAACTTAAAGAAGGAGAGTCATAATTTTAAGTTCTATGTAAATGGAAATTAAAATTATGGCTTTTTTACTAAATAATACAATAAATAGAAAAAAAAGATGAATTATATTGACAAATTATAACGAAAGATTATAAACTATAGAAGGAAAGGAATTTAAGACTCATATATTCATTATAAAATATCGTATATTTGTAGATATCTGTTGGGGGAAAAATACCTTCTGATCCCAATATCATAATATAATACAATATAAAAGGAGAAAGAAATGTGGGAGAATTTTAAAGAGAAATTTAAAGAAGTAATATTCTTAAATTCAGATGTGGCTGATCGTGAGGAGTTGCAAAGTAGAATTCTAAAAATATCAAAGGGAAATCAAGTAACTTACTGGGGATATGTGTTTGCAGTTTTGTTGATTGCTATGGGATTAAATACTAATAATATTATTCTATTAATTGGTGGGATGATGTTAGTGCCTTTATTTGGTAGTATGATTTCACTCGCATATGCATTTGTGGAAGGAGAAACTACTCTTGTTGCAAGTTCTTTGCTTCAATTTATAGTGCAAACAGTAATAGGAGTTATGGCATCTGGTTTTTATTTTACTGTAACTGGGGTATCTAAGAATGCTTCACAGTTATTATATACAACTTCACCTAGTTTTTCGATGGCATTTATTGGACTAGCTGGAGGAATTATAGCGGCGATAGCAATAACTCGAAAGGAAAAGGTAAGTGTATTTTCTGGCGTGGCAGTATCCACAGCAATAGTACCAGCGATTTGCACAATGGGATGTGGTGTTGCCAAAAAGGCAAGTATATATATTAGCGGTGGTCTATACATGCTTTTTATTAATAGTTATTTTGTATGTATAGGTGCTGTTCTTATTTTCTTTCTTATAAATAGAGGAACCGTTATAGTCAGAAGAAGAAAAAGTACAATGAGCAGAATATATTTAATTATATTTGCTTTTATCGCAGTAGCACCAGTTGGGTTGCTTGTCTATCAGACTTATATACATGGAATAACAGATTATAATATTCAGCGTTATGTGGAGGAGCAGTATGATTTTAAGTATACAAAGGTTGTAAAAACTAATGTAGATAAAGAAAATAATACTATAGAAATATTGCTTCTTGGTGCACGTATTAGTGAAAAAGATATTAATAAAATAAAACAGGCACGAAAACTTTATCTTTTAGATGATATGCAGGTAAAAGTTTTTCAGTCTAGGGAAGATCCAAATTCTGTACTTCCAGATAGCTTAAAAAAGGACAAGATAAGACAGTATGGTGAGACATTAAAAGTAATGTATCCAGAAATTTTAACCTGTTCTATTGGATATGTGACAAATTATGAAGATAGTAGTAAAAGTCTTGTCGTTTATTTGACGACTAGTGAGGGATTAAGTCAAAATACTATTTCAGAGATAAAAGGATATTTGGCAGCTAAGACAGAAATAGAGCCAATTAAATTGTGGTATGATATAAAGGAGAGCAGCAGCAATTCGAGTTTGGAAGAAACTTCATCATCTGATTATTCGTCCACATCGACAGAGAGCTCATACTCTACATACTATGGCAGTTCTTCTGCGAGCACAACGGGAAGTTTAGGGTATTAAAAATGAGAGATTATTGGAAAATATAAGTTTTTTCAATAATCTCTTTTTTAGTGTATGCCTTATCAAATGGAAGATAGTTTTGCCTTAAGTCTATCCAATATAATAAAAATTTTTAAATAATTAAATTAGAATTTAAAATGTTAAAAAAATAACAGCTAGGTTGATAAAAAGAAGGCAATATTGGAATTGTACGAAAAATAATAAGATATTAATGAGGAAAAATATTGAAAAAATAGGTAAAGAATGTTAAAATATAAACTATACTATAAACTATTTTGATATATTTAACTAATTAGGAGGAGCAACATGGTAACAAATGACGCTACAATTTTAAAGGTAAAACATGACGTTCTCTATAGGGTGGCAAAATTAGCGTATGAAGGTCAGCTTGATGAGAAAAAGGATTTTATCCCAACAGAGATGATTCCTGGACCACAGGCACAGTTTCGTTGCTGTATCTACAAAGAGAGAGAAGTAATTAGACAGAGAATTCGTCTTGCAGAAGGAAAATGTCCAAGTGAAAAAGAGAGTGATAATATCGTTCAAGTTATCCCATCTGCCTGCGAGGGATGTCCAATTTCTCGTTACGTAGTAACAGATAACTGTCAAAGATGTATGGGTAAAGCTTGTCAGAATTCTTGTAATTTTGGCGCAATTTCTATCGGTGTACATAGAGCTTATATCGATCCTACAAAATGTAAGGAATGTGGAAAATGTTCACAGGCTTGTCCATATAACGCAATTGCAGATCTTATGCGTCCATGTAAGAGAAGTTGTCCAGTAGACGCTATTACAATGGATCCAGAAACTGGTCTTGCTGTAATCGATGAAGAGAAATGTATTGAATGTGGTATGTGTATTCACAGCTGTCCATTTGGTGCGTTAGGCTCCAAGACATCTATCGTAGATATTATCAATGAGATGAAGGCAGGTAAGAGAGTCGTAGCTATGGTGGCACCAGCTACAGAAGGACAGTTTGGAAAAGATATTACAATGTCAAGCTGGAGAACAGCACTTAAGAAAATCGGATTTGACGATATGATTGAAGTTGGACTCGGTGGAGATTTAACAGCAGCAGCAGAGGCAGAAGAATGGGCAGAGGCATTTAAGCAAGGTAAGAAGATGACAACATCTTGCTGTCCAGGTTTTGTAAATATGATTAAAAAACATTTCCCACAAGTATTAGATAATATGTCCACAACTGTTTCTCCAATGTGTGGAGTTTCTCGTATGTTAAAAGCACAAGATCCAGATGTAGTTACTGTATTTGTTGGACCATGTGTGGCAAAGAAGAGCGAAGTAAAAGATAAATCTATCGAGGGAAATGCAGATTTTGTATTAACATTTGGTGAAGTTCGTGCTATGATGAAGGCAAAAGACGTTAAATTAGAGCCAGAAGCAAATGATACACAGCAGGCAAGTATCTTTGGTAAGAGATTTGGTGATAGCGGTGGAGTAACAGAGGCTGTATTACAGTGCTTAAAAGAGACAGGCGAATCCACAGATATCAAAGTTATGAAATGTAATGGAGCGGCAGAGTGTAAGAAAGCTCTTCTTATGTTGAAGATTGGAAAACTTCCAGCAGACTTTATTGAAGGTATGGCATGTATCGGAGGTTGTGTAGGAGGTTCTAGTCGTCACAAAGCTCCAAATGAGTCTAAGAGAGATAGAGATAAGTTAATTGGTGAGGCAGATAAGAGAGAAGTATATGAGAACTTGAAGAAGAATGTTGATTTAAGCTCTTTCTCTATGCATCGTCACTAATTATAAGGTCAAAATTTAGTTTTTAGATTTGATTTGTAGATGGAGAACTAGATTGAGTAAATTCAGCTTAGTTTGATATTTGATGAAGACTTTTTAAAATAAAATGATATACCTACTAAAGCAGGTATATCATTTTATTTTTTTATATTAGAATTTTCATCCATATCATTAATTTGAATAAAAAGTCGTTCTATGCGGTTTTTATGGATAGATAGTACCTTGTATAGTATATTTCCCTCAATAGCTGCATCATTTTCTACTGGAAGATGATCCAAAAGTTCAATCATATGTCCTCCGATGGAAGTATAATCTTCTGATTCGATTGACGTTCCAATTGCATCGTTTAAGTCATCAATTTTTAATGTACCATCCACCTCATAGGTATTAGGACCAATACACTTAATAGCCTCTAATTCATCAGCGTCGAATTCATCACGCACGTCTCCGACAATTTCTTCTAGTAAATCTTCTATTGTAATTAATCCAGCTGTAGAACCGTATTCATCTAGAACAATGGCAAAGCTTACTGCCTCTTCTCTCATAATCTTCATAAGAACAGAAGTTTTTTGATGCTCGTAAGTAAAGAAAGGCTCTCTTAATACTTCCTTTATATTAAACTCTTTTTTTTGATTTTGAACGCGGTAAAAAAATAAATCTTTTAAGTATAAAATTCCGATTACGTTGTCTTTAGAATCCTCATAAATTGGAAGTCTAGAATACTGGTCTTTTAAAAAGATATCTACAAGCTCATCATAACTGCTATCGACAGAGGCAAATACCATGTCTACTCTAGGTTGCATAATATCCTTGGCAAGAGAAGAACCAAAATCAAAAACATTATTAATAATCTCATGCTCCTCATTTTTTATAACTCCATCTTCTCTGCTAACATCGACAATTGTTCGAAGTTCTTTTTCTGTCATAGTAGATCCATTTTGATTTGTATCCACACCGAGTATTCTTAAAAAAAGATTTGCAATCTGATTAATTAAAAAGATAATCGGAGTTAATATTGTTGTCAATGCAGATATAATCGGAATATACAAAAGAGATAGTTTCTCACTGTGGATAGTTGCCATAGTCTTTGGAGAAATTTCACCGAAAACTAGGACGATGAGAGTCAATACTCCTGTTGAGATTCCGCCTGCCATACTTTTTAAATATCCAAATCCGAGAGCTTGTAAAATATTAGCGGTTAAGGTGGTAGCCAAAGAAGAAGCCGATAAATTAACAATATTATTACCAATTAAAATAGCACTTAACATTTTTCCAGGGTCTTCTGTGACACGTAAAACTAATGTAGCCCTTTTATTTCCTTCTTCTGAGAGTGCTCTTAGACGGTGTTTATTTACTGTTGTGAGAGCAGTTTCAGCAGAAGAAAAAAAAGCAGATAGAATAACTAAAATAATAATAGTAATAAGTCCAATTATAATGGAACTGTCCAAAAAAATCATCTCCTAAAATATAGATATATTATATAGTCATTTTATTTTAACCTATAGCAGTTATTTTACTAACTTCATTCTATGATGTCAAGCATAGAAAAAGAGGAATGTCATATTTTATTTATAACATTCCTCTTTTATTATTTAAAATTATAAAATTTTATAAAACATCTTCACGTTTGATGTAACCTGGATTGCCTTCTTCACCGATAATCTTATTTTCATGAATTACACGAGAGTGTTTATCCATTACATAATTTTCGATATGAACATTATCACCAATTACACATTCTGGGAGAATAACACTGTTTTTAATAACAGCACCTTTTCCGATTGTACATCCACGTCCAATAACAGAATTCTCGATAGAGCCTTCAATGGAGCAACCGTTAGATACAACAGATGCCTTTACATTAGCAGACTCAAAGTACTGTGTTGGGCAAGAATCGTTTGTACGAGTATAAGTTGGCCAATCGTTTGTAAAGAATTTTGTAGCTGCCTTGTAGTCGATTAATTCCATATTAGCTTTATAGAAGCTATGGAAATCAGTGATAGCTGCAAAATATCCAACATGTTCAATTCCACGAATATCAAGGTTAGCACATTCATGGTTAATCATATCAGCTAAAGAGTAAACAGAAGAGAATTTATGAGCCTTCTCAACCAACTCGATGAAGAGATCTTTCTTCATAATATAAGTATCCATAGAAATACTCTTATTAGGAGTTGCAGCGTCATTGATAATAAGAGCCTCTACCCCTTTTTGACGATTCAAGTTCAAAGTTTTGCAGTTTAAGTAAGCTTCCTTAGCATTATCTGTATTATGGTATAAGATAGAGATATCTGCCTCAGACTTAATATGTTGTTTCAAAAGCTCATCAAAATCAGCTGAATAAATCATATAGCTAGGAGCAACTACAACATATTCTTGATACATACCTTTAATTTGCTCCATATTAGATAAATAAGAAGCAACATCTGTATTATAAATATCACGAGCAGCGCCCTCAGAGAATAAAAGCTGTAAACCGCCGCGTTTAGAATTTAAGTTATAATGTCTACCTGTTCCTAAATGTTGAACAAGAGAGCGAGGTTTGTTTTCAAGATAAACTTGAATCTGGTCAATTCCACTATTACTCATATTAGAGATTGAAAAATCAATTACACGATATCTACCGAGGAAGGAAATAGCTCCAATAGGACGATAAGACTGTAATCCCTCTACCCAAATATTTCTTCCGGCAGAAGCAACGATACCAAATGCCTTAGCCATATTATTCTACCTCCTTTACATTTTTCGCTACAAGTTCAATGTGTTCACTGTCGGCGGAACCAACAACTGCGTTAGCACTGATTTTAACATTGTCAGCTACTAAAGCACGAGTAACGCTAGCACCAGCCTCTACAACTACACCTGGCATAAGAACAGAGTCAATAATCTTTGCACCAACGCCAACTTTTGCACCTGTAAATAATACAGAATTTTTAACTTCACCTTCAACAATACATCCTTGGTTGATAAATGCGTTCTTGATACTAGCTTCGCCAGAAATATAATGAGGTAAAGTTGTAGGATCTTCTGTATAAATCTTCCAAGTAGGATCGCTCAAATCAAGAGCATTGTCTTTAGCAAGAAGGTCCATATTAGCTTCCCAAAGAGAGTCGATTGTTCCAACATCTTTCCAGTATCCCTCAAATCTCCATGCACAAAGAACTTTATTATTGTTAAGAAGAGCAGGAATGATATCTTTACCAAAGTCATGGCTTGAATTTTCTACATCTTTGTCTGCAATTAACATTTCTCTAAGTAATTTCCAGTTGAATATGTAAATACCCATAGAAGCAAGATTACTCTTAGGCTCTGCAGGTTTTTCTTCAAACTCCATAATACGTCCTGTATCATCTGTATTCATGATACCAAAACGAGGAGCCTCGTCCCAAGGAACAGGAATTACAGCAATTGTTACATCTGCATTATGCTCTTTATGATAATCAAGCATCTTATCATAGTTCATTTTGTAAATATGGTCACCAGAGAGTATTAAAAGATACTCAGGATCATAAGAGTCGATAAAATCGATATTTTGAGTAATAGCGTCAGCAGTACCGCGGTAAACATCTAAGTCAGCGTCAGCTTTCTCGCGTGGTGGTAATACAAATACACCACTATCCTTAGCGTCTAAGCCCCAACGGCGTCCAGCAGCAACATAGCTGTTAAGTAATACAGATTCATACTGTGTCAAGACACCGACAACGTCGATACCACTGTTTGCACAGTTACTTAGTGGAAAGTCGATGATACGATATTTTCCACCATATGAAACAGCTGGTTTAGCAACTTTATTGGTTAAGTCATGGAGACGAGAACCGCGGCCACCAGCTAAAATCATAGCTAACATATTATTTTGTTTCATAGTGAGTCCTCTCTTTCATATTGGTAATATATATTATACAACGTTCTATAAAATTTTTCCATATATTTTTGTAAAAAATATTAATTTTTTTTTGTAAAATTACATAGTATATAGGAAACTCTTACAATATCAAATTTAGAATACAGATGGGAAAATACTTTTTGACCCAAACATCATTATATATGATATTTATTAATATACTCGGAATAAATTTCTTCTGTCAGCTCTTTTTTTAAATTTCCTATTTCTGTATTTAAATGGGTTTGAACGTCTAGTAGTCTATTGCCAAGTAAAAGCATAGTTTGTTGATTTATTTCATCTAAGCTTTGGTATAAATCTAAAATATTATCCTTCTTTCGAAAAGATTCTGTGACACGAGTATTATATTTAGGTTCAGGATTTTTTGCTAGCAGATACTCGATAGAAATTTGAAAAAATTGAGATAATTTAATAAGAACATCATTTGGAATATTAGAATTTGTCTGTTCATACCTGCTGATTGTCTGTTGACTTACATTAATAATTGAGCCTAAATCTTTTTGAGAGAGTCCGCGAGAAGTTCTTAGTTCTCTGATTTTATTCATTTTAATTCTCCTTATCTTAAAGTTTGCAAAAAAATTAAGTGAAAAAACTTATATAATTTATATTTTACTGCATTTCTTAGTTTTTTGTACTCATATAAAAAGTATTTAACTGATGACTAGCGTGTTATACTAATAATATTAGTTGGAAGATAGAATAAAACGATATATAAATTTATTCTAAAAGAAAAAATAGGAAAATAACCCAAAAAAAGCTATATAATTGAAAAAGAATTGTAAGAAAGATAATCTTGATTTTCAAAATAAAATCGTATAAGATGTTAAAAAGGTATAGGAAAGGGGTAAATTAGATGAAATTAGATATACGGATTGATAAATATCGAATCTGGTTTTTAATATATGGTATTTTGTATACAGGTTTTTTTTCACTTTTAGAGAAAATACGAACAGGTCCAGGTCTTCATATCATTCACACAAGTTTAGATGAGAAGATTCCATTTTGTGAATTTTTTATTGTGCCATATTTTAGCTGGTTTTTATATGTGGGAATTATTTTGTTTTATGTGACATGGACTTGGCAAGGTTCAGATAGTTTTAAATCTGCGGTTATTAGTATGGTGGTAGGTACAAGTATTTTTTTATTTATCTCATTTATTTTCCCAAATGCACAGGACTTACGACCAGAAGTTTTTGCGAGAAATAATATTTTTGTGACAGCTGTAAAGTGGCTTTATCAGATTGATACGCCGACAAATGTTCTTCCAAGTTTACATGTGTACGTATCGATAATGATGAATACCATTGTTTTACACGATAAGAATTTAAGAGAAAATCGGGGCATTTGTTGTATTAGTATCATTTGGGCAAGTTTGATTATTATGTCAACAATGTTATTAAAGCAACATTCTATTATAGATGTGATTGCGGCGATGGTATTAGCAAAAGTGATGAACCTATTCCTCTATAGAGAACAGTGGAGTGTAGAGCCTAATCTTTATATGAAGAAGAGAGTTAAGAAAAAATATAGCAATCAATTAAATTAGGTAAGAAAAAGATGAAATTATATTAATGTTTCGAAATATTAATATAATTTCATCTTTTTTTATCTATATCTATGGTTCGATATTATTCTTAATCGCAGCGAAACTTTCTTTGCTAATAACATGTTCGATTTTACAAGCATCTTCCGATGCAATTGTTGGGTCTACTCCTAAGCTAATCAGCCAAGATGAGAGAAATTTATGTCGCTCATAAATCATTTCAGCAATTGATTTTCCTTCTTCTGTCAAATAAATAAAACCAGCGTCTGTCACCGTAATATAATTTTTTTGACGAAGATTTTTCATTCCAATACTGACGCTGGATTTTTTAAAACCTAGCTCATTAGCAATATCGACAGAGCGAACAACGGGAAGTTTTTGGCTTAGAATAAGAATTGTTTCTAAATAATTTTCAGCAGATTCATTTACATGCATCATATTTATATTCACACCTCACTTTACTAAATTTTTTGTAAGTTGTTGAAACAGAACTCCGTTTTGAATTTTGTTTTTAAAAGTATAACATAAAATTAAATTTTGGTAAAGCAATCCTTTTAAAATTGTAAAGTTTATGAATATAAAACTTGTTAAGAGAATATCAAAACTGTGTGAAAAAAAATACAATTTGGACATTTCTATAAGCAAGAAGAAAGGGAAAGAGAAGAAAATAAAATATTAAAAAAAGAATATATTTTCAGAAAAATTTAGACAAAAAAGAAAAGAGAGGAAATACTTTTGATTTTACAAAAAGATGTAAAAAATAAAATAAAATATTAAGAGAGAGAATGGATTAAAATTGTTAAAATTATATCAAAATATCGTATCACAAGGAGAAAATAATGACAATTGTATAGTTAATAAAATAAATTTTATTAAAAAAACAGAAAAAAACACTTGCTAAATAAGAAATGTGTCGTTATAATAATGAATATTAATTCTCATCAATGGAAAGAAACTAGAATTTTTATAGAGAAGCCCCAAAGATACAATTTCTATGTTTTCGGTCTACATTCATGAGAAGACGCCAAAAAGAATCTATGAACGAAAGTTTAATGACGAAGTATAATTAACTTTCGTTCATAATAATGTCAACACATAAAGATATCGGTCAATGGAGAGAAGAAAAACAGAAAGGAAAAGGGGAAAATTATGAGTAGATTAGAAATTGTTTTGCCCAATAGAGCTAAGATTGTAATGGAAGGACTCTATAAAGACTTAGAAAGAAGAATAGAATCAAGTCCTCCAGGGCTTTGTCCTGTAGATATGTCTAGAGCATTTTTAGAGTTATGTCATGCACAAACTTGTGGAAAATGTGTTCCATGTCGAGTAGGACTTGGTCAGTTGAAAAATTTGATTACAGATGTATTAGATGGAAATGCCACATTAGACACATTAAAGATAATAGAAGATACTTCTATTGCGATTATGAATTCGGCGGACTGTGCGATAGGATATGAAGCTGCCAATATGGTGTATAAAGGAGTAATTGGGTATCGAGAAGATTATATAGAGCATATTGTGAAAGGTCGCTGTACTTGTCAGTATAGTCAGCCAGTTCCTTGTGTGGCTCTTTGTCCAGCAAGAGTAGATATTCCTGGATACATAGCTCTTGTTCGTGAGGGAAGATATAAAGATGCTATTCGTCTTATTCGTAAGGATAATCCATTTCCAACAACTTGTGGATTTATTTGTGAGCATCCATGTGAGGCGAGATGTCGAAGAAATATGATGGATGATTCCATTAATATCCGTGGTCTTAAGAGAGTGGCAGCAGATTTTGCAGGCGAGGTAGAACCTCCAAAATGTGCACCAAGCACAGGAAAAACGGTTGCAGTCTTAGGTGGCGGACCTGGCGGTATGAGTGCGGCATATTATTTGCAGCTTATGGGACATCAAGTTACTATTTATGAAATGCTTCCAAAACTTGGAGGAATGCTTCGATATGGTATTCCAAATTACCGTCTTCCAAAAGAGAGGTTAGACCAAGATATTGAGGCAATCTTAAAGACGGGTGTGGAAGTAAAACATGGATTAAAGATTGGACAAGATATTACAATTCAAGAACTTAGAGAACAGTATGACGCAGTTTTGATTACAATTGGTGCAAGTACAGATAAGAAATTAGGATTAGAGGGAGAAAATGCCGAGGGTGTAATGTCAGCAGTACAATTTCTTCGAAATGTTGGAAAACAAGAAATTATGGATTTAACTGGAAAAGAGGTTGCAGTTATCGGAGGAGGAAATGTATCTATGGATGCAGTTCGTACTGCGAAGAGACTTGGTGCGAAAAAAGTAAGCATTGTATATAGAAGAAGAGTTGCAGATATGACGGCACTCCCAGCAGAGATAGAAGGAGCTGTTGCAGAGGGAATTGAGCTTCAGACTTTAAAAGCTCCAGCAGCGATAGATGTCGATGAGAATAATCATGTAAAAGGAGTTTATGTAACTCCACAGATGATTAGTACGATTAAAAATGGAAGAGCAAGTGTAAAACCAACAGGAGAAGAAGATATTTATATTCCTTGTGATTTCCTTGTTATGGCAATTGGTCAAAATATTGAGACAAAGCATTTTGAGGAAGCTGGAATTCCAGTTGCAAGAGGAAAAATTGTGACAAAGAGTACAGGTGCTTTTGAAAATATGAAAGGTGTATTTGCAGGTGGAGACTGTGCAAGTGGTCCTTCAACAGTAATTAGTGCGATTGCGGCGGCAAAGGTAGTAGCAGCTAATATCGATGAATATTTAGGATATCACCATGAAATTTCTTGCGATGTAGAGATTCCAGAGGCAAGCTACGAAGATAAAGTTCCTTGCGGAAGAGTAAATTTGACAGAGAGAGAAGCCTGTGAGAGGGTATTAGATTTCGAAGGAGTAGAAAACTGTATGACAGAAAAAGAAGCAAAACAAGAGGCTTCTAGATGTCTGCGCTGTGATCACTTCGGTTATGGAATTTTTAAAGGAGGTCGTGAGAGACAATGGTAAACTTTACAATAGATGGAAAACAAATTTGCGTAAAAGAAAATACGACTATTATGGAAGCTGCCAGAAAAAACGGCATTCCAATTCCAAGCCTTTGCTATTTAAAAGGAATAAATGAAATTGCTGCTTGTCGTGTATGTGTCGTAGAGTTAGAGGGAAAAGAAAAATTATTAACTGCCTGCAATAATGTGGCAGAAGAGGGAATGGTTATTTATACAAACAGTCCAAAGGTAAGAAAAGATAGAAGAACTACAGTACAGCTTCTTTTGTCTCAGCATGACTGTAAATGTGTTTTATGTGCGAGAAGTGGAAATTGTAAGTTGCAACAGATTGCAAATGACTTAAATATCATTGATATTCCATATTCAACGGAGCTTGAGAAAAAGCCTTGGAATAAAGAGTTTCCATTGATTCGAGATAGCTCAAAATGTATTAAATGTATGAGATGTGTACAAATTTGTGATAAAGTACAAGACCTTCATGTGTGGGATTTGGAAGGAACTGGATCTAGAACAACAGTCAATGTATCAAAACATAGAACGATAGAGGAATCAAATTGTTCTCTTTGTGGACAGTGTATCACACATTGTCCAGTCGGTGCATTAAGAGAGAGGGATGACACAGAAAAAGTTTGGGATGCAATTGCAGATCCAAAGAAAATTGTAGTGGCTCAAGTTGCTCCAGCAGTTCGCACAGCTTGGGGAGAAGAGTTGAATCTTTCGCCTTCTGAAGCAACAGTAGGAAAAATTTTAGATTCCCTAAAGAAAATGGGAGTAGATTATGTATTTGACACATCTTTTTCCGCAGATTTAACAATTATGGAAGAAGGAACAGAATTTATTGAGAGATTTACTTCTGGAAAATTAAAGGATAGACCGATGTTTACTTCCTGTTGTCCAGGATGGCTTCGTTTTATAAAATCACAGTATCCTCACTTATTAAATTGTTTATCGACTGCAAAATCTCCACAGCAGATGTTTGGTGCTGTTATGAAAACGTATTTTGCGGATATTATCGGGGTAGAACCAGAAAATATTTATACAGTTTCTGTTATGCCTTGTGTTGCAAAAAAGAGTGAGAGAGAGATGGAATTATTCTATAAAGAATATGCAGGTCACGATATCGATGCAGTTTTAACAACGAGAGAACTTGTGAAAATGATTCGTTCTGCCCATATTAGTCCTAAAAATCTTGAAGATATCGAAGGGGATAGACCAATGAAAGACTATACAGGAGCGGGAGTTATCTTTGGTGTGACAGGAGGCGTAATGGAGGCGGCACTTCGCTCTGCTTATTACCTAATAACAGGAGAAAATCCAAGTACAAACGCATTTACTCCTGTTCGCAGTGAAGGATTTAATATGAATAATGGACTACAAGAAGCAGAGTTTAGAATTGGAGATGTTGTAGTAAGAACGGCTGTAGTAAGCGGTCTTGGAAATGCGAGAAAGTTAATAGATCGTATTGAGCGAGGAGAGGTAGCTTATGACTTTGTGGAAGTAATGGCGTGTCCTGGAGGTTGTGTTGGCGGCGGTGGTCAGCCAATTCACGATGGAATTGAGATGGCGTATACAAGAGGAAAAGAACTTTATAATTTAGATAGAGACTCACAACTTCGTTTTTCACATGAAAATCCAGATATACAGCTGATGTACAAAAAATTCTTTGGAAAACCGACGTCTCATAAAGCTCATATGCTTTTGCATACAGAGCATAAAAAAGAAGGATTTTAAAAAATAGACTAAAAGATAGTAATTTATTGACAAGTAGAATATATTACGGTATAATTTTATGACGAAAAAACATAGGCTTGCCTGTGAGAGTAGTCAAAATTAAAATAGGCGGAATTTTTCTTCCGCCTATTTTAATTTTATTTAAGAGTTTTGGGCGAAAATTTCTGGTGACTAATTGCCAAGTAATTCACGTATAGATAAATAGAAAGATTGGAGGAAGTAATGCGTTATTATATTTCAGATATGCATTTTTTTCACGAAGCGTTAAATAAACAGATGGACAATCGAGGATTTGAGACAGTGGAACAGATGAATACTTATATGATTTCTCAGTGGAATAAAAAAGTGAAAAAAAAGGATGAAGTTTTTATTCTCGGAGATTTTTCTTATGAAAAAGGAGAAAAAACGAATGAAATATTAAGACAGTTAAACGGAAAATTATATTTAATTCAGGGAAATCATGATTATTTTGTAAAAGATAAAAAATTTGATTCCTCAAGATTTGAATGGATTTTGCCCTATGCGGAGATTCATGATAATGGAAGAAAGGTGATTTTGAGTCATTATCCTGTATTTTGCTATAATGGACAGTATCGTCTTTTAAAAAATGGTGAGCCTAGAACTTATATGCTCTATGGACATGTGCATGATACGAAAGATCAGCAACTTGTTTTGAAGTTTCAGCAAATTACAAGAGATACTCTTCATAATGGAAGATATATTCCTTGTAATATGTTAAACTGCTTTTGTATGTATAGTAATTATCAGCCATTATCTTTAGATGAATGGATTGCATTTTATAGAGAGAAAAAGTTGTGAGGAAGGATGGAAATGAAAGAATATAAATATATTTTATTTGATTTAGATGGAACAATTACGGACCCAGGAGAGGGAATTACGAATTCTGTCATATATGCATTAAATAAATTTGGCATTTTTGATAAGAAAGAAAATTTATATAAATTTATTGGACCACCTCTTGCTCAGTCTTTTCAAAAATACTACGGATTTGATGAAGAAAAAGCAAGACTTGGAATTGAATACTATAGAGAATATTATACGGTCTATGGGATGTTTGAAAATATTGTCTATGACGGGATAGAGGAAATGCTGAAAAATATAAAAGAAAGTGGCAAAAAAATTTTAATGGCGACTTCAAAGCCAGAAAAATTTGCAAAGCAAATTTTAGAGTATTTTAAGTTAGATAAATATTTTGATTATGTGGCTGGGGCAACGATGGATGAAAAGAGAGTGAGAAAGGCGGAAGTCATTTCTTACGCCCTTTCGAATTATCAAATACAAAGTTTAGAGGAAGTTCTTATGGTGGGGGACAGAAAACATGATGTACTTGGAGCAAAAGAAGTGGGAATTGACTGTGTAGGTGTTTTATATGGATATGGTGATAGGGAAGAATTAGAAAAAGCGGGAGCAGATTATATTGTGGAGACAGTGGAGGAACTCGCAGCATTTTTACAATATATTTAGATATAGAGGATTAAAAAAGACTATTTCAAAAAAATAAAGAGATAATTTCTTTTGGAATAGTCTTTTTGTTTTGTAATCTTAAGGTTAAAAGATTAAGAATTCGTTCATTCTTGTATGATAGAGTATTAATTGGGCTTTATTGCATCTATAATAGAAGATACTGTTTGTGGAATATTTAGATGATCTGCATCAATAGTAATATGAGCGTATTTTCGGTAAAGTGTGAGGCGTTCTTTGTATAAATCTTGTAAAGTCTGATTAGGTTTTAGAACAACACCCCGTTTTTTTAAATCCCCAAGTCTTCTCTTAAGAGTGCGATAGCTCACATCTAGGTAGACGATCGTGCCGATTTTTCCAAGATGCCTCATCGCTTTTTCTCCGTAAACTGCACTTCCTCCAGTGGCAATGACAGAATTTGTTGCTTGAATAGAGCTATTTACTTTTTCTTCTATTTTATTAAATCCGTCAATCCCCTCTTTTTCCATAATTTGCCAAAGTAGACGACCAGTTTCTTTTTGGATGAGCAAATCGGAGTCAATAAAATCATAGCCTAGCACCTTAGCGAGAACGACGCCAATGGTACTTTTTCCAGAGCCAGGCATTCCAATTAAAATTATATTATTCATTTTATCAATAGTCCTCCTTATTTTTGTGATTTTACTTTAAGACACTTAAAGAATAGGTCTTAAATTTGATTTTTAGAATAATGAAAATAAGTTTATAAAAAAGAAGATGCAAATAATTTTACCATAATTTTTTAGAATAGCAAGAAAAGTAAGTTGTATTTTTGAAAAAAAGGTGATAAAATAAAAATAGTTTGACCATAACTTAAGTATCTATTACAGAGAAAGTAGAGAAGATTCTGGATGGATATGGTAAAAATGGGACGGTAAACATATAATAATTGCACAAAACAGATTAACTGGAGGAAAGAGAAAGGAAATGGACAGTTTGATTAACCGGGAAGAGGCATTCGAACTTTTGAAGAAGTATAATAAGGAGGCATTTCATATTCAGCATGCCTTAACAGTAGAAGGTGTTATGCGTTGGTACGCAGAAGAATTAGGATACGAAGATGAGATAGATTATTGGGGAATTACAGGACTTTTACATGATATTGATTTTGAATTGTATCCAGAGGAGCATTGTCAAAAGGCTCCAGATATTTTGCGAGATGCGGGAGTAGGAGAGGATATGATTTATTCCATTTGTTCACATGGATATGGAATTTGCTGTGATATAGAGCCTCAGCTTGATATGGAGAAAGTTTTATATGCCACAGATGAGTTAACAGGACTCATTTGGTCGGCTGCCCTTATGCGTCCGTCAAAAAGTGTGATGGATATGGAAGTAAGAAGTCTAAAAAAGAAGTTTAGAGACAGAAAATTTGCAGCGGGATGTTCTAGAGATGTTATTCGAAATGGAGCAGAAGAACTTGATTGGGATTTAGATGAGCTTTTTGAGAAGACGATTATGGCAATGCGTTCTTGCGAGGATAAAGTAAAAGAAGAGATGGAACAGTATTTAAGAGAACAAGAGATGTAGATTTAAGTTTCAAATTTATAACGAAAAAACAAAAAACATTAAGAGTGAAGTTTTGCTCTCAATGTTTTTTGCTTTTTTTTATCATTATAGTAATAGTATAAGATGATGATAAGGAAAATTTATATGGTAAATTAAAAAGAAAAAATGATAAGGAAAAGCAATACAAGAAAAGAGGGATAAAATGGCAAAGGGAATGTTAAAGACAAATGTTATGCGTACATTAGAAAAAGAAAAAATAGGATATAAAGCTCATGAGTATCCACATGGAAAAGAAGCAGTAGATGGGATAACAGTGGCGAAATCACTTGGACAAAATCCAGATTGCGTATTTAAAACTCTTGTTACGACAGATACAAAGAAAAATTTTTTTGTATTTGTCATTCCAGTAGGCAGAGAACTTGATTTAAAAAAAGCAGCAAAGACAGTAAAGGCTAAAACAATAGAGATGATTCCTGTGAAAGATATTCAAAAGATTACAGGATATATTCGAGGAGGATGTTCCCCTATTAATATGAAAAAGAAATACGAAACAGTATATCATGAAACTGCAAAGGAATGTGAAACAATAATGGTCAGTGCTGGAAAAATTGGATTTCAAATAGAGCTTTCTCCAGACGATTTGATTCGTGTTACAGATGGAAAATTAGCGGATATTTGTAAAGAAGGATAAAAATAGAAAGTTAGTGAGTGGAGAGCTACAAAATTTAGTAATACAGAAATTTTTGTAAAATAATTACAAGCATAATGCATAGAAAAACAAAAAATAATCTATAAAAAACGTAAAAATTAACAATAAATAGTAACTATAAATTGTATCATTTCCTAAATAATGGTATACTATAATAAAGATGGATTGCAAAGCAATACATAATAGATACCGTGTTTTAATATGAAACCTGTTTGAGGAGGGACAAAAATATGCTAGAAAAAATTGACTTGAAGAAAACATTAAAGAAGGAAAAATACAAAGAACTATTAGAAGAATATTCTCTTAAATTATCTAAGTTACAAAGAAAGGCAAAATCTTTAGGAATTCCTGTTTCTATTATATTTGAAGGATGGGGAGCTGCTGGAAAAGGAACTTTAATTAATCGTTTAATTGCACCGCTTGATCCTAGAGGATTTGATGTTTATACAACCAATAAAACTTCTGAGGAAGAGAGTATGAGACCATATCTTTGGAGATTTTGGACTCGTCTTCCAGAAAATGGACGTATTGCTATTTTTGATAGAAGCTGGTATCGAATTGCATTGGCTGATCGCATAGATGGGATTACGACAGATGATAAATTGGCAGAGGCATATACTGCAATTAATTCTTTTGAGAGAGTTTTAGCAGATGACGGGATGCTCATTATTAAGTTATTTTTGCATATTTCCCAAAAGGAGCAAAAGAAACGTTTTAAGAAATTAGTCGAGAATAAAGAAACAAAATGGAAAGTAACAGAAGACGATTGGAGACATAATAAAAATTATGCTCAGTATTTTGACATTACAAATGAGACTTTAGAGAAGACAGATAATGAATTTGCACCTTGGAATATTATTGAGGCAACGGATGGAGACTTTGCTATCATTAAGATTATGTCTGTTGTAATAGCAGAACTTACACAGGCAATTGATAGAAAGGAAAATCCAGATAAGACAGATGTTCCAAATGCGATGTTAGAGCAGAGTAAACTAAAGATGATGAAAGGATCTGTCCTTGACGGAGCAGATTTATCATTATCTCTTACAAAAGAAGAATATAAAGAGAGACTAAAAAAGGCACAGAAAAAGTTACAAAAACTCCATAATGAATGTTATTTAAATCGAATTCCAGTTGTCCTTGCTTTTGAAGGTTGGGATGCTGGTGGAAAAGGAGGAGCGATTAAGAGATTAACAGAGAAGCTTGACCCAAGAGGTTATCGTGTGATTCCAACAGCAGCTCCAAATGATATTGAGAAAAAGCATCATTATTTATGGCGTTTTTGGAATGCTATGCCAAAAAATGGACATATTGCAATTTTTGATCGTACATGGTATGGTCGTGTAATGGTGGAACGTTTGGAAGGCTTTTGCACCAAAAATGAGTGGCAAAGAGCGTATAAAGAGATGAATATGATGGAGGAACATCTCGCAAAAGAAGGTGCAGTTGTAATTAAATTTTGGATGCATATTGATAAAGATGAGCAAGAGAGAAGGTTTAAGGATCGTCAGCAAAATCCTGATAAACAGTGGAAAATTACAGATGAAGATTGGAGAAACCGTGATAAATGGGACCAGTATGAGATTGCTGTAAATGAGATGATTTTAAGAACATCTACAACCTACGCACCTTGGATTATCGTAGAAGGTAATGACAAATACTATGCGAGAATAAAAGTTTTGGAGACAGTTGTGGATGCTCTTGAGAAGGCATTGGAGAAGAAATAAGTATTCTTAATAATTGTTGCGATACTTATAGTGAATTGTTTGTTTTGTTTTATAAAAAGATAAAATTTAAAAAATTAAAATAAAATTAAAAAAAGGCTTGATTTTTTGGAATTACTGTGATATTATATTAACTGTTCGAGAGAGAACATAATATAGTAAGCCGCTGTGGCGGAATTGGCAGACGCACTTGACTCAAAATCAAGCGGTTAGTAGCCGTGCCGGTTCGAGTCCGGCCAGCGGCATGAAGAAAATCCTGTATTTATAATGAATACAGGATTTTTTGTTTTGGAAAAATATAATAAGAAATTCTTAAATTCTATCTTAAAATTTATATAAAATTTTGCTTGCAATTTTAAATTCTAAGTGTTATAGTTCTTATAGAACAAGTAAAAAGCTAAAAAGTTTAAGGAGGGGTTTTATGAATATCAATAAATTTACGCAAAAATCAATTCAAGCTATTAATGATTGCGAAAAGTTAGCCTATGAATATGGTAATCAAGAGATAGACCAAGAACATTTTTTGTATAGCCTATTAACGATAGAAGATAGTTTGATTTTTAAACTGATTGAGAAGATGGAAATCCAAAAAGATTCTTTCTTACAGCAGACACAAAAATTATTAGAAAAAAAGCCAAAAGTATCAGGTGGCAAATTATATATTAGCAATGCACTTAATAAAGTATTAGTGCAGGCAGAAGATGAAGCTAAAAGAATGCAGGATGAATATGTATCTGTAGAGCATTTATTTTTATCATTAATAGAACATCCAAATAAGGAGATAAAAGAATTATTTAGAGCTTACGGAATTACGAGAGAGAGATTCTTACAGGCGCTATCCACAGTAAGAGGGAATCAAAAAGTAACGAGCGATAATCCAGAAGCTACTTATGATACATTGGAAAAATATGGATATGACTTGGTAGAGAGAGCGAAAGCTCAAAAATTAGATCCGGTTATAGGAAGAGATAGTGAAATCCGCAATGTTGTCCGTATTTTATCAAGAAAATCAAAAAATAACCCAGTATTAATTGGTGAGCCGGGTGTAGGCAAAACTGCAGTAGTGGAGGGACTTGCACAAAGAATTGTAAAGGGAGATGTTCCAGAGACGCTAAAAGATAAGAAACTTTTTGCACTTGATATGGGTTCTTTAGTGGCAGGGGCAAAATATCGAGGAGAGTTTGAGGAGCGTCTAAAAGCCGTTCTTGAGGAAGTAAAAGCGAGCGATGGACAGATTATTTTATTTATTGATGAGCTTCACACCATTGTGGGAGCAGGTAAGACAGAAGGTTCTATGGACGCTGGAAATATGTTAAAACCTATGCTTGCTAGAGGAGAACTTCACTGTATTGGTGCAACAACATTAGATGAGTATCGTCTTTATATTGAAAAAGATGCTGCCTTAGAGAGAAGATTCCAGCCAGTTATGGTCGATGAACCAAATGTAGAAGACACGATTTCGATTTTGAGAGGATTAAAAGATCGCTATGAGGTATTTCACGGAGTAAAAATTACAGATTCTGCTCTTGTTGCAGCGGCAACCTTGTCAAATCGATATATTTCTGACCGTTTCTTGCCAGATAAGGCGATTGACTTGGTGGATGAAGCATGTGCTCTTATTAAGACAGAATTAAATTCTATGCCTACAGAACTTGATGAAATGCAAAGAAAGATGACACAGCTTAAGATAGAAGAGACGGCTCTTAAAAAAGAGACAGACCGTTTAAGTCAGGATAGACTTGCGGCAATTCAAAAAGAGCTTGCTTCTATGAAAGAAGAGTTTAATAGCCAAAAGGCAACTTGGGATAATGAAAAGGCTTCTATTGAAAAAGTACAAAAACTAAAAGAAGAGATAGAGAAAGTGCAAGGAGAACTTCAAATTGCAGAGAGAAATTATGATTTTAATAAGGCATCAGAGTTACAATATGGTACATTGCCAGCTCTTAAAAAACAATTAGAGGAAGAAGAAGAAAAGACAAAAAATAAGGCTGCAAAGCTTGTTCATGAAAAAGTAAGCGAAGAAGAAATTGCAAGTATTATTTCTAGATGGACAGGAATTCCAGTGTCTAAGCTTACGGAGAGTGAGAGAAATAAAACGCTTCATCTTGACGAGGTGCTTCATAAGAGAGTAATCGGACAAGATGAGGGAGTATCTAGAGTGACAGATGCGATTATTCGCTCAAAAGCAGGAATTAAAGATCCAAAGAAGCCAATCGGTTCTTTCTTATTCTTAGGACCAACTGGTGTGGGAAAGACAGAACTTGCGAAGGCACTCGCAGAGAGTCTATTTGATAATGAGCAAAATATTGTCCGTATTGATATGAGTGAGTATATGGAGAAACATTCTGTGTCTAGATTAATTGGAGCGCCTCCAGGATATGTAGGATACGAGGAGGGGGGACAGTTGACAGAGGCTGTCAGAAGAAAGCCTTATTCTGTCGTGCTTTTTGACGAGATAGAAAAAGCACATCCAGACGTATTTAACGTTCTTTTGCAAATTTTAGATGACGGTCGTGTTACGGACTCTAAGGGAAAAACCGTAGATTTTAAAAATACGATTTTAATTATGACATCTAATATTGGATCTTCTTATTTATTAGAGGGTATTGACGATAGAGGAGAGATTACAGAGCAGGCACAAAATCTTGTTATGCAAGAGTTAAAAGCCCATTTTAGACCAGAATTTTTGAATCGTTTAGACGAAACTATTCTCTTTAAACCACTTACAAAGGAAAATATGGAGTCTATTATTGATTTATTAGTTGCAGATTTGAATAAGCGTCTCGTCGATAAAGAAATTAAGGTGGAGCTTACAAAAGAGGCAAAATCCTATATTATTGAAAATGGATATGACCCTCTTTATGGAGCGAGACCACTAAAGAGATATTTACAAAAAAATGTCGAGACATTGGCAGCGAGATTAATTTTGAGTGATGGATTAAGTGCCGAAGATATCATACTGATCGACGTGGAAAATAATATGCTCATCGCAAAAGTAAAAAAATAATAAAAAATAAAATCATATAAAAAACAAGACTGTTACTTTAAGAGGATTTTTGATTAAGGTAACAGTCTTATTTTTATATAATGCTTATACTCATATCTGCGGAGATATCTTTGCATGCTATCTAATCTGTTGGGAGATTAAGTCGTTCCGCAACATCTTGACGGTAAAATCGGAGCAAAGATTTTTCAAGAATTTCATGAACATCTTCTATTTTTTCTGCTCGAATATTTTCTAAAAGCTTTGGTTCTTCTATGAGAGTGCCAATTGCCTCACTTGTAATTGCCGCACTTATTTTCTTTAAATCTCCATCTGGAATAAAAGAGACGATAGCACCTAAAATTACTTTTTTTCCATCTTCGTAAAATGGCAACTCTAAGCGAACGTATCCAAAACGAGGATGTTTAATAAGAGAACTAACCCCATGTAATAATAACGCATGGAATTGTCGAATATATGTGTCTGAGAGGTCATCTCTTGTTTTTAAAACATTATAGAGATGTTTTTCCATATGTTCATCTTTTGCAAAAATCGAGGCAGAGTAAGAAATGAGTTCTTGCCGATTGCGAAGAATTGGAGCATGGTCAATTTTTATATTATCAAGCAGTGAATAAATCTCATTTCCCAAAGTACAAATATACTCTACATCTTTCTTAGAAATAAAATTAGAAAGGTGTTCAATCGGGGAAAATGCCACTTTCTTTTGTCTTAGTATAATATCAATTTTGGACTTCAAGAGCATTCTGTCTTGATTAGTAAGAAGGGTGCTTACTTGAACATAGCGAAAACCTATATTTAATTTTACGGTAGAAATAATAAGTTCGATTCCCTCTTGCAAAAGTTTTTTTGTGTTTAGGCTAAAAGCAGACATAGTACCGTGAATATCCAATTCGGGATATTCTTTGCTTAGGTCAGCCGCCAATAATCTAGAAGTTCCAATTCCAGTTGGACAAACAATGATGGCAGAGATACGACGATTTTGTTTTTCTTTTCGCTCCATCGCTGCACCAAAATGCATTGTTAAAAATCCTATTTCGCTGTCAGGTACTTTTTCGATATCTAGCTCTTTTGTCAAAAAATAGGCTGCGTGTTTACAGGCATTATAAATATCTGGATAATCTGTTTGGAGATTATTAAGTAGAGGATTGTCTGTTGGAATACCCGCACGAAGACGTCCAATTGTCGGCTGAATATGTGTAGTTAAGTCACTAACTAAAACATTATCCGAGGTAAAATCAATCATTAAATCATTGCTGACAGACTTTATAATGGAGAGAACAAGCTGATGAATATTGATATCGCGGCTTCTTGTTAAATCTCGGCTACCTTTAAAGGAAAGTTTTGTTGCGTTTAGCTGTAAGGCGATTCCACAAGTTTCTTCTCTAGAGATATTAATATGAAGAAGTTGATGTAAATAGGTGGTCATTTTTTCAGCTATGGCGTATTCTGGAGTGATAAAAATATCTTCGTATTCTTTTATCTCAAGTTCTATTTCCTGTCCTTTTTTTATATGTTGCAGCGAAAGTGTAATATATAATAAAAGATTTAAAAATCCGCTGTCAGAAAAGCGAAGTCCTAACTCGTTTTCACTTTTTTCTAAAATTTCATTCACTTGTCTAGAAATATCTGGGTCAATTCCGTGAATAAATTCAATTTGATGATAAAACTCATGTTTTTTTATACTATCAGAGAATGTACATTCCTCAATGTATTGTTCAAAGCTTGAAGTAATAGCACGGCGTTTCGCCAGTTCTTTCCCCTCGATAAAAATACCAAGTCCTGGACGGCGAACGAGTTTTAAGCCATATTTTTCAAACCAAGGTGTAATCTGAGTCAGATCACTAGAGAGAGTTCCTTCTGAAATCCAAAATTTTTCTGTAAAGTAAAAAGACTTAATAGGGGATTCAGCGAGAAGTAACTCATCCCGCAACGCTTTTTGACGTGAATCGCGGTCTTCCATCTGGATAGAATCAGAATTATTTTGATTTGGGAGAAGTGAGAGAAGTTCTTCAATACGCTCCTCAGATTCATCAAGGGTAAGTCCAGTCCCGCGTTTTCGAATAAGTTTAAAATGATTACTCTTTAGCCATTGTTCTACTGTCACAAGTTCCCGTTGCACAGACCGTGTGCTTATATTTAGCTCTTCCGAGATGATAGAAGTAGTAACAGGTTGATTTTTGGGAAAGCGTGCGAGAATCCTTATGATTTTTTCAGAACGATTGGTTAGCAGCATAAAGAGTGCCTCCTTTCTTTTGTTTCTATAATTAATCTATATTTTTGATTATACAAGAAATTTAAAAAGAAAACAATCGTAATCAAACAGAATTTAGAAAAAATGTATAGATATTTTTGCGTTTTTTTAGTTTTGTCATAAAATACTTGTGACAAATGCACATTAAAAGCTTTGTGTCACAAATGAATAATGACAAATATGACGAATCATTGTTTTGATTTTAGAGGTTTCATTTAGTATAATTTAATCATCAAATAAATCAATGATTTTTCAAAAAGGCGATGGTGAAAAATCACGAATTACATAGGAAAGGGGAAAATTTTATGAAAAACGCAGTACAACGTTTTGGTAAGTTTTTAAGCTCCATGGTTATGCCGAATATCGGTGCATTCATTGCCTGGGGTTTTGTTACCGCATTATTTATTGAGGCAGGTTGGTTTCCTAATGAGAAGCTTGCTTCACTCGTAAGCCCAATGCTTAATTACTTACTTCCTGTATTAATCGCCTACACAGGTGGTAAGATGGTCGGAGGAGACCGCGGAGGAGTTATGGGTGGAATTGCTGTTATTGGTGTTATCGCTGGAGCACCAGACTACCCAATGTTAATGGGTGCTATGGTAATGGGACCTCTCGGTGGTTTTATTATCAAAAAATTTGATAAATTTATGGAAGATAAGATGCCAGCTGGATTTGAGATGTTAATTAATAACTTCTCTGTTGGTATTCTCGGAATGATTATTGCAATCGTCGGTTATTATGTAGTCGGACCATTTATGAGTGCGGTATTAGTCATTCTTCAAGGTGGTGTTGATATTCTTATTCAGAATAAATTACTTCCACTTGCAGCTATCTTCATTGAGCCAGCTAAGGTATTATTCCTTAACAATGCTATTAACCATGGTATTTTCACTCCAATTGGAGCACAGCAAGTACTTGAGACTGGAAAGTCTATCATGTATATGCTTGAGCCAAATCCAGGTCCAGGTCTTGGTGTTTTACTTGCATACATGATGTTCTCAAAAGACAAAGCGACGAAAGACTCCGCTCCAGGTGCTATTATCATCCATTTCTTAGGTGGTATCCATGAGATTTATTTCCCATATGTGCTTATGAATCCACTTGTAATTATTGCACCAATTGTTGGTAATATTTGTTCCATCACATGGTTCTCTATCACAGGATGTGGACTTGTTGGACCTTCCTCACCTGGTTCCATCATTGCATTCTTGTCAATGGCTTCTAAAGATAAGATTGCATTTGTAGTAATCGGTGTGCTCATTTCAACTGTAGTATCTTTCTTAATCGCCTCTCCAATCGTTAAGATGGCAGGTGCTAAAAATTTAGATGATGCTAAAAATCAAATGAACGATATGAAAGCGTCCGCTAAAGGTGCTGCAACAACAGGTATTGTTTTAACAGGTGCAGACGTAAAGACAGAAAATATTAAGAAGATTATTTTCGCATGTGATGCTGGTATGGGATCTTCTGCAATGGGTGCTACAAAATTCCGTAACCGTATTAAAGATTTAAATCTTGGCATTACAGTAAAAAATACTTCTGTAGATAATATTCCAGGAGATGCAGATATAGCAGTTGTTCAGACAATTTTACAAGACCGAGCAATAGCTTGTGCACCACAGGCTCGTCTTGTGACACTTGAAAACTTCTTAAAGGATCCAAACTTAGACGCTCTTTATAAAGAGTTGGAAAATTATGCAAAAGGCGGTGCAGCTACAGCAGTGACAAAAGCACCAACAGCAAAAGAGGAGCCTAAAAAGAGCTTAATGAAGCTTGATAAAAGAGGGGTAAAAACTGGTCTTGCCAGCGTTGAAAAATTTGAGGCAATCCGTGCGGCAGGTAGATTGCTTAATGAACTTGGTTATGTTGATAAAGACTATATTGAAGCTATGTGTGAGAGAGAAAAACTTGCTAGTATCTATATGGGTATGGGTGTGGCAATTCCACATGGCACAGCAGATGCAAAAAATAAAGTAAAGAAATCAGGTATTGTAGTATTACAGTATCCAGAAGGTGTAGATTTTGGTGGCGATGAGCCGGCGAACCTTGTTATTGGTATTGCTGGTGTTGGTGATGAACATCTTGAAGTTCTTGGAAAGATTGCTGGGACATTAGAGGATGAGAAGTTAATGGAACATCTTAAGAAAGATGCAACAGTTGACGAGATTATGAAAGCATTTAGTTAAAAATATTCTGATTTAGGTGCCTCGGCGTTTGGCAAATGCTAAACGTCCCAATTCAGGGGCGAAATGAGGAATATTGCGGTCTAAAATTGTATATATTTGTAAAATATGTAAAATTTTAGGCGATAAAAACTATAAAAAGCTGCATTGATATAAAGATATTTGAGAATAAATCAAGTTTTTATATCAACGTATAACAACAAATTTAGAGAGGAGATGACTTTGTTGAAGAAAGCAGTACAATTTGGAGCAGGAAACATTGGTCGTGGATTTATAGGAGCATTGTTAAACCAGGCAGGATACCATGTAGTGTTTGCAGATGTAGTAGATGCTGTAATTGATAAAATTAATGAGGACAAAGCGTATACTGTACATGTGATGGATGTTACATGCGAAGATCAAAAAATTGAAGGAATTAGTGGAGTAAATTCTACAAAACCAGAGGCAGTAGAGGAGATTTCTGATGCTGATATCGTTACTACCGCGGTTGGACTTGTTATTTTACCACGTATTGCACCAACAATCGCGAAAGCTATTGAGATGCGTCAAGAAAAAGGAATCAAAACTCCTATGAATATCATTGCATGTGAAAATGCAATCCGTGGAACATCTCAGCTTAAAAAAGCAGTGTATGAGAATCTAAGTGATGCAGGAAAAGTATTTGCAGATGAGTATGTTGGATTCCCAGATTGTGCAGTAGACCGTATTGTTCCACCTGTAAAGAGTGAGAATTTTATTGACGTAGTAGTAGAAAGTTATTATGAGTGGGATGTAGAGCGCTCAGGATTTAAGGGAGAAATTCCAGTGATTCCAGGTATGAGTCTTGTTGATGACTTGATGGCTTATATTGAGCGTAAATTATTTACCTTAAACACAGGACATTGTATTACAGCTTATCTTGGTAAGATTTATGGTCTTCCAACAATTGATAAAGCAATTGAGGATGAGAAAGTATTTGCTATCGTATCCTCTGCTATGAAAGAGAGTGGAGCAGGACTCATTGCAAAACATGGATTTGATGCAGATAAGCATGCTGCCTACATTGAAAAGATTATTAGCCGCTTTAAGAACCCTTACCTCCAAGATGATGTTACTCGCGTAGGAAGAGAGCCACTTCGTAAATTAAGTCCTACAGATAGACTCATCAAACCTTTAATGACAGCGGTTGGATATGGATTACCAGTTGATTACCTCTTAGTAGGTGTAGGCGCAGCTTTACATTATGACAATCCAGAAGACAAACAAAGTGTTGAGCTTCAAACAAAAATTAAAGATATGGGATTAAGAAAAGCAGTGGCAGAAATTACAGAGATTTCAGATGAAGGATTATTAGATGCCATTGTCGCAGAATATGAAAAATTAGCTTAATGAAAAATGAAGTATCTAGGTATTTCATTTTATTAGAAAAAACCATATTAGCTAATCTAGATAGAAAGTCGAGTGTGGAATTGTAATTTTAGGACAAAATCATATTATCTTAAAATTTACGAGGAATCTAAAATTTCTGACAAAGAATAAAAAGAAGAACGGTATGTTGGAAATGCAGAAAAAGGGCAAATCTGTTAGTGAACTTATAATATTCCATAAAAATATCCTATTTGATGAAAGCGTGTAATGGTGGTAGAAACTATGAGGATATTTAATAGTATGATAAAAACTATCTAGTATCATATAAAATTTAAACATACAAACATGAAATAAAATAGATAATATAACCTTTGACTATCAAAATATTTTGCTATTCATACACGAAAAAACTAGAACAATAATAGAAAAGCAGAATTTGATAATAGACTCTAAAGGAGTCAAAAGTAACTTGTAATTTAGAAAGATATTTGTATAAGATTAAATAGGCTTAAAAGTAAACTGATATACCTGCTTTTGCAGGAAATATCAAATGAAATAGCCCTCATTTTATAATAATAGATGATAGAAAAGAAAACCTTATATTCCTTAAAACAAAAAAATGAGGGGTTTAGACCAAAGTAAAAAAACATATGAACTCCTATTATCATCTATTGTTTTATTTTAAAACCGAGAAGAAAAATTTTCTTCTCGGTCTTTTTTTATATTTTCTTTCATATAGTGTATCTAAAGAAAATAGGAGAGACTAGATTTTGGGAGAATGGAAAATCAGTTTGCTATTTTTTTAAAGTCTAGGAAAAGGAAAATAAATATGAAAATAGAGGCGAAAGCAATGATACTTTTGAAAAATTTATTTTTATCTTACATAGTGACATTTTTTATGTTAGTAGTGTTGGCGTTTATCGTATATCGCTGGGAGTTGGGAGATAAGACAGTGTCGCTTATTCTTATTGCAACCTATATTATAGTTACTTTGCTCGGTGGATTTTTGACGGGAAAGAAGATAAGAGAGAAAAAATTTTTATGGGGTATGGGATTATCGGTAATGTATTTAGTTGTTTTTTGTACTTTAGCAGTAATATTTCATGGAATTTCTGGATTTGTTGCGTCAAATACGATTACGACGATTATTTTGTGCTTGGCAAGTGGAATGCTTGGAGGAATGTTGGCGTGAAAAGATTGGAGTAAAATTGAAAAAAGACTTTATAAGTGAATAAACTTGTGTTATAATCTCAAAGAATGAGTAATTTTACCATGAAAGTCTCTGTCAAGCGATGAGTTAAAAACAAGTTTACTTGTTTTTGGCTCGGCATTTGACAGACTAAACTGTATGAGTACGCAAAGAGATAGTTTGGAGTGCGAATACGACAGCGATTGTGGGAGTGTAAAGCATATAGCAATCGGGCTTTCATTTATGGCTACCTGCAAAAAGCAGGCAGGTCAATTTACCTTAAAAGGAAAGGAGTTTATGAGGGAGCAAATGAAAAGTAAGAAGAAAAATTTAAAAACAAGAAGTGCCCTAATTCTTGTTATCATTTTGATTGCTTCTATTGCCTGTGGATACATGGCTAAGGTAGGTATCGGTAAAGGTAAAGTGGGCAGTGCACAAAATATAGATTTAGGTCTTGATTTAGCTGGTGGTGTAAGTATTACCTACGAAATTCAGGCAAAAAATCCAACAGACACGGAGATAAAAGACACAATCTATAAGTTACAAAAACGTGTTGAGGGATATAGCACGGAAGCAGAGGTCTATAAAGAAGGAGAGAAGAGAATTAATGTTGAGATTCCAGGTGTGACAAACGCCAACGAAATCTTAGAGGCTCTTGGTAAACCAGGTTCTCTCTCATTTAAGACAGAAGATGGCACAGAAGTTGTCACAGGTTCGAATGTAAAGAAAGCAGAACCAGCACAGATGGAGGAAAAAAATGGAACTACCTCCTATGTGGTAAATTTATCTTTTGATAAAGATGGAACGAAAAAATTTGCGGATGCCACAACGAATAATGTAGGTAAGAGAATTGAGATCATCTACGACGGAGAGACAATTAGTGCTCCGACAGTAAATGAGGCAATTACAGGTGGTGAGTGTACCATTTCAGGAATGGAAAGTTATGAGGCGGCAAATGAACTTGCCACAACCATTCGTATTGGTTCCCTTCCACTTGAGTTAAAGGAAATGCGTTCTAACGTAGTTGGAGCAAAACTTGGACAAAATGCAATTCGCACAAGTTTGACTGCAGCAGCAATTGGACTTGCATTAATCTGTGTATTTATGTTAATCGTATACCGTATTCCTGGTCTTTGTGCAAGTATTGCATTAATTGACTATGTTATTTTAACACTTCTTGCGTTGAATGGATTTAATGCAACGTTGACACTTCCAGGTATTGCAGGTATTTTATTATCTATTGGTATGGCAGTAGATGCTAATGTTATTATTTTTACGAGAATTAAAGAAGAACTTACAGCAGGAAGAACTGTACAAAATGCGATTAAGACAGGATTTTCTAAGGCATTTTCTGCAATTATCGATGGTAATATTACAACATTGATTGCAGCGCTTGTACTTTGGATAAAAGGATCTGGTACTGTAAAGGGATTTGCTCAAACTCTTGGAATCGGTATTTTACTTTCCTTATTCACAGCGCTTGTACTTACTAGATTCCTTCTTTGGAGTTTCTATCATTTAGGAGTACAGGATATTAAATATTTTGGAACACTTAAAACAACGAAAGAGAGAGATTTTATTAAAATTAGCAAGGTATGTATGATTGCATCTGTAGCAATCATTGTACTTGGATTCATCTTCATGCCAATTAATAAAAGTAAGATTGGAAATATCTTAAATTATAGTTTGGAATTTCAAGGTGGTACTTCTGTGACTTTGACGATGAAAGACGATATTACAAATGAGATGGATAAGCAAGTAGTGGATAAAGTTACTGAATTTTTAGGAACGACTGCTGAAAGTCAGAAAGTAAAAGATGCAAATCAGCTTATTGTAAAGACAAGCGAGTTAAGTGTTGAGCAGAGAGTAAAATTAGAAGAGGAATTAAGAAAAGATTTTAATATCGAAGAGTTTGAGACGGAAAATATTAGTTCTAGTGTCAGCAGTGAGATGAAGGCAGATGCCATTATTGCTGTGATTATTGCTACGATTTGTATGTTGATATATATCGCAATTCGTTTCCGAGATATTAAATTTGGTACAAGTGCAGTTATTGCCTTGATTCATGATGTTTTAGTTGTGCTTGCATTATATGCTGTTGCTAGATTATCGGTTGGTAACACTTTTATCGCATGTATGTTGACAATCGTCGGTTATTCTATCAACGACACAATTGTTACCTTTGATAGAATCCGTGAAAACTTATCTATTACAGGTGAGAAAAAGAAAGGAATTGCCCATATTGTTAATTGCAGTATTAATCAAACATTAATGAGAACAATATATACATCCTTTACAACATTTATTATGGTGTTTGTGCTCTATATTCTTGGAGTACCTTCTATTAAAGAATTTTCATTTACTTTGATTGCAGGTATCCTTTGCGGTACGTATTCTTCTATTTTCCTTGCAGCACCAATCTGGTATTATATGAAAACAAAAGGTAAAAAAGAAGAAATTAAAATGAATCCAGCTGTGGAATCTGTTGGAGGAGACGCTTTAGATAAAGATGAGCAGCCAGTAGGCAAATCGGAAAAGAGAGCGAAAAAAGTAGATAACGAAAATAGAGTATTATCTTCTACAAAACCAAAAAAGAAAAAGAGAAGATAGTAAATAAATATGTTTGATTTTTCAGGCATTATCATGAATGAAAAAGTTGCTGTTCACTATGGTATCATAGCGGCAGCAACTTTTATTAATTAGGGAGAGATTTGATGGAAAAATGGTTTGTTTCGGCAAAAAAAGCAGATTTTAATAAAATTGGAAATAAATTTGGGATTGATCCTGTTATTGCGAGAGTGATTCGCAATAGAGAACATATTACAGAAGATGAGATAGAGCATTATTTAAATGGGGGATTAGAAAATTTATATAGTCCCTGGAAGCTAAAAGATATGAATAAAGCTGTAAAAATCTTACAAAAAAAAATAAAAGAAAAAAAGAAAATACGAATTATCTCAGATTATGATGTAGACGGGGTGATTTCTAATTATATTTTATTAGTAGGATTGAGAAGATGTGGTGCAGACGTTGATTTTAAAATACCAAACCGAATAAAGGATGGATATGGAATCAATGAAGATTTGATTTTGGAGGCGAAAGAAGAGGGAATTGATACCATTGTTACATGTGATAATGGTATTGCTGCCATTGATCAGATTGCATATGCCAAAGAACTTGGAATGACAGTTATTGTGACGGATCATCATGACATTCCTTTTGTAGAAGAAGAGGGAAAGAAAAAATATTTAACTTCTAAGGCAGATGCCATTATTAATCCCAAACAGATAGAATGTGAATATCCATTTTCCTTGCTCTGTGGTGCAGCAGTTGCATATAAGTTAATAGAGGCATGTTATGAGGCGTATGGAATTAAGAAAGAAGAAATTACGAAGATGATAGGATATGTGGCAATCGCCACAGTATGTGATGTAGTTGATTTGATTGATGAAAATCGTATCATTGCTAAGGAAGGATTAAAATTATTAAATCACACGGAAAATATCGGGTTACAGGAGTTATTAATTGCCAATTCACTTGAAGATAAGCCATTATCTTCTTATCATCTTGGATTTGTTATAGGACCTTGTATTAATGCGTCGGGGCGTCTAGAGTCGGCAAAACTAGCAGTAGATTTACTTCTCTGTGAGGAGAGGGAAAAAGCGGCAGAGATGGCAAAAAAATTAAAACAGCTAAATGATGAGAGAAAAAATATGACAGAAGAAGGGGTGGAAAAGGCGATTGAGATTGTAGAGTCGACGAAGCAAAAAGATGACCTTGTCCTAGTTATTTACCTAGAAGATTGTCATGAGAGTTTAGCTGGAATTATTGCGGGGAGAGTGAGAGAAAAATATAATAAGCCAGTTTTTGTCATTACGAAGTCGGAGGTGGGATTAAAAGGCTCAGGTCGTTCTATTGAGGCATATAATATGTTTGAGGAAATCACAAAATGTAAACATCTTTTGACGAAATTTGGTGGACATCCAATGGCTGCTGGACTTTCTATTCCAACTGAAAATTTAGATGAATTTCGTCAATTACTAAATAAAAATACAGTATTGACAAAGGAAGATATTGTAAGAAAAATTGTGATTGATGTGCCAATGCCGATTGACTATGTAAGTGAAGAGCTAATTGAGCAATTAGATCTCTTAGAGCCATTTGGAAAAGCAAATCAAAAACCTCTCTTTGCCGAGAAAAATTTAAAGTTTCTGAGTGCTAGAATTCTTGGGAAAAATAGGAAAATTTTAAAATATATAGTAGAAAATGAAAAAGGATGTCAGATGGAGGCATTGTTTTTTGGAGATATTGAGGAAATACGCAAGGTCATGATTGACAAGTTTGGATTGAAACAGGTAGAATATTTATATCAGGGACGAAAAAATAATATAAGAATGTCTCTGACTTATTATCCGTCTATGAATGAATTTAGAGGGGTAAAAACATTACAAATTGTAATACAAAATTATCAATAAAGGAGACAAAGGATGAAAAAGAGGGAATATCTTATTGTGGCATCAGATTTAGATGGAACTCTGCTTACAGATGATAAAAAATTAACAGATAAAAATAAAGAGGTAATTGAGAGATTAATTGAAAACGGAGGATATTTTGTTCCTGCAACGGGAAGACCAATTTCTGGTATTCCAGAATTTTTAAAAGAAATCCGTGGAATACAATATATTATTTTATCAAACGGAGCAGCTGTGCTTCATATGCAGACAGGTGAAGTGATTTATAAAAATCAGTTTGAGCCAGAGGAAGCAAAAGAAATAATAAAAATTTTGAGAAGCTTTGGTACAATGTTTGATTTTTATGCGGATGGAGTTGGAAGAATCGAAGCTAATTTCTTGGAAGATTTGCAAAAATATAATATTGAGCCTGAAATTGAAAAAATAATAAAAAAGACGAGAAAACCAGTTGAAAGTTTAGATGAGTTTTTGGAAAAAGAACAATGTCATGTGGAGAAGTTTAATATGTTTTTTTCACAACAAGAAAAGCGAGAGGAGGCGAGAGTGGCACTTAGCAAAATTCCTAATATTTTAGTTACAAGTTCAGTTAAAAATAATTTAGAAATTAATGCGGCTACCTGTAATAAAGGAAATGCACTAAAGGCACTCGCAGATTATCTTGGAGTTGATATAGAAAAGACAATGGCATTTGGAGATAATTCAAATGATATTGCGATGATTAAGGAAGCAGGGCTTGGAGTTGCTATGAAAAATGGTTCGAAAGAGGCGAGAGCTGTGTCAGATTATATTAGTGAGTATTCTAATAATGAAAGTGGAGTTGGTATAGCTATTGAAAAGTGGAATACTCTGTTGTAGAATAGAAGGATGGTGAAACTCTTTGTCAAATATATTTGAATATACAATAGTTCAGTGGATGCTTTTCTTCTATATTTATTGTTTTCTCGGATGGTGTGTGGAGTCTAGCATTGTATCTTACCGACAGAAAAGATGGGTGAATCGAGGGTATTTGACACTGCCGATGCTGCCAATTTATGGTTCAGGAGCGATTGTAGTTTTATTCGTATCATTGCCAGTTCGAAATTCTATTATTTTAGTTTATCTTTTTGGAATGATAGCGGCTACGGCACTTGAGTACATAACTGGCTGGATGATGGAAAGTATCTTAAAAGTAAAATATTGGGATTATACAGGGAAATTTGGAAATATAAAAGGTAGAATTTGTCTAGAATCTTCTCTATTTTGGGGTGTTTTATCTATTTTTATGACTTATGTGATTCATGACCCAATTGAAAAATTTGTTTTGTCATTATCAGCTTTTACTTTAGAATTTGTAGTCACTATAATAAGTGTAATGTTTCTTGCAGATTTTATTATTTCCACAAAGAAAGCTATCGATTTTCGAAATATGCTGGAGTATTTATCAAAGACGAGAGAGAAAATCGAAGATTTGTATATGGAGCTAGAGGAAAAAGGAAAAATATTGACGGAGTCGATTGGAGATAGAATTGAGGAATCTATAGAAAATCAAAGAGTGAGAATCGAGGAGTCTATACAGAATCAAAGAGTGAAAATTGAGGAGTCTATAGAAAATCGCAGGGCGAGAATTGAGGAGTCTATAGAGAATCAAAGAATGAAAATCGAGGAGTCTATAGAGAATCAAAAAATAAAAAATGATGCTATAACAGAGGAGATTATGAAGAAAATTTCTCTTTTATATAAAGAGAGAGAAGAAGTGATGGATAAGATGGTGAAATTTTATAGTATTTTGAAAGCAAATCCAACTGTCACTTCCAAACGTTTTCATCGTACATTGAAGGATATAAGAGAGAGAATGAAACAAAGATAACTATATACAATTAAGAAGGAGAAGAAAGATGCAAGAATTAAAAGATTTTATTATCGATATTCCTGATTTTCCAAAGGAAGGGATTATTTTTCGAGATGTGACAGGTGTACTTGAGAAACCTCAGGGATTAAAATTGGCAATCCACACGATGCAAAAAATGCTAGAAAATGTGGAGTTTGATGCAATTGCTGGAGCTGAGGCGAGAGGATTTATATTTGGTATGCCTCTTGCATATAATAAGAGCAAGGCTTTTATTCCTGTTCGCAAGAAGGGAAAACTTCCAAGAGAGACTGTCTCTAAAAAATATGATTTAGAATATGGCAGTGCAGAAATTGAAATTCACAAAGATTCTATCAAGCCAGGTATGAGAGTTGTCTTTGTAGACGATTTATTGGCCACAGGAGGAACTGCGAAGGCGGCGGCGGAGCTGATAGAAGAGATGGGTGCAAAGGTCGTAAAGATGATTTTTTTAATTGAGCTAGATGATTTAGGTGGAGGAAAGCTTTTGAAAAATTATAATGTAGAAGCTGCTCTTCACTATGATGGAGAATAAATAAAAAAACTATCTCGTAGAGAGTCTGTATTTCAAAGAGAAAAATGGACTTTTTATGGGATAGTTTTTTTATTATAAAAATTTGTCTTCAGCGATGAAAAATCAAATATGCTCAGTGATTCGTATTCCGTAAAAAACATTCACTTAGAAAGATTCATATTCAGAAAGATTTCTAGACACGAAATCATTGAGCAGTAAAACTAATTCATCAAAAGTATAGTTAATTTCGTTATTAAACCAGCGCTCTAAAACTCCCATGCATCCTGCCATAATATAGGATAGACAAAGTTTTAACTCCTTTACGTTTATTCCCTCTGGAACATAGGATTCTTCACTAAATAATTTCTCAATAAAAATAGAATTCATTTTTTTGAAAATTTGTGGACTTGCATTTCTTTGAATTAATGTCTGGTAAAATTCCATATTTTCTCTAATATAATCTGCCACTTCTATAATAAATGGAAGAGGATTTTGGAGAAGAGAAAGGGGAGGATAATTGTGGATGGAATTACAAAGAACCTCCACGAATTCATTTTGCATTTGTTCTACAACGTCATAGACATCGCGATAATGTGCGTAGAACGTACCACGGTTAATATCGGCTAGAGTGGTAATTTCCGTGACACGAATTTTTGAGATATCTTTCTCAAGTAAAAGTTTGGATACGGCTTCTTTGATAAGTCTTTTGGACCTAGAGACATTTTTATACTCTGTTTTCATTTCTTTCACCATCTTTCTTAAAATTCATCTTTGGCTTTAAACGGATATATCTGTTTTCACAGATATTATACTTCATAAATGAAAAATTTTTTTCCAATAGAAATAGACATATTAATAAGAAATGTATAAAAACACACAAAGTAATAGAATATTGCTGATTGAAAAACTTCATTTTATTTATTATAATATAAAACAGTTTAAAAAACAACATTTGTTTAAAAATAATTAAATGACTAAAAATATTCAAATGTTGTTAAAAATTGGGGAAAGGGGAAGAAAGAAGTGGATAGAATTAGTAATTTTATTATAAAGCAGAGAAAATTAATAATTGCCGTTTTTATTATAGCTACCATTATTTCTGGGATAGCATCCGTTTTTGTAAAGGTAAATTATAGTATGATGGATTATCTTCCAGAGGATTCGGCGTCTACAATTGCGTTGGATGTGATGGATGAGGAGTATAAGCAGGCTCCTCCAAATGCTAGAGCAATGGTATCAGATGTCACACTTTTGCAAGCAAAAGATATAAAACAAGAGATACAAAAAGTTGAGGGAGTTGATGAGGTTACATGGCTTGATGATTCTGTCAATATTTATGAGCCTTTAGAGATGATAGATAAAGATATTTTGGAGAGCTATTATAAGAATAATAAGGCTCTTTACACAATTACAGTAAATGAAGATGAAGAACTCTCTACCAAAGCGATAGAGGGAATCCAAGAAATCATCGGTGAGAATGGCAATTTATCGGGAAGTATTGTCGATACAGTAACAGCAAGGCAGACTACTTCCTCAGAGATTAATTTGATTATGTTATTTATTATCCCGATTATATTTCTTATTCTTATTTTGACAACAACATCTTGGTTTGAACCAGTTTTATTTTTAGGAACAATTGGTGTTGCAGTTATGTTAAATCGCGGTACAAATCTATTTATAGGTGAGATTTCATTTGTGACAAACTCGGCTGGAAGTATTTTACAATTAGCAGTTTCTATGGATTATTCTATTTTTCTTCTTCATCAGTTTGAAGCGTGTAGAAAGTCGGAGAGCAATGTTGAAAGAGCAATGAAAATGGCATTAAAAGTTTCGGTTTCCTCTGTCTTATCGAGTGGACTTACGACAGTTGTAGGTTTTATCGCCCTTATTTTGATGAGATTTCGAATTGGACCAGATATGGGTATTGTTATGGCGAAGGCGGTTGTACTTAGCTTATTAACCGTACTTATTTTATTGCCGGCACTTACATTAGAGACGTATCATTTGATTGATAAGACAAAGCATAAATTACTTATACCACCGTTTGGATGGCTTGGAAAATTAGTATATAAAACTCGTTTTGTTATGGTTGGTATTTTTATCATTTCTCTTTTGCCATGCTACTTGGCACAGGGAAGTAATATTTTCTTGTACGGTGAGTCGGGAATTTTTAATGATGATTCCACAAAAGTAGGTCATGATAAACATGTAATTAACGAAGAGTTTGGAGAGTCGAATCCATTTGTATTAATGGTTCCAAGAGGAGATGCAAAAAAAGAGCAGATTTTAAATAAAGATTTATTGGCGCAAGATTATGTCAAGTCAGTGACCTCTTATTCGAATTCGGTGAGTAATCAAATTCCAAATGAATATGTGCCCACTAATATATTAGAGCAGCTTATGTCAGAGCATTATAGCCGTTTTGTTATTACGGTAGAGGGAAATGATGTGGATGGAAGTTCTTTTGTGGCAGTAGAGGGAATTCGAGAGTTAGGAAAAAAATATTATGGAGATAAAGCACTTGTCGCAGGAAGTAGTCCAAGTACATATGATTTAAGAACGGTGGTAACAGAGGATAATATCCGTGTAAATTCAGTTGCAATCGGATCTATTTTCTTCATTCTTTTCATCAACTTCAAATCACTTATTTTGCCAGTTATTTTGACACTCTTAATTGAGGCGGCGATTTGGATGAACTTGACTGTGCCTTATTTTGCTGAGGTTCAATTAAATTATATTGCATATTTGATTATTAGTTCTGTACAGCTTGGTGCGACGATTGACTATGCCATCTTATTTACAAGTAAATACTTAGGCAATCGAGAGATGATGAAAAAGAAAGATGCTGTGATAGAGACAGTCAGTGGAACTTTCTTATCTATTTTTACTTCTGCGATTATTATGATTTTATCGGGTATTGCTCTATCCATTGTCTGTACAAATGGAGTCATAAAACAGCTTGGAACTTTAGTTGGTAGAGGAGCTTTTATTTCTATTATTTTAGTTATGTTTGTGCTTCCAATTCTCCTTATGATATGTGATAAGGTGATAGCTAGAACGACGAAAAATGTTCATTTCTATCAGTTAGAGTTAACTCATCTTCCTAAAAATAGTAAATTAGGTAGGTTTGTAGAGGAGATTTGTGAAAAATATGAGGAGAAACAGGAGAAAGTGCATATAACAGGAGAGGAAAAACTAGAGGAGCTTAAGAAAAGAGCAATGCAGCGAAAGGAAAGACGAGAGGAGAAAAAGAAAGAGGAAGCTCTAAAAGAAAAGCAATCACAAAATTTAGAGAGAGAAGAAACAAAAAAGTTAAACAAAGAAAATGAAAGTAAGCAGGAAGGGGAAGATAGTAATGAATAAGAATAATAAAATGAGACTGAAAAAAAATAGTGCGTTTGCTATGTCTTTTGCGATGATTTTCTCTGCCTTAGGTAATACAGCCTTAGCGGCAAGTTCAGAAACTAAGACAAAAGAAGAAAATGTATATGTAAATTTGACTAGCAGTGGTCAGGTAGAAAATGTGTATATCGTGAATGAGTTTGATATAAAGAGCAAGGGTGAGATAAAGGATTATGGAGAATATGAATCGGTAAAAAATCTATCAAGTGAGGCAAAGATGAATCAAAATGGAAATCAAATTTCCGTACAGGCAGATGAAGGAAATTTTTTTTATCAGGGAAATTTGATGTCAAAAGAAATTCCATGGAAATTTGATATTTCTTATTATTTGGATGGTGTAAAGAAAAAACCAGAGGAAATAATTGGAAAAGACGGAGAGTTTAAGTTAGTAGTAGATATTAAGCAAAATAAAGAAGTAGAGGATGATAGCTTTTTTGAGAATTTTTTATTACAGCTTAGTTTCAGTCTTGACACAGAAAAGTTTTCTAATATTGAGGCAAAGGGTGCAAACTTGGCAAATGTTGGAAGTGATAAGCAAATTATTTATAATATTATGGCTGGAAATGAGAAAAAATTGACGATTACAGCCGATGCTAAAGATATAGAGCTTTCTTCTATGTCCATTCAGGGAATTCCTATGGCATTTGATGTAGATAAAGATATTGTCGATACAAGTAGTATGACGGATAAAGTTGATGATTTAAAAGATGGTGTTAATCAATTAGATGACGGAACATCTGAGTTAAGTGACGGGGCAAAACAGCTATACAATGGCTCTTGCGATTTACAATCTGGCTTAAAACAGTTAAAAGACGGAGGAACAAAATTAACTTCTGCTGATAAACAGTTAAAAGCAGGGATAAAAAAAGCTGCGGATGGAAGTGATGAGTTAGATAGCGGAGCCTCAGACTTAGACGATGGGGCAAAAGAATTAAGAGATGCTATTAAGAAGGTGGATGACGGAACAAAACAGTTAGATGACGGAGTTAGTGATGCAAAGAGTGGGGCTAAAAAGCTAGATAGCGGAGCCTCGGATTTAAATGACGGAGCTCTTGAATTAAATACTGGAATAAAAGCCGTTAATACAGGAGCAAAAAATTTAGATACAGGTATAAATCAAGTAGATAGCGGAGCAAAGAGTCTAAATGGAGGAGTCTCTCAGATAAGCAGTGGGGCTTCTGAATTAAATTCTGGAATTGCTCAGGTCGATAATGGAGCTCAATCATTGGCGAATGGAATTACTCAGGTTGATAATGGAGTTCAGGCGTTAAATAGCAATTTAAATACATTGGCGGAGGGAGCAAAGAGTCTCGATTTTGGAGTGGATGCTATGTCGGATGGTGCAAAAAATCTTTCTCATGGTATGACTTCTTGGAAGAAGGGGACTAGTCAGCTTGTCGTTGGAGCAAAAAACATCAATGATGGAAGCATACAATTAGAACAGGGATTGGAGCAGTTCAATGAGGGACTTTCACGAAGTAAGGAGGGGCTAAGTCAACTTTCCTCAAAGTCAGAATCGCTGCGTGAAGGATCTTCTCAGATAAAAAAGTCCTTAGCTGAGCTTGATGCTTCACTTGCCAATATTTCTGCAGCGACAGAGAGTCTTGAAACTATTATTGAGAGTTCTTCTAATATTCAAGGAGAGATAGACTCTCTAGTAGATGCGACTTCCAATATGCAGCAAAAAATAAATAACTATCCTATGGAAAATCTCGTATCAGAAAATGAACAGGCAAAAAATTCAGTAAGCAGTATAGATTCTGAATTAAGTGATATTATTGCTGATTTGAATGTTCAGATAATAAATACAACAGATTCTGAAACAGCGGATGTTTTACAACAAGAGATAGATCGTCTGCAAAATATACAATATAGCTTAGACGATATTAATTCTGCTTTAGATAAAAACATGGATGCACAAGAAGAGATAGAAGAGTGGAAAAATGAATTGGAAGAAGAGATAGATACCCTTTGTATCAATACGGAAAAGTTACAGATAAATTATAGCGGATTTCATGAAGGACTTTTTGCAATTATGAGTCAGCTTGAGACGAATCTTGCAGCTCTTTCCAGTTTTCCAGAAATCATTCACACACTAAACGAAAGTTATGCACAGTTAGATGAAGGAATTAACGAATATACAGAAGGAACAGACAAATTAGCAAATGGTTATGATACAATGATAGAGGGGATGGAGGCTCTGCTCACAGCAGCAAAGAATTTGTCTAAGGGAAGTCAAACATTAAAGGATGGAATCATTGAGGCAGATGAGGGGGCAGAGCAACTAAAAGCGGGAAGCGATAGCCTTTATAATGGTGCAAGGAATTTAAAAGAAGGAAGTACAAATTTAGTATCAGGAAGCAATGCATTGCTTTTTGGAAGTAATACTTTGGCAGAGGGAACAGATGCCTTGGTGGAAGGAAGTAATACTCTAGTGGTGGGAACAAGTCGACTATTAACTGGAAGTCAAAATCTTATGACAGGGATTGAACAGCTAAGAGATGGCAGTGTAAATCTCATGGATGGAACAGGACAATTAGTACAGGGAAGTAAGACTTTATCTTCTGGGACAGATGCTCTTGAGACAGGAAGTGGGAAGTTAGTAAATGGAACAAAACAATTAAAAGATGGGACAGAGGAATTAGTAGATGGAGCGAGACAGTTAAAGGATGGAAGCAGCAGTCTGAAATCGGGGACATCTGAGCTTTATGTAGGTGGAATAGAGCTTGCAAAGGGAACAGGAACATTAAAGGCAGGCACGAAAACTCTAAAATCAGGTGGAAAAGAGTTGGAGGATGGATATAACGAGTTTTCAAATGGCATGGGAAATCTTATTAATGGAATTGGAGATGCCTATACGGGAAGTCAAAGTTTAACTTCTGGATTAAAAAAGCTATACAATGGGACTGGAGAGATGAAAGATGGTACTCAAAAATTTAAAGATGAAACGTCGAATATAGATGGTCAGATTGATGATGAGATTGATAAAATGTTAAAGCAATTAGACGGTTCTGATTATAAGCCAGTTTCTTTTGTCTCAAAAAAGAACAAAAATGTATCAGCCGTTCAGTTTGCAATTAAGACTCCCGCTTTAGAAAAACCAGAGGAAAAAGGGGAGGAAACTATAGAGGAAAAACAAAGTTTTATTGAAAAATTTATAAATTTGTTTAAAAAATAAAAAAATAGAAGGCTTATAAAGAGGATGTTGAAAAATAAAGTTTTCAATAAGATATATTATTTAGAAAAGGTTTTAGAAACGATCGTATCTTTTATGAAAAATGTTTTTGACATCTTCTTTTTTATGTAAACAAAATACAAAGTCTATGTAGATTTTTGCAAGATAATATATTGCAATATGCAAAAAATGAAAAAGAGAGATTTATGCTATAATTATAACAAAATAATTCTTTTCGCAAAAAAAAAGAATAGTAATTTTATAAACAAGCAGCGATAAATTTTTGCTAATGTATAAATTTTAGAGAATTTCTTGAAAAAAGTTTGACAAAATAAAATTTAAATAGTATAATTTTAACAAAGAAAGGCAAAAATTTCCCGAAAAAATGGGAAAAAGCCATAATAAATATATGTAAAACAGATGCGATGAGGAATGTAGCGATATACAGTAACTCTTAATCTAAAGCTCGGTGAAAAGCCGACACAGTAAGCTGTAATTATCTTTTTGAGATATAAGTCAGTAAAGGTCGTATTCAAGAATGAACATTTCTTACAATTGTACTCTGTTATAAAAGTAATTGCTATTTTGTGAGAAATTAGCAATTTTTTTTTTGCAATACCATATTTTGTAAGTTTACAAAGTGGAGATGAGAAATTAGAATAAACGGTATGAGGGATCATTTTATACTTATTTATTACTTAAAAGAAAGTTTCTGATGCAGAATTTTCCGTTGTCCTCGGTGATATAAAGTACAGTGAGGATATGGGATAGTATTATAACAGAGGTGAGAGGATGAATAAGTGAGGTGGTCGAAAAAAGGAGAACAGAGGGTTTAAAGAATGGAAGGCAAAGTAGAAAATAAGGCGAAGATACAAAGAAAAAATCTTTACTATAAACTATTAGAATTTTCAGAAAAATATAGTAAAAATACGGAGTATGGAAATTCTGAGGATACAAAGATATGGAAGGCGTTTTCTTTGGAGTCGAAGGCTGGACAGAAGTTTTATGAGACACTTTCAGATGAAGAATTATTAGATGTACTTAGAATATATGCGAAGAAATTTGGGCGTTCCCCAGCTCAAAAAGAAGTATATTGGATTTGGAGAACATACATAAAAAAGCGATTTAGAAAGTGGCCATATGCTCTTGAAGCCGCTGGTTTGTCAAAGGCGGCTGGAAGAAATGGAAAAACATTGCAGCAAAAAAAGATAGAAGATGAAGAATACGAGAAAATCTTAGAAGAAGTGAGGAGAAAAGCAAAGGAGCTTTGCAGGAAGCCACATCCTAAAGATATGCCTGAGATTTGTGAGTTTTTGAAAAAACATACAGATACATGGAATCAGGTACTTGAAGATGCGAAACTGACAAGTGATTTTTTTGAGGAGAATGTTGTGTACTATATTCCAGATTTGGAAGAGGAATACAAAATTTATTTAGAAGAGATTCGTATTCTGTCAGAAAAATTAAATCGAGCTCCTCTAAAGAGTGAGATTGATGCAGTGAAACGAAAAAAACTGGTGAAGCGGTGTAAAAGTTGGCGAAATACATTACATCAAATTAATTTAGAACCAGTTATCAAAATAAAACCGTTTTCGTCCACTTATATGGATTATCGTCTTGGAGCAGAGAAAAGATTACATAGTACCGTTTTAGATGACTGTTACTATAAAGTGCTAAAGATTGATGAGACAAATATGAAATATTTGGAACAATTAGAAAAATGGATTGAGAAAAATCATCGTGTTCCAAATAAAAAAGAATTTCCAAAAGAGATGAGACAATCTTTGCGGAAGGTATGTGGTTCGTGGGCGAATACTTTGTATCAGATAGGATATGAAAAAAAGAACTTATAGTTTGGAGGGAATTATTGTTGAATAGAAAACAATTAGGGAAGCGTTTGATTCAGATAGTGATTGTTTTGTTTGGGATTAGTTTCTTTACATTTGCTCTTACCTATTTATCTCCAGGTGATCCAGCAGAGATTATGTTGACGGAATGTGGTAATCTCCCAACGCCAGAGTTATTAGAGCAGACAAGACATGAGCTTGGTTTAGATCAACCTTTTCTTGTACAGTATAAGAATTGGTTGGGAAAAATGCTTAAGGGAGATATGGGACATTCTTATTCTATGAAAGTCCCAGTAATTGATAAGCTAAAAACTTGTTTTTGGCCGACATTACAGCTTGCATTACTCTCGCTACTTATTATGATTATTATTTCAATACCGCTTGGCATTTTATCGGCTGTCTATTGTAATAAATGGATTGATTATGTAGTCCGTGCATTTACTTTTATTGGTGTTTCTATTCCTAATTTTTGGTTAGGTCTTATTTTACTTAGTATATTCGGTGTGAAATTGCGATGGGTTTCTGTGGCAGGTGGAACGACAGATTTAAAATCAGTTATTTTACCAGCAGTCACATTGGCAATTGCTATGTCAGCAAAATATACAAGACAAGTAAGGACAGCTGTATTGGAAGAACTCAATCAAGATTATGTCACTGGAGCAAGAATGAGAGGAATGAAAGAAAGTATAATTCTTTGGAGGCATGTACTTCCAAATGCGACGCTTCCTTTGGTGACGTTGCTTGGTCTTTCTCTTGGTAGTTTACTTGGAGGTACAGCTGTTGTAGAGATTATCTATAACTGGCCAGGTATGGGTAGTATGGCGGTAAAGGCGATTTCTTGCAGAGATTATCCTCTTGTGCAAGGATACGTATTATGGATTGCTCTTCTTTATATGGGAATTAATTTACTTGTTGATCTTTCCTATTACTACTTAGATCCAAGATTAAAGGAGGAAATGTAAATTGAAAAAATCAAATATTTTTATGAAGAATAAACAATTTACGATATTTCTGATATTAGCGCTTGTTGTAGTGGGGATAGCAATTTTTGCTCCATATATTGCTCCTATGGATCCTTATGAGACTATAATGACAGAGTCTTTGCATGAGCCAAATGATAAGTATATATGTGGAACTGATAAATTAGGAAGAGATATTTTATCTAGAGTTATTTTTGGAACAAGAACTTCTCTTACGATGACGTTATGTCTAGTTGCAGTTATTTTCGTTATAGGAACGGCGCTTGGTGTTATCGCTGGTTTTTTTGGCGGTATAGTAGATCAGGTTATTATGCGTATTGCTGATATGATGATTTCTTTTCCGGGTATGGTGCTTGCAATTGCCATTGCTGGTATGTTAGGTCCAAATGTAGTAAACGCAGTTATAGCAATTGCGGCAGTAAGTTGGACTAAATATGCCAGACTTGCGAGAAGTATGGTATTAAAGATTAAAAGAAATCTTTATATTGAGGCCGCAGTTATTATAGGAACAAAAAAAATAAATATTATTTTAAAATATGTCGTGCCAAATATGATTACTACGATGATTGTAACAGCGGCGACAGATATAGGAACTATGATGTTAGAGCTTGCTGGATTATCGTTTTTAGGTTTTGGAGCTACAGCGCCAACTCCAGAATGGGGATTAATGCTTAACGAGGGAAGAGCTTACATATCAAAAGCCCCATGGCTTATGATTTATCCAGGTATTGCAATTATGATTGTAGTTATCATATTTAATATGTTAGGTGATAGTATTCGAGATATGATGGATACAAAACAAGAATAAGAACGAAAAGTGAGGAAAGAATATGCGAAAATGGTTTAAAAAGTCTTTAGGACTTGCATTAACAGGAATTATGGTATTTACGATGTTGACAGGTTGTGGTGGAGGAAATTCAGACAGTGGTTCCACAACACCGAAAGACGATAAGAAAATAGAAGCAATCAATACAGGAGAATTAGTTATTGGTGTTACAAGTTTTGCCGATACATTAGAGCCGACAGAGCAGTATTTTAGCTGGGTTGTATCTAGATATGGTGTGGGCGAGACACTCACAAGATTTAATGAAAATGGAGAAATTGCCCCTTGTCTTGCAGAAAGTTGGGAGGTAAGTGATGATAATTTATCTTGGACTTTTAAGATTCGTGAGGGTGTAAAGTTCTCTAATGGAGATGATATGACGCCCGAATTAGTAAAAGGCTCTCTTGAGAGAACGTTTGAATTAAGTAATCGTACAGATGAGTTTTTTAAGTTAGATTCTATTACAATAGATGGACAAAATTTAACAATTAAGACAAAAGAACCTAGTGCCATCGTTCCTGGAAGCTTGGCAGACCCACTTTTCTTAATTGTAGATACGAGTGAAAATGTAAATCCAGATGATTACGCTATGAAGGGACCTATTTGTACAGGACCTTATGCAGTAGAGTCTTTTAGTCCTACGGATTCTTGTGTAGTAGTTCGAAATGAGTATTATTGGGATGGAGAGGTTCCATTTGATAAAGTTACATTAAAATGTGTTGACGATCAGACAACACGTTCTATGGCATTGCAGACAGGTGAGATTAGTCTTGCCTATAATCTAAAGACAGAAAATATTGCTGATTTTGATGGCAGAGATGATATCGAAGTTCAAGAGTTACAGTCCCTTCGCTCTACTTATGCGTTTATGAATCAAAATGGTGCATTAAAGGATTTAGCACTTCGTCAAGCTTTGATTCGTGCACTTGATAAAGAGACATACTGCTCAAATTTATTACAGGGAGGAGCGACAGCTGGTAAAGCTCCAATTCCACCAACACTTGATTTTGGATTTGAAGACTTAAAGGATGAAAATAGTTATAACCCAGAAAGTTCTAAGAAATTATTAGAGGAAGCCGGATATAAGGATATAGATAACGATGGATTTGTAGAGAATCCTGACGGAGAAAAATTAGAACTTAATTTTGTTATTTATACAAGCCGTGAGGAGCTTGGAACTTATGCACAGGCAGCACAGGCTAATTTAAAAGATGTTGGAATTAATGTAAAATTAAACACAGTAAGCTATGAAACATTACTTGACATGAGAGATTCTGGTAATTATGATTTATTAATCTGGAATGTTCTTGTCGCAAATACAGGAGACCCAGAAAACTATTTAAGAGAGAATTGGTATAGCACATCTCCTAATAATACAAGTGGCTATAATAATGCGAAAGTAGATGAATTATTAGATGAACTTGCAAAAGAGTTTGATGAAAATAAGAGAAAAGAATTAGTTATCCAAATTCAGCAATATATTATGGATGATGCGGCAACTGTTTTCTTCGGATACGAGACAACCTATCTCTTCTCCTCTAAATCACTTACAGGAGTGAAAATGTATCCAATGGATTATTATTGGCTGACAAAGGATATTGCACTTGCAAAATAGCGTTAGAAGGGGTTGGTTTCAAATATGCTGGAAATTAAGAATTTAACTGTTCAATACGGAAAAGCAAAACCAACAATTGAACATTTTAATCTTTCTATAAAAAAGGGAGAGATTATAAGTGTTGTAGGTGAGAGTGGAAGTGGAAAAACAACTGTAATCCGTGCTGTACTTGGAGCTTTGCCAGGAGCTGGCAAGGTAACAGAAGGAACAATTTATTTTCAAGGTGAACCGCTACTCACCAAACAAAAAGAGGAGTGGAGAAAGATTCGGGGGACTAAAATGTCCATGATATTTCAAGATTGTGGAGGCACTCTAAATCCAATCCGTAAGATTGGTCATCAGTATATAGAATATATTATAGCTCACAGTAAGATGTCAAAAGAGGAAGCTTGGAAAAAAGGAAGAGATATGCTTGATAGAATGCGTTTGCCAGATAGTGAGAATATTATGAAAAGCTATCCCCATCAGCTATCAGGTGGAATGAGACAGAGAGTAGGTATTGCTATAGCGATGACTTTTCAGCCAGAATTGCTCTTGGCAGATGAACCTACAAGTGCTCTTGATGTCACAACACAGGCTCAGATTGTAAGGCAGATGATGGAACTTCGAGACCGATATGGAACATCAATTATTATCGTTACCCACAATCTTGGAGTGGCGGCTTATATGGCAGATAAATTAATTGTTATGCAGCATGGTAAGATTGTAGATCAGGGAACGAGAGATGAAGTTATGAATAATCCAACGAGTGAATATACAAAGGAATTATTAAGATCAGTGCCAGAAATGGAGGGAGCACGTTTTGTTTAATAAAGAAGATATTATTTTAAAAACAGAGCATATTGTGAAGCAGTTTCCAGCCTCTGGCGGTCGTATACTGACTGCATGCCATGATATTAGCTTAAATGTATATAAAGGTAAGACTCTTGGCATTGTGGGAGAGAGTGGATGTGGAAAATCGACTTTTGTCCGTATGTTGACTCAGATGGATATCCCAACATCAGGAAGTATTACCTATAGAGGTAAAGATATATTAGCTTTTTCTAAACGTGAAAAATGGTTAAATCGTCAGAATATGCAGATGGTTTTTCAAGATCCTTTGGCGTCTTTTAATCCAAGAATGAAGATTATTGATATTTTGACAGAGCCGCTAATGAATTTTGGACGATTGAAAAAGAGTGAGAAAGAGGCAAAGGCAAAAGAATTACTAGAAATGGTAGAATTACCAGCCGATTTTATGTACCGTTACCCACATAATATGAGTGGTGGACAAAGGCAGAGAGTTGGTATTGCCAGGGCACTTTCTCTAGAGCCAGAGATTTTAGTTTGTGATGAGGCAACCTCTGCGCTTGATGTATCTATTCAAAAAAGTATGATAGAGCTTTTAGTGAGACTACAAAAAGAGAAAAATATTAGTATTGTATTCATCTGCCATGACATAGCACTGATTCAGTCATTTGCACATCAAATTGCCGTGATGTACCTTGGACATATTGTTGAGGTCATTCCTGGTGAGGCGGTTAGTAAGAATGCTAAACATCCATATACACAGGCACTTCTTGGAGCATTGTTTTCAATTCATATGGATCCAACTAAGAAGATAGAGAGTATTGAAAGTGAGGCACCAAGCCCGCTTGAAGTTCCAAAAGGATGCCCATTTCAAAACCGTTGTGAGTACTGTATGGAAAAATGCAAGATAGAAAAACCGGTTCTAAAGACAATTGGAGAGGGACATAAGGTGGCTTGCTATCATGTTTGCCCAGAGTAGAAAAGAAAGATAATAAATAAAAAGATATATTCTCCAAAATTTTTCTTCTGGAGAATATATCTTTTTTCATATAGTTTTTCAAAATTTCATCTAATATTCGCATATATAAGAATTTATCACCATCAATTTATCACTTCTATTTTTGTCAATGTGTTTTTAGAATTAGATGAAATAATAAATCCAATATCGGTTACACTTTCCTTTGCTCGAATTTTTTCGTTCCATGAGCCAGAGATAGGCATTATTGTCATCGTATTTTTAACGCTTGAAAATTTTGCATTCCAAGATTGATCGATTGCAATATTATATTTCCATGTTCCTTTTAATTTCCATGTTTTAATTTGAAATGTATTTTTATTTTCAATAATAATATTATAGTGATAATAATATTTGGAATTTGATTGCCATGAATTTATCAATTCTGCCTTTGCTGTAACATTATTTAATGTTCCAGTTGTTGGAGTTAATTTTGCCGTGGTTGTTACAGTTGGCCTTGTTGTCGTCGTTGGAGTGATAATTGTCGTCGTAGCTTTTTTTGTTGTCGTTGTAGAAGCTCCTGGCAACTTATTTAGACTTCCTATCATCTTCTTTACAATCCATTTACCAGAAGAAGTTAAATCTTTTGATTTCCAATTGGATAGTTTACTACTATTACGATTAATTAGCGCACTTGTCTCATTTTTATTAGAAAGATTCCAGCAGATATAACTAATTTTATATTTATTAAGTAAACTAATCCATTTATCTCCCTGTGTTGTGCTGATTGAGCCATTGCCAGAAGCCTCACTAATTCCAAATTCACTTACAAAAACTGGAAGTCCAGCCTTTACTGCACTCTCAAGTTTTTCTCTCATAGAATCTTTATGTGTGTTAGCGTAAAAGTGAAAGCTATACATAATATTTTTATATCCCGTAATTTTCGATTTTGCAGCTTTATCAACATCTTGAGACCAATTTGGAGTTCCTACTATAATAATCGCATTCGGATCAATAGCTCGAATCTCTTTTATCACTGTCTGTGCGTAACTTTTAATCTGCGACCAACTAGTTCCGCCATTTGGCTCATTACAAATTTCATAAATAACATTTTTATTTGATTTATATTTTTTTGCCATTTCCTTAAAAAATGAAATAGATTCACTTTTATATTGATTTGGATTTTTGTCACTTAAAATATGCCAGTCGATAATGACGTACATTCCTAAATCAGTTGCAGCCTTTACGCCTTTATCAATGATATTTTTTAATTTCTTTTTATTTGTACTGCTCCCTACACAATATCCATTGTATTCTGCTGTGTACATAGCGAGACGAACGGTATTTGCTCCCCATTGATCTCGAAGACTTTTAAACGCCTCCTTTGACACATATTCTGGATACCAAGAAAGACCATGTGTACTGATTCCTTTTAACTGAATACTTTTTCCCTTAGAATCTACTATTTTTGTTCCCTTTACAGATAAACGACCGTGAGTTGAGACAAAAGTAGCTGCATTAGATGGGAGTTTCATAATAGATAACATAGATAAAACAATAACACATCCCAAAATCCATCTTTTCCCTTTCATTTTATCACTCCTTTCTTTTTTGATTTTATTATACTAAAAAAAACCATTGAAATCTATGTTTTCTTTTATATTTTCGGTATATATCTTTTTATAATGTTGCACAAAAGAAGAGAGTCTGCTAGAATGAGATACTATGAGGTTTTACAAAACAACTCGTTTTTACAAGGATATTTGTAAGACGACAAAATATATTCACTTGAAGAATAAAATAGAATAGGAGGTTTTTTTATGTATAAAAAAGTATCAAGAGAGCTAATAGATTTTATTGATAAAAGTTATAGCTGTTATCATGTTGTGCATAATATAAAAGAATTATTAAGAGAAAAAGGATATGAGGAGCTTTTAGAGGCAAAAACTTGGAATATTAGAGAGGGAGGAAAATATTTTGTCACACGCAATTCTTCCTCTTTGATTGCTTTTTACGTGCCTAAAAAAGAATTTTGTGGATTTCAAATTATGGCAAGCCACAGTGACTCACCAACCTTTAAAATAAAACAAAATGCAGAGATACATGTGCATAATAAGTATGTAAAATTGAATGTCGAAAAATATGGTGCGATGATAGTGGCACCTTGGTTTGACAGACCTCTCTCCGTTGCGGGAAAAGTTGTAGTTGAGACAGAAAATGGAATTCAATCAAAGCTTGTAAATGTAGATAGAGATTTACTTTTGATTCCAAATTTGGCGATTCATATGAACCGAAAAGTAAACGAGGGATATATATATAATGCTCAGATTGATATGCTTCCACTGTATGGAGGTGAGGAGGCAAAAAATACCTTTATCGACACAATTGCGAAAGCAGCAGATGTGGAAAAAGAAAAAATTATTGATACAGATTTATTTTTATATACTAGAACGCCTGGAACAATCTGGGGAGCGAATGAAGAATTTATTTCTTCTCCTAAATTAGACGATTTACAGTGCGCATTTTCTACTCTAAAAGGATTTTTGGACAGTGACAATAAAGAGAGCGTACCTGTATATTGTGTATTTGACAATGAGGAGGTTGGAAGTACGACAAAACAGGGAGCTGCGTCCACTTTCTTAAAGGATACTTTAGTTCGCATTAATATGTCTTTAAATCGGACGAGGGAAGAATATTTTATGGCACTCGCCTCTAGTATGATGGTTTCTGCTGATAATGCTCATGCAGTACATCCAAATTATGAGGAGAAATCAGATCCGACAAATCGTCCTTATATTAATGATGGAATTGTAATTAAGTATCACGCAAAACAAAAATATACAACAGACTCTATATCAGGAGCATTGTTTAAAGAAATGTGCAAGAAAGCGGATGTGCCGTATCAAGTATTTTTTAATCGTTCTGATATGCAGGGCGGCTCTACACTTGGAAATATATCCAATACTCAAGTTTCACTAAATACAGTAGATATCGGTCTTCCGCAATTTTCTATGCATTCCACGTATGAGACAGCGGGAGTCAAGGACACGTATTATTTAGTAAAAGCAGCGAGAGAGGTTTTTTCTTCTAGTATTGTGATGAGGGAGGAAGGGTGTTTTCAGATTATTTAGTAGTCAGAGGAGATAAAAAATGAATATATGGCAAATTTTGAATATAGAAGTAACGGATGATAAGAAGAAAATTAAATCAGCATATAGAGCTAAACTTCGTGAATTGAATCCAGAGAGCGAGCCAGAGGCGTTCATGGAGTTGAGAGAGGCCTATGAGAAAGCATTAAAGGACAGTGATAAAAAGAAAGATGATGAGACAAAAAAGGAAGAATTGCGAGAGTCATCAGATAGCCAAACTTCAGTTGAATGTTGGAAGGAAAAGATAAAAATTTTATATCAAGATAACAGTAGGAGATTTCAAACAGAGGCATGGGAAACTTTGTTTTTAGAGGATGTATGTTTTTCTCTGGATACGCGTGATGAGGCAGGTAAGGAGTTTATGGCCTTTTTTGGGGAACACCCGCATATTTCTTGGGAGGTATTGAAGAAAGCGGAGGAAGTTTTTCACTTTACTGAAAAAATAGAAGAGTTGAAAGAAGAGTTCCCTTCAGAGCTTGTGGAGTATTTTATCATTGATAGACTGAGGGAAGAAGAATTTCCACAGTATAAGTACTTTGCACAAAATCCATTAGAAGGGGTGGACTACGACGAGTATATTGAGGATTTTTTGAAGCTTTGCGTTGCCTGTGAGGAGGATAAAAAAAAAGAGGAAATTCTTATTTTAAAAAGGCTTGACGAGACAGGAATTAGACATCCAGCTACAGAAATTAAGAGAGCTCATATTTATAGAGACGATGAAAAAATGGTTGAGGAGATATTGCAAAATATAGAAGATACTTGGGGCGAGTATGATGGAGCCACTTTTATGAGAGGAAAGCAATTATTAAAGAATCAGCCTGAAGAAGCGGAAAAATGTTTTAGAAGGGTATTGGAAAAGAATCCTGATTTTGGCAGTATAAGAGCTTTCCTTGCATTTTCACTTAGAGCACAGAAAAAGTATATTGAAGCTAGGGATGTTTTGGTGGAGGCGAATGATCCGCAGCTTCGTATGCATTTTTCTGATTTTTTAGATGAACTGGAAGGAGAGATTATCAAGATTCATGAAAAACAACTTCAGATGGGTACTATGACAGAAGAAGATATATATTCCTTGGCATTTGCTTACTATACAAAGGGTAGAATGGAAGAGGCACAAAAAACAATAGATCTATTAAAAGGCAAAGAAGCGTGGGAATTAAAATATCTGAGACTATGTGTATTTATTTTGGACAGTCAAAAAGAATGGGAAAAACTCTTGCCATTGGTGAACTCTTTTATTCAAAAATTAGAGTCTCAAGAAAAAACAAGGAAGACTCTGAGTTATTTAGCGGAAGCCTATATGATTTTGGGTAGAGCGAAGATGATAATGAAACAGAAAAAAGATGGATTAGAAGATATGGATAAGGCGATTGCATTTTCAGATAATCAGGAAGATTTTTTACTGCGAAAGGCCTATGCGCTGATGAGTTTTGAATTTTATGAATTGGCGATAGATGTATGGTCTCAGCTACTCGAACAAGATTCTAGAAGTTTTATGTATCGATTTGGAAGAGGAATCTGTTATTTTCGTTTAGAACAATTGCAGGATGCCTATGATGATTTTGATTATATATGCATAATGGATGAGGACAATATAGATGCTCATATTTATAAGATGAGAATTTACTTGGCGGTAGAAGATAAGGAAGAAATAGAAGAATTATTCCGATTTTTTGATGAAAAAGGTTTTGACACAGATTCCGTGCGTCTGATGCGTGGAATTTACCAGGAATTTAACAAAGATTATAAAAATGCAAGAAAAACGTTCGAACAGATTATCAAAGGATATGATTCAAAACAAAGTGATTTGGACAGCATCGGAGAGATATATCTACATTTGGCTCAGATTGATGTGGAAGAAGACAAGCGCTGTATTACAGTGTTTAAGCATTTGAATCAAGGATTAGAGAAGGATCCTACTTATATTCCGTTATTGGAAAAGCGCTGGGAGATGAATGAAATTTTAGAGATTGAGGATGATATTGAAAAAGATGTAATGGAAATTTTACGTCTGAATCCATATCACGAAATAGCAAATGCCAAAATGTCCGATATTTGCGAAGAGGCTGGACAGATGGACAAAGCTATGGAGTATCTTGATATGCAGCAGCAGGCTAATGATAGCATAGAAATTTATATTAACAGGGCATTTAATAAAATTCTTTGCGGCGAATTCGAGGCGGCATGGGAAAATATTAAGCTTGCAGAGACAAGGGAGAAAGAGAATCTGGAAGTTTACAGAATAAAGGCATTTTATTATATTACGTTGGGAGAAAACGAAAAGGCGATTCAATATTATACTTTGTCCAATGAGGAAGACGAGGAAGAGAATTTCTATGAAGAAATTGGCTATTGCTATTGTCATATGGGAGATTTTGATGCAGCTAGGCAGCAGTATGAGAAAATTTTGCAAGATGGCGATAAGGAGCAGGCTTATGGGTTGTTATTTGAGTTGGAATTAGATCAGGGGAATTATAAGCAGGCAGAAAAAATGCTGAAGTGTTGGCAGTCTTCTAGAAGAAAATTATTTAAGGATGATGTTTATAGAGTGAAAGCAGGAAGACTATTTGTCCAAAAGCGGGAATATAGAAAGGCGAAAGAGGTTTTTGACCAAGCGGAGGTAAATGAGAGTTTGGCAAAAAATTATTTGGGAAGGTTAAATCTCTATGAGGGAAAACCAAAGAAAGCTTTAAAATATCTTTTGTCAGGAATAAAAGAGTGGCCAGAGGACGGAGATTTGTATTTTTATGCCGCTATTGCTAATTTAGTTTTAGGAAAAGATGAGGAGGCAAAAAGACTTGCCAGCATTGGTTTATCTTTAAAGCAGAAAAATACAAAGGCTGGTGGAGAGTTAAAAGAAAAATATCAAGATATTGGTGCGTTTTATATCTTGCTTGGAGATTTTGAAAATGCCCGCAAATATTTGGATAAGTCATTAAAATCTCCTTTATGCTGGTATTGTAACAATTGTTGCTGTCATGAGATTTATATTAGCATAGCCTTATTACACCATTTTATGGGAGAAGAGAAAAAGTGTCATGAGATGTTAACAAAAGCAAGTAAGATTCAACCAAATGATTTAGATGTTATAGGTTTAAGAAAGTTAATTGATGAAAAATTATTGTAAGAGGTGAAAGATGTTAATTGGAATTGATCTTGGAACAACGAATTGTCTGGCGGCGTATTTTGGGGATGAGGAACCGAAATTGATTCCTAATAAACAGGGGGAGTATCTAACACCGTCGGTTATTAGTATTGATGAGGAAAATCAATTATATATTGGTGCGACAGCGAAAGAACGAAAGGTGAAATATCCAAATCAGACGGTAGAAGTTTTTAAGAGGAGTATGGGAACGGAAAAAAAGTTTTCTGTGGGGCATAGGAAAATGGATGCTCTAACCTTGTCCTCTATTATGTTGAGGGCATTAAGAGAAGATGCAGAACGTTTTTTAGGTGAGCCAGTGACGGAGGCAATTATTAGTGTGCCAGCATATTTTAATGAATTGCAAAGAAAGACTACAAAAGATGCTGGAGAGTTAGCAGGTCTTACTGTAAAACGAATTATTAATGAGCCCACAGCTGCAGCTTTAGCTTATGGTATAGGAAAAAAGGATTTGGACGAGGTTGTGCTTGTTTTTGATCTTGGCGGAGGTACTTTTGATGTATCGATACTGGAATTTTGTGATGGAATTGTGGAGGTTCATGCAATTGCGGGAGATAATTATATAGGCGGTGAAGATTTTACTCAGATTTTAGTGGAACTATTTTTGGATAAAGCGGGATGTGATATTGGGAGATTATCTAAAAAAGAAATTGCTCATGTGAGAAATCAATGTGAAGCTGCCAAAAAGGAGTTTTCTTTGAGCAATGATGTTTCGATTGTCTGTCATCTTAGTGGAACGACTTATCATGTTAATATTAGTTTAACTGCATATGAGGCGGCATGTCAGAAGCTTTTAGAAAAAATGAAAGTGCCGATTGAGCGAAGCCTAAAGGATTCTTCTTTTAAACTTTCAGATATCGATGATATTATTTTAGTGGGAGGTGGGACAAAGCTACGGATTGTCGAAAGGTTTATTGTCAAACTTTTTGCCAGATTTCCTAATATGTCCGTAAATCCAGATGAGGCAGTCGCTCTTGGTGCGGCAATCCAATGTGCGATGAGTCAGAGGAATGAGGCAGTGAAAGAAATTGTCCTAACAGATGTATGTCCTTTTTCTCTGGGAACTTCTGTTTTAAGAAAGGGTATTGGAAAATTAGATGATCAGTTGCTTTTTTATCCGATTATTGAGAGAAATACTGTAATTCCAGTCAGTCGTACAGAAACTTTTTATACGGTGGAAGATAATCAAAAACGAATTATTGTGGAGGTTTTACAAGGAGAGAGCCGTTTCCCAAAAAATAATTTGCTTTTGGGAACTGTAAGTGTGAAAGTTCCACCCGCACCAGCAGGGCAAGAGGCAATCCACATAACTTATACATATGATGTCAATGCTTTGCTTGAGGTAAAGGTAAAAGTAGAATCTACAGGGCAGGAGAAGACGATTATTTTGCAACAGTCAGCAGTAAAAATTTCTGATGAGGAAGCAAAGGCTCGTATGAGAGAGCTTGATTATTTAAAAATATTACCGTGGGAGCAGGAGATAAACAAGCAGGTAATTTTTCGAGGAGAGAGACTTTACGAGGAGAGTTTGGGAGATATCCGCTTTTATATCCAAGATTTACTGTCACAGTTTGATGAAGTTTTGGCTAAACAAAACCAAAAGGAAATTGATTCTTTTCGAAAAAAATTGATAAAGGCTTTTGATGAAATAGAGAGCCTAGAATAAAAGTTGTTTTCGTAACCTATGTAAATATGCGTAGAATAATAAGCGTTTTTTTGTATACCTAAAAATAATGTTATAAATATATACAAAAAAGAAAGAAGAATCTTACGAGAAAATCAAGTATTGAAAAATGATTTTCGTGGGATTCTTCTTCTTTCGTATTAAATATCATACGTTTTTATATTTTTTTCTGTACTTGTATAGAACTCTGATAGAATTTAGTACGCAAAGCACAGCAACTCCAGAGTCAGCAAATACAGCAAACCACATATTGGCATGGCCAGTGAGACCGAGCACCATAACCATTGCCTTGATAATAAGAGCAAATACTACGTTTTGCGTAGCAGCATTGCTAGAATCTTTAGCAATTTGAATAGATTCTGGAATGGAGATTAAGTTTGAATTCATAAATACAATATCTGCTGCCTCAATTGCCGCATCAGCTCCACTTCCCATAGCGGCACCGACATCGGCACCCGCTAAAACAGGGGCGTCATTAATACCATCCCCGACAAACATGACTGCACCTTTTTGTTCTCTGATTTTTTGAAGTTTGCTCAATTTATCTTGAGGTAAAAGCTTAGCGTGGACTTCTTTTATTCCAGTTTCTTTGGCTACTGCCTTTGCACCGTTTTCTCCATCACCAGTTAGTATAACTGTATGAATATTTAGGGAATTAATATCTGCAATGGCAGCTTTTGCTTCTGGTTTTATGGTATCTGAGATGATGAGATAGCCGATAAAATTGCGTTCTACAGCGATAAATACTTCTGTTCCAAAAATATCGTTGAGATATTTTGATGTGTCAATTTTGTATTCTTTCATTAGCTCTTGGTTTCCACATAAAATCTCTTTTCCATCTAACTCTGCTTTTATTCCTTTACCTGCGATTTCCTCTACGCAAGAAGGACGGGAAATAGAAATATTTGTATCTTTAGCATATTCAATGATGCTATTTCCAATAGGATGTGTGGAGTTTAATTCACAGGAGGCACAGTAGGATAAAATTTCTGTCTCAGAGTATGTAGAGACAGGAATTACTTTTTGAACACGAAAATCACCGCGAGTAATGGTTCCAGTTTTATCCATAATAACAGTTGTTATGTTTTTGATAGCTTCTAAAGAAGAACCTCCCTTAAATAAAATTCCCTTTTTAGAACCAGCACCTAATCCAGAGAAAAAAGCAAGTGGCACACTGAGGACAAGTGCACAAGGGCAACTAATAACTAGGAAAGTAAGTGCTGTGTGAATCCAGAAATTCCAGTCTCCTCCATTTGGAAAAATAGGTAGAATATTAAGAGATGGAATAATTGCTGTAAGAACCGCTACCAATACTACGAACGGAGTGTAAATACGGGCAAATTTTGTAATGAAGCGCTCCATTTGTGGCTTGCTTGCGGCGGCATTTTCCACAGAATCTAAAATTCTTGTTACCATAGATTCCTCTAATGGTTTTTCTACTCGCATTTTTAATAATCCAGAATGATTCATACATCCAGAGATAATTTCATCGCCAGTATGGACAAAGACAGGAACTGGCTCTCCAGTAACGGGAGAGGTATCAATCTGACTTTCACCTTCTATAATAATTCCGTCTAGAGGGATACGGTCGCCAGGACGAACGAGTAAAATATCTCCAACAATTGCTTCTTCTGCATTGATGACTTTTACTTGTTCTCCAACTAAGAGGTGCACAACCTCAGGTCTCATATCAATAGCATCCATGATAGATTTGCGACTATTTTCTACAGCTCTATGTTCAAAATATTCTCCAACTCTAAAAAAGAGGATGACACCGACCGCTTCCATATAGTTTTGGATGGCAAGTGCTCCAAGAGTGGCAATTGTCATTAAAAAGTTTTCATCAAAAATTTGTCCCTTTAGTAGATTTTTGACAGCTGTTAAAATAATTTTCCATCCCAGTATAATATAAGCAATAAGACAAAGAGCGATAAGTATAGGTGGAAATGTCTCTCCTTGGAATACAGTTTCGTGGAGAATTTCACCTAAAATAAATAGAATTGCTCCAGTAATAATTGTGATTAGTTCCATATTTTCCTTGCGGAAAAAAGACTTCTTAGACGTTTCCACAGAAGAAATAATTGATGTCTCAGGAACGGGGGCAGCTTTTTGGACCTTATGCTTCCTAGGTTTTACAATGACTTCAGGTTCAATAGAAGAACAGATAGACTGAAGAGTTGGAAGTAATGCTTCAGGATCTTTTGCAGATACGCGAAGCTGCTTTGTGGCAAAGGTAATTGTTGCGTAATCTACCTCTGGCAATGCCTTGATTTTGGCTTCCATTTTGGCAGCGCAGTTAGCACAGCCAAGATTTTCAAGAATAAAGACACGTTTTTTATTTGTCGCATCTGGCATATTGCAAGTGCATTTAGATAAACTTTCACCACATACATCACAGTAATCTTCGTGTGGATGACATAGTTCACAGTCGCAGTCGGCAGGATGCTCCTTTATGTGATGGTGTTCATGGTGGTGCTCATGTCCACAGCTGCAAGAATCGGCGTGCTCATGGTGTTCATGGTGGTGCTCATGTCCACAGCTGCAAGAATCGGCGTGCTCATGGTGTTCATGGTGGTGCTCATGTCCACAGCTGCAAGAGTCGCTGTGCTCATGGTGTTCATGGTGGTGCTCATGTCCACAGCCGCAAGAGTCGCTGTGCTCATGGTGTTCGTGGTGATGCTCAGGGATATAATCTTTTTTGTCCATAAATACTCCTTTCTCTTAATTATAAGAATATAAGTTTAATAATTCTAACTTTAGTCTCATTTTAACATTTGAAAATGAAACTGTCAATGATTAAGTTTCAAATTAAGTAGAAAAAATGAAACTAAATTTTTGAGGAAATAAGTTTTAAAGAAATTAATTTTAAATAAATAGGCAAAATACAGAATAAAATATAGAAATTAATATTAAAAATAAAAAAATAATCAGAAAAAATAAAAAAAATACAAAAAAAGACTTGACAAATTCAAGAGAATACTCTATAATAAACTCATAACAAACAAGAAAAGAAAGATGTCGACAGATTTCAATTTTATAAAATAATTAAAAACTGAATTTTTAAAATTTTAACTTAATCATAAATTTTCTATAAACGTTTCATTTCAGGAAGGAAGATTAACAAAATTTTAAAAGATAAGTGTTATGAGAGAAAAATTTAAGTAAAGGAGGTACGGACCACCAAAAACATAAGTTGAAAAATCGGAACAAAATCTAAGAAAAGGAAGGTATAGACCACCAAAAGCATAAGTTGAAAACGGAACCAAATTTAAGAACTGAGAGGTATGGACCGATGGGAAGGTAAACGCATAGAAGATAAATGATTCTCCAAAATTATTTGCTGGGACGTTATCCCTTAATTTTAAATATGGGACGTCGATTCAAGAAAAGAATGTATAAGATAAGATTTAAAGCGAGATTCATAAAATTTAAGTTCATATAGAAGGAAGGTTAGTCCATTGGAGGAAATAGTATAAAGTGAGAGTATCTTAGAAGAAAAGATGCTCTCGCTTATTTTTTGTGAATTTTAAAATATTTACAAAAATATATTTTTTTTCGTTTTTCTCTTTTAAACTAATATGATTTATGTTAAAATAATGTGCGAGAAAATGAATAGGAAAAACGATATGTGACATACTACAATTAGCTCGAGCGGGAAGTACAAAAGATATAAATACAAAAGAAGAAAACGCAAAGCACAAAAGAGTATGGGGAATGTAGATACCTGCAGGAATAAAGGTACAAAAGAAAAAGCATTCCCCTAGTACATACTTTTAGTTTGAATGGGAGAGAGGTACATAAAATGATAGCAAAACAAGAATTTGGTAAGACAAAAAATGGAGAGCAAGTATTTTTATACATAATTGGCAATGAAAATGGAATGAAGGCTGCAGTGACAAATTATGGGGCAACGCTAGTTTCGCTTTGGGTGCCAGACAGAGAAGGAAATATTGAAGATGTCGTTTTAGGATATGATGATGTGACAGGATATGAGAGCAGATCTGCCTATTTAGGGGCAACTGTGGGAAGAAATAGCAATCGAATTGGTGATGGAATAGCCCAAATAGATGGCATTGTTTATCAATTAGATCAAAATGAGAATGCGAATAATCATCACGGTGGAAAAGATGGTTATAGTTTTCGCATTTGGTCTGTGATGGAAGTAGAAGCTAATAAAATAAAACTTGCTATGTCTAGTCCAGATGGAGACCAAGGATTGCCAGGAACTGCTTTTTTCTCTGTGACGTATACTGTTACAGAAGAAAACGAGATAAAAATAGAGTATGATGGTTTATCAGATAGAGATACTATTATGAATTTTACAAATCATTCTTATTTTAATCTAAAGGGGCAAGATGATGGAAATATTTTGGATCATATTTTATATTTAAATGCGAAAGAATATACTCCAATTGCACCAGTGACATGTCTTCCAACGGGAGAGATAGCTTCTGTTGAGGGAACTCCGCTTGATTTTAGAAAACCTAAAGAAATTGGTGCTAGAATAAATGAGGAGTTTGACCAACTAATTTATGCGGCAGGATATGACCATAATTTTGTCTTAGATAAAAAAGAAAAAAGCTTTGAAAAAGTCGGATATCTAGAAGTATTAGGTAAGAGAAAGATGGAAATTTTTACAGACACGCCAGGAATTCAGATTTATACAGGAAATTTCTTAGATACAGTTGGAAAAAATGGTGTTTGGTATAAAAAGGGAAGTGGAGTTGCCGCTGAGTCACAATTTTTCCCAAATGCAGTTAATACAAAAAATTTCCCATCTACAATTGTGAAAGCAGGAGAGAAATATCATTCTACAACTGTATATCGTTTTTGCTAAAGAAAAAAGACAAATAGAGGTGATTGGATGAAATTTCGTAAGATAGACGAAAACACAATTAGTTGTATCTTATCGGAAGAAGATATGTTAGAAAATAATATTGCTTTAGAAGATTTTTTCCGAGATAAAAATAAAGTTCATGATTTTATGGATGTTTTGATACAAAAAGCGAAGGAAGAGGTTGGATTTGAGATGAGTGGAGATTTATTTTCTCTACAAATTATGCCACTTCCTAAAAATGGGCTTGCTATTACATTCTCAGATAGTACACAAGATGGAGCCAAAGGAATTATTGAACAATTAAGACATACAATGGAGCAGGTAGAGGCAGAGACAGAAAATTTACCGCCACAAGAGCTTGAACATATTTTACAAGGAATGATGGAAGAAATCGAAGATTTAGAATTAAACAAAGATAAGCTAGAAAAAGTTTCAAATAAAAAAATTAATTCTAAGAAAAAACAAAATACAGCAGTGAAAATGTGTATTTATAAGTTTGATTCGATGGAAAATTTAGAAGAATTTTGTAGTTTGCCAAAACTAGAAAAAAATATAAAAAGTAGTCTATATAAAGATGAGATAGAAAATACGTATTATCTAATTTTAGAAAAAGGACGATTAAGTGTAAAGAAATTTGATTTCTGTTGTGGGTTAGCGATGGATTTTTCTAATTTTATTTCAAATAAACTAATTCAAAAGAGCTATTGTGAAGAGCATTATACGTGTATTTTGAATAAGAAAGCAGTATCTTTTCTCTGTGATATGATAGGGGTACAATAATTAAATTATAAAGTGAAAGAAAAAGAGCTATTATAATGAGCCAATTTTTAAATATTAGACTTTATTCTAATTTTTTAAATTGGTTTACTATAATAGCTTTTTTATTGGTTTTGGTTGGGAATTTTATAAAAACAATATCTTATCTTGTCAGAGAAAAGAGAATTTTTTAGAATGAATTCTTATCCAATAAGATAATTGATTTTCTAATAATAAAAATATATTAGAAAGATGTATTTCTGTAATTTTCAGTGAGTGATAATAAATTAAAATTATATTCTGTCTAACGAGAATATAGTGAAGTGAAATCATGTAGGATGGAATGAAAATGTACAGAAGTGAATTGTGTTGGAGAAAGTATAAGTATGAAATTAGAAAAAACTCTCTTTCCTCTGACAAACTAAGATATAAAAATCTAGTATGGATTTCTTTGATATATGTATCATATCATAGTTTGATGGAAAAATCAAGATGAAATGTAAAAAAATAGAAATTTATTTTTTACATTTTATGTATTGGACATATTATTTCAAATTGGCATATATTATAAAAAGGAGTCCTAGGAGAAATAAAGATGGGGTATGAGGAGGATTGTTCAAGAAAATGGATACAGCTTGAGTATGCACATAGCAGACAAATTTATGGTGCAGGAATAGGAGTGGCAATTTTAGATACAGGAATCTTTCCACATGAAGATTTTATAAGAGGGAAAAATCGAATTATGGCATTTGGGGATTTTGTGCGAGGAAGAAGAAATTTATATGATGATTATGGGCATGGAACCCATGTGGCCGGAATTATTGGTTCGAATGGACGAATGAGAGATGGAGCATATATAGGAATTGCACCTAAAGCCAATATTATTGCATTAAAAGTGCTAGATAGTCGAGGAAATGGAAAAATAAAAAATGTTTTAAAGGCATTAGATTGGATTTTATATTATAAAGAACAATATAATTTGCGAGTTATTAATGTATCGGTTGGAAAATCTGCAAAAAATTTGTTGATGGAAGAAAAATTATTAATTCAAAAAATCGAGCAAGTATGGGATGCTGGATTGGTAGTTGTCGTGGCAGCGGGAAATAATGGACCTGCAGAGGGGTCTGTGACAATACCAGGAGTTAGCAGAAAAGTTATTACAGTGGGAGCGGTAGATGAGAAGGGAGGAAAACAGTATTCAGGAAGAGGTCCGACGTTATCTTGTGTTTGTAAACCAGAAATCGTGGCTCCGGGAAGTAAAATTTTATCTTGTCTGAATGAAAAAACAGGATATACAAAAAAGAGTGGGACATCGATGGCTACGCCGATGGTCAGTGGGGCAATTGCTCTTTTATTAGAAAAGCATCCAAATTATACAAATAAAGAGGTAAAGATAAAATTATATGAATCGGCAATAGACTTGGGAATACCAAAAAATCAGCAAGGATGGGGACTGTTAAATATTAGGAGATTATTAACATAAATTGAAATATAAGTACAGAATGATTGGATGGACTTTTATAGAAATTTTTATAAAAGAGAATAGAAATTTTTCCACTATATAGAAAAAATTGGAAAAACAAAATTGCAAGATAGAAAAGATTGTATTTTGTTTAAAAGTGGAGTAGAATGAGAAGTAAAAATAGGTTAAGTATAAAGGAGAGGAATGTGTGGGAAAAAAACTTTTATATATTTTATTTTTAGTGATAATCTTTAGCGTAACAAATTTAAATATATGTTATATATCGAGTGCTGCTTCTAATATAGGAGGAAAGGAATCGTCAATCGAAAACGTGGAGATAGAAGAAAAAAATTCGAGACAAGATAGCGAAGAAGAGAGAAATGAGAGATTAGCATCAAAAAGCCGTTATTTAACGAATAAAGGTACTTATATGGAAGTGATATTGGACGTAGCGGATGGAGATAATATTACTGTCCAGTTGCAGGCGGCGTTTCTTTTGGCAGCAACGAAAGCAACGAAAGAGATTCCATATAAAATTCTGATTCCAGCTGGAACATATCATTTATCAAGTACAGTACATATTTATAGTAATACAGTATTATCTATAAAAGATGTAGTTTTTGTGCGAGATTTTCAGCAAGGTCCTATGCTCATGAGTGGAAATTTTATGGAAGATTCCCCTTATATTAAGCAAGAACAAAATATTATAATACAAGGTGGAACTTTTGACGGTAATTGTTTTGATGCACTTTATGGCGCTGTAACCACTTCTTTTAGCAATCTTTATTTTCCGTATGCGAAAAATGTTCAAATAATTGGAGTGAAAATTTGTAATAATATGGGTGGTCATCATATTGAGATGAATGGAGTAGACAATATTATTATTAGAGATTGTACTTTTGATAAATACTATACGAATAAGACTGTGTCGGATTCTTACAAAAAAGAGGCTTTAAAGTTTGGAACAATGAATCTCATTTCGAATAATGGAGAAAAAATACGGACACTAACATGTAATCAAATTTTAGTGAAAAATAATATATTTCGAGATGTATATCAGGGAATCGGATTTGACTATATCCCAAGTTCTAAGGTTTATAAAAATGTATCCATTCATCACAATACGTTCGTTTCTTGTAAAAAAGAAGCTATGATTTTATCATCTCTTTCGCAGTCTGATATTTCAAGAAATCTTATAGAAAATGCAGAAATTGGAATATGGATACAATCTATCAATCCAGTTAGAGAATCGAAAAAATGGGATTGCAAAATATGGGGAAATACAAGTAAAAAAGGGGATAGAGGACTAGACCTTAAAATTTATCCTATACTTTTTAATTTTCCTAGTTTTTAGTAAGATTTTCACAAAAATTTCATTGTAATCTAAGAGAATCATTGGTAGAATAGTGGAAGAAAGAAAAGAAAGTAAAATGGAGATAATATTTAGGAGGAAAGCAATTGAGGAGACGAAGACGGAAAGATTTATTAAAGAAAAGTATGGGGGCAATTGTGCAAGCCATTTCCCTGCTTTGCTTAATGATTATTGTATACATTATTGGGAGATCTATTATAAAAACATCCTCTCATTCTACAGCAAAGAGGGAAGATAAGGTAACAAAAGCAGTGCAAGAAGAAAAGACTACTAGCTTAGATGATAAGCTAGTAGAAGATAAAACTGAAAAGAGAGAGGAAACGAGAGCAACTCTAGGGACAACAGAGCAGATAACAGAGCAAACAACAGCGAATACGCTTCGGGAACAGGTGAAAGATACGAGTTCTAATAAAGTATTGCAGCAGACGGAGGCAACGACTGTTGCGACGGAGGCGACGACGAGGGTAGAGATTTCTACTCGATATGGTCCAGAGACGGACCAAGATGGGAATAGTGTAGCTTGGATTTCACAGCAAAAAGATGTTATTGAGATGGAAAAAGATGGATATGAGCTAAGATCAAAGGGAAAATCCGGAATTCAGTACATAGACCCTAATGGAGATGTAGCAAAAACTTTATATCAGCCAGAAGATTCTGTGGATGGACAATCTTATGAGGAGTATTATTATCAGGGAAACGAATTAATTTATGTTTCTATCTGGAGTGTAAATGGAGATGGACAGGGAGAGCAATATTATTTTAATAATAGAAATTTAGTCCAGTGGGTAGACAGTAGTGGGTTAATTTATAATCAGGAGACAAGAGGGGGAGAATTTGGAGAGTCTTCAAATTGGAAGCAGTATTTAAGTGCAGGTATAAAAGCAATGCAAAAGTCTCAAAATTAAAAGATAGATATACGAGCTTCTAATTTAAATATGAATCGAGAGATGACGAGCAATCGAGTGCTTTTTCAAGTTTTAGATGATAATAAAAGGACAATAGTAGGACAATAATAGGAGAAATGTTATGTATAGAGAAATTTCAAAATTAGTAATATACCGAGATATTCCAAAAGATAGTATTTTATTTTGTATGTCACGTATCTGTGAAAAATTTGACAAAGAAAATTATGATAAAGATGAGTTAATTAATGAAATTTATGAGCAGATTCATAAATTATTAGACTTATCTACACAGTATGGATTTGATTATAATTTATGGCATTGTTATTTGGCGTATGTACTTGCGACAAATGAGAATCCTTTTAGTATTACTATGGAAAAAATGGGAGTGCAAGAGGGCTCTGTTAATTCCTTTGCGATATCTGATTTTAAAATTTTTAGAAATTTATTTTTCTATGATTTTAGTAAATTAGAAGAAAGTCTTGGAATTGACTGTTTTTCTACTATATTGAATTATCATTCTATTGAAAAACAAGAACAACGTTATAATAAAAATGTGAGTGATAAAGTAAAAGAATTAAGTAAAAAGATTGCGGCTTCTAAAGATGAAAAAGAAGTATTTGAGCTTGTGACAGAATTCTATTATCGGTATGGGGTCGGAAAATTTGGTTTAAATAAGGCATTTCGTATTAGCCATAAGGGTTCGGAGGTTGTTTTAGAACCAATCAAAAATACGGATGATGTTCGTCTTAGTCACTTAGTTGGCTATGAGATTCAAAAACAAAAATTAATTGAAAATACGGAGGCTTTTGTTGCTGGAAGACAGGCAAATAACTGTCTGCTCTATGGAGATAGTGGAACGGGAAAATCTACGAGTATTAAAGCCGTTTTAAATGAATATTATCCACAGGGACTTCGAATGATTGAAATTTATAAACATGAGTTTAAAGATTTATCCTCCGTCATCGCTCAAGTAAAAAATCGAAATTATAAGTTTATTATTTATATGGATGACTTATCTTTTGAGGAGTTTGAGATAGAATATAAATATTTAAAGGCTGTTATTGAGGGTGGATTAGAGACAAAGCCAGATAATGTTTTGATTTATGCTACTTCTAATCGCCGTCACTTAATCCGAGAGACATGGTCAGACCGCTCTGATATGTCAAAAGATGAATTGCATCGCTCTGATACAATGCAAGAAAAATTGTCTCTCGTAGCTAGATTTGGTGTGACGATTAATTATTCTCGTCCATCTCAAAAGGAGTATTATCATATTGTGGAAGAATTGGCAAAGAATTATCCATCTATCACATTGAGTGCAGAGGAACTTCGACAAAATGCGACAAAATGGGAGTTAAGTCATGGAGGTATTTCTGGAAGAACGGCACAGCAATTTATCTTAAATTTAGCTGGAAAGGAAAATTAAATGAAAGTATTATTTTTGCCACAAAAGAAAGAAATATTGGCCAAAGAGGGGGAAACTTTATTAGAAGTTTGTAAAAGAGCAAATATATTTCTTGGCGAAACATGTAATGGAAGAGGAACTTGTAAAAAATGTAAAGTGATTCTTGACTGGGAAGAATGTCTTGCCTGTGAAGTGAAAGTGGAAGAAGATATAGAAGTTATTATTCCCTACGAAGAGACAGGGATTTCTGATAAGAAGGCAAAAATAAGTCAGATAAGGGATAATAAGATAGAAAAAAATCTAGATGTTGCAGTGGCAAAGTGTGGAGTGGCGTTCGATATTGGAACGACTACAGTTGTGGGAAGTTTGGTTAACTTGGAAAATGGTGAGATACTTTCCATCGAGGTAAGACAAAATCCGCAAAAAGTTGCTGGAGCAGATGTGATTTCTAGAATTCAGTATACGGAGGAAAGTAGGGAGAATCTCTGCTTTCTCCAAAATTTAATTTTGGATTGCTGTGAGGAAATAATAAAAAAATTTCAAAAAAATAAAAAAATAGAAAAAATAGAAAAAGTGACAGTTGTGGGAAATCCGACGATGAGTCATATTTTTTTAGGATATTCTCCCTCTTCTCTCGCTAGATACCCATTTTTGCAGCAGTTTTGTGGAATAGAGAAGAAAATTGGAAAAAGTCTAAAAGATGCCATATTAAATTGTGGCGATGCTTATTCATCAACAAAGATTTTAGAAAAAATTGATAGTATGGAAGTTATGGTACTCCCTAATATGCAAGGACAAGTGGGTTCAGATATAACAATGGGAATTTTGGCGGCGGATATCTTAAAAAAAAGAGGAAACTATATTTTCATTGATATTGGGACAAATGCAGAGATGGCGTTTATACAAGATGGAAAATGTTTTGTCTGTTCGGCAGCCGCAGGTCCTGTCTTTGAGGGGGCAAGCATTGAAAAAGGAATGAGAGCTTTAGATGGGGCTATCGAGAGTGTGAAAATAGATAAAAATGGGAAAATTAGTATAAAAACAATCAAAAACCAACCTGCCATTGGCATTTGTGGTTCTGGTATTATTGAGATAATTGCGGAACTTTTAAATATTGGAATAATAAAAAAAGATGGCTATATGTTATCGCAAAGAGAAGCAAAGGCAGAGGGAATTGCGGCTGTTTTATGTGATAGAATTTCTGATGATGGAATGGAAAATAGAGTTTTTTATCTTATAAATAGGGATGTGTTTATTACTCAGAAGGATATAAGGGAAATTCAATTGGCAAAAGGAGCAATAAGGACAGGGATGAAAACTTTACTAAATGAGATAAAGATAGAGATGGAAGAGATAGATGAAATTTTAGTGGCAGGAGCATTTGGCAGCTATTTGAACACGGAGGCGGCAAGGAGGGTAGGACTCTTTCCTAATATCCCTCTTGAGAAGATAAAAATTATAGGAAATACAGCGAGCATGGGAGCTGTGCAGGCATTATTGTCAGATAAAGTGCAAGAAGAAGCGTTAAAATTGTCTAGGGAGGCTAGCTTTGTAGAACTTGCAAGTCATGATGAATTTTATGAAAACTTTCTTACATCATTAAATTTTGAGTAAGTGGCGAAAAAAATAAGTTTGGTTAGGGTTATGATAATAAGATGAAGAAAAGAAAAGAAAAAAAACAGATTAAGTGGAGAAGATTAGATAATACAGCAAAGATTTTTCCTGTTACTGCAAATGAGAAAATGACAAATGTATTTCGCATATCCGTTGTGCTAAAAGAAGAGATCGATTCTGAAATTTTACAAAAGGCTTTAGAGGAGACTTTACCTTCTTTTGAGACATTTGGGGTAAAACTTAGAAAAGGATTATTTTGGTATTATTTTGAGGACAATACCAATATACCAGTGATAGAAAAGGAATTATCGTATCCATGTAGATATATTGATCCACGCGGAGGAACGCAGCATTTATTTCGTGTAAGTTATTATAGAAATAGGATTAATTTGGAAGTTTTTCATGCGATTACAGATGGACTTGGGGCAGTGAACTTCTTAAAAGAATTGACTTGTAGCTATTTGTCATTAAAGGCAGGAAAACATAAAACACCCAGAGGTGAAAATGCTTTTGATTTAGAAGATAGTTATAAGAAAAACTATAAAAAAAGACAGTGGAAGAGCTATACGACAAAGAGGGCCTATCAAATTACAGGAGAAAAATATGTTCTTGGAAAATATAGTATGATTGAGGGATATGTAGATTTGGCATCTTTAAAAAAGATATGCAAAGAAAAAGAGGCGAGTATCACACAATTTATTGCGGCAAATTTAATTTACTGTCTTTATAAAGAATATTTAAAAGAAGAACCAAGTAAGTCTCCGATTGCTCTTAATCTTCCAATCAATCTTAGAAATATTTTTAACTCGGATACGATGATGAATTTTTTTGCAGTTACTAATATTTCCTTTTTGTCAAAAGGTAAGGGGCATAGTTTTGATGAAATCTTACTGGAAGTAAAGTCACAGATGAAGGAAAAAATTACGAAAGATAAGATGGAAGAGACGATTGCCTATAATATGAAGTTTGAGAATAATCCTGTTATTTGTTTTGTTCCACTTTTTATAAAAAAATGGGTGACAAAAATGGTGTATTCAAGGTCTAGTCATTCTTATACAATGACATTCTCAAATTTGGGAATTGTAAAGTTAGAAAAAGAATATGAAGATCAAGTTTTGAGTTTTTGCATATCAATGGGAGTTGGAAATTCTCAACCTTTAAAATGTAATGCGATTTCTTTTAAAGATAAAGTAATGATTACCTTTTCTTCTATTTGGAAGGATACAAGGTTACAGAGAGCTTTTTTTAGAGAATTGTCAAAAAATGGAATATCTGTTTTGATAGAGAGTAATGGAGTTTCAAATGAAAGTATGTAAAGAATGTATGGTGGAGGTATTAGACAAAGAAGAATTTTGTCCTCTTTGTCATGAAAAGCTAGTAGAGATAGAAGAAGAAAGAAAAATAATGAAGGAAGTGGAGTATGTGGGATATCCTAAAATTCCTTTTGATATAAAGAGAATTTTAATATTAAAAAATACGTTCTTTTTATGTCTGTTTCTTTTATCTATTTTAGCGGTCGGAGTGAATTATATTTATTTTAGAGGTATTTATTGGTCAGTGCCGGTTGTTATTGCTATTTTTTATTTTTGGCTTATGGTGAATTTCTGTCTTAAGACATATGTAGACTGGGAGGCAAAAATTATGCTTCACGGAGTTGTTATCATTATAGCAAGTATTGCCTTAGATAAGATGACAAAAAGTACAGGATGGTCACTTCAATATATGGTGCCATCGGTTATAGTAAGTGTAAATTTTGCAGTTTTATTTTGTATGATTATGAGAGAAGAAAATCATAAGGAATCTTTTATTAGGCAATTTTTTTGGATGATTTTTAATTTAGGATTGTTTTTGGCATTTTTTATTGAAAAAATTCCAGTAACACCATTTATTATATTAGCAACTATTTCATCTATTATTGCACTGGTTAGCAGTATTATAGTGACGAGAAGAACATTTTTTCATGAATTAGAAAGGAGATTTCATCGATGAAGCTAAAAGAAGATGTAAGTGTAAGAAGTGCATTAATGAGAAAAATTATTGCAGATATTAATACAACAGTTCTTGGAAAGCCAATTCAAACTGGAGAATTTAGAAAACATCCGATAGAGCCAGAATGGAATTGTCCTCCCCTTTTTCGAAAGGATAAAATTGATATGGAAAAATTTTCAATGGAATTTTTGTATCAAAAGAGTGAAGAAGAAGAGACAAAATTAGAAAGAAAGCTGAAGCGGATGATTATAAAGACAGATGAATTCCCAAATAAAGATAAAGTAATTTTGCAGTTACATGGAGGGGGATATATCGGTCCTATGAAAAATGCGTACTATAGATTTGCTTTGCGCTATAGTGAAGAAAGCTTAGGGGCGAGTGTTCTTACAATCGATTACAGAGTAGCGCCACAAAATCCCTTTCCAGCTGCACTTGAGGATGCTATAGTATCCTATCAGTGGCTTTTAGAGGAAATGGGATATAGTGGAAGTGATATTATTGTGGCGGGAGATTCTGCCGGAGGTGGTCTTGCTCTTTGTCTTGGACATTATCTAAAAGACCATAATATAGAGCTTCCAGCAGCATTTATTTGTATGTCCCCTTGGACCGATTTGACTTTATCAGGCAAAAGTTATGAGGAAAATTTTGAAAAAGACCCTCTCTTTGGAAATACAAAAGAGAGTATGTTGTATGAGAGAGAATATCTTAAAAAAGAAGATGACCCCAAAAATCCATATATCTCCCCCTTATTTGGAGATTTTACAGGATTTCCTCCAATTTTATTCCAAGTTGGAAGTATTGAGATGCTTTTAAGTGACAGTTTAAGTGCCGCTAAAAAAGCAAGAGAGAGTGGTGTAAAAGTGCAGTTAGATGTCTATGAGGGAATGTTTCATGATTTTCAGATGGCAGGAAACCTTCTCCCGGAATCTAAAAAGGCATGGGAGGAAGTTGGAAATTTTATTAAGAATATATGGAAATAGAAGATTTTCTATGGTATACTTAAACTAGAGGGCAATCAAAGTTTTCTTTATGACTACTTATCAGGCTAGGTATGTCGGTTTAGAATATTAGCCCAATGGAAAAAACAAAAGTAGAGGTGTTTTATGAAAAACATAAAAGATATGAAAAGAGTGCTTTTAAAGCTCAGTGGCGAGGCACTTGCAGGAGAGAAAAAAACAGGATTTGATGAGGCTACCGTTCTTGAGGTGGCAAAGCAAGTTAAGGCAGTTGCTGATCAGGGACTTCAGATTGCTGTTGTTATCGGTGGGGGAAATTTCTGGCGAGGAAGAACGAGTGAGAATATGGACCGCACAAAAGCAGACCAGATTGGTATGCTTGCGACAGTGATGAACTGTATTTATGTATCTGAGATGTTTCGAGCTGTTGGACTTAAGACAAAAGTGTTTACTCCGTTCACATGTGGAACATTTGCAGAAGTCTTTTCTAAAGACGCAGCGATTGAGAATTTAGAAAATGGAGTGATTACATTTTTTGCCGGTGGCACAGGTCATCCATATTTTTCCACAGATACAGCTACAGCACTTCGAGCAATTGAGATTGAGGCAGATGCCATTTTATTGGCGAAAGCGATTGATGGCGTATATGATAGCGATCCTAAGGTGAATAAAGAAGCGAAAAAATATGACACGATTAGCTTGGATGAAGTTTTAAATCAGAAATTGGCAGTAATTGATTTGACAGCTACGATTATGTGTCTTGAAAATAAGATGCCTATGATTGTATTTGGTCTTGGCGAGGAAAATAGTATTATTAATACATTTAACGGTTCTTTTAATGGAACCTATGTTACCGTGTAGTTTCAAAAGAATTTTATGAAAGTGAAATACTTTTAAAAGATTTATAAATTAGTGTGAAAGGATGTATAAAGATGTTAACACAATTTGAAGAAAAAATGGAAAAGACAATTGCGAGCTTAGAGAGAGAATACCAGACAATTCGTGCTGGAAGAGCAAACCCACATATCTTAGACAAGATTAAGGTAGATTATTATGGAGTTCCAACTCCTATTCAGCAAGTAGGAAATATCAATGTTCCAGAAGCTAGAATGCTTGTAATTCAGCCATGGGATACTAGCTTGATTAAAGCAATTGAGAAGGCAATTCAAAACTCTGATATCGGAATTAATCCATCTAACGATGGAAAAATCATTCGCCTTATTTTCCCTGAGTTGACAGAAGAGCGCAGAAAAGAGTTAGTAAAAGACGTAAAGAAAAAAGGTGAGAAAGCAAAAGTTGCTATCCGCAATATTAGAAGAGATGCAAATGACTTTTTAAAGAAAAAAGGAAAAGCAAACGAAATCAGCGAGGACGAGGTAAAAGATAACGAGACAAAAGTTCAGAAAATGACAGATAAATTCATCAAAGAACTTGATAAAGTAATTGAGGCAAAATCAAAAGAAATACTTACAGTATAGTAGTATACAAAAAGCAAATGCCGGAGTAAATTGAGCTTGCTCAAATTTACTTCGGCATTTAACAGATTAAACCAGCAGACATATTAGTTTACAAGGAGGAAAGAAAATGGAACATTTAACAATTCCGTCACATGTAGCGATTATACTAGATGGCAATGGAAGATGGGCAAAAAAACGTCATCTTCCAAGAAATGCAGGACATGTTCAAGGGGCAAAAGTTGTAGAACAAATTTGTGAGGACGCACATAATTTAGGCATTAAATATTTGACAGTATATGCCTTTTCAACAGAAAATTGGAAACGCTCTGAGGATGAAGTTGGAGCTCTCATGAAACTTCTTCGGAAATACTTGATAGACTGTATTGAGAGAACGACAAAAAATAATATGAGGGTTCGTGTCATTGGAGAGATTTCTGCTCTTGCGCCTGATATGCAAGAAAAGATTAAGGAACTTGAGAAAATCTCTTCTGTTAATACAGGGCTTAATTTTACGATTGCTCTTAATTATGGAAGCAGAGATGAGATAGTAAGAGCGATGAGACAGATTGCGTCAGATTGTGAGGAAGGAAAGATAAATATAGACGATATTAACGATGAGATGGTAAATCGCTATCTAGATACAAGAGATTTGCCAGATCCTGATTTGATGATTCGTACAAGCGGTGAGCTTCGACTTTCTAATTTCATGCTTTGGCAGCTTGCCTATACAGAGTTTTATTTTACAGATGTATTATGGCCAGATTTTAATAAAGAAGAGCTGGAAAAAGCAATCTTGTATTTTAATAAGAGAGAGAGAAGATTTGGAGGGCGAGTATAGTGTTTAAGCAAAGGTTAATCAGTGGAATCATTTTAGTGTTGATTGCAGTGGTAACGTTATACTTTGGGGGAATTCCAACTTTTCTTGTCACGGGGATTATCTCTTTAATTGGATATTATGAATTGCTTCGTGTCTTTCATACAGAAAAAACTGTACTTGGAGTGGCTGCCTATACTGTTACGATTGTGTATTATTTATTATTATTATTAGATTTAAATAATTTTGTTTTATTTTTATCTATTTTATACCTTATGGTTTTGATGGCAATCTATGTTTTTACATTTCCAAAATATAAGTTTGTGCAAGTAATGTGTGCTTATTTTGGATATTTCTATGTTGTGATGATGTTAAGCTGTCTTTATCAGATTCGTATTATGAATTCAGGTGGGGCACTTATTGTCTTAGTATTTTTGAGTTCATGGGGAAGTGATACACTTGCCTACTGTAGTGGAATGCTTTTTGGTAAACATAAGATGACTCCAAAATTAAGTCCAAAAAAGACGATTGAGGGAGGCATCGGAGGAGTTCTTGGTGCAGGATTGCTGGGATTTTTGTATGGATTTATTTTTAAGGATATCATAAATATAAGTGTTTCCGTGCCAATTTTATGCGGAGCTATCTGCATAGTGGGAGCACTTTTATCTATGGTGGGAGATTTAGGAGCATCTGCGATTAAGAGAGATTGTGGGATTAAAGACTATGGAACTTTAATTCCAGGTCATGGTGGTATTTTAGACCGTTTTGACAGTATTATTTTTACAGCCCCAGTTATTTTTTATTTAACAAATTTTTTCCTATAGGAAGATTAAAAGAAAGAGAAAGGGAATAAGATGAAAAAAATAGTAATTCTTGGGTCCACAGGTTCTATCGGAACACAAACGTTGGATATTGTCGACGATAATGAAGATTTAGCTGTTGTTGGCCTTGCAGCAGCCAATAATATTATTCTTTTAGAGGAGCAAATTCGAAAATATCATCCGAAAGCTGTGGCAGTATGGAACGAGGAGAGGGCAAAGCAATTAAGTGAGAAAATAAGAGATTTAAAAGTAGAGGTTTTTTCTGGAATGGATGGTCTTTTATCTCTTGTTTCTATGGAGGAGGCCGATATTGTTGTCACAGCAGTTGTCGGTATGATTGGAATTAGACCAACAATTGCGGCAATCGAGGCCGGCAAGGATATTGCTTTGGCAAATAAAGAAACATTAGTTACTGCGGGACATATTATTATGCCGTTAGCAAAAGAGAAGGGAGTGTCTATTCTCCCGGTAGATAGTGAACACTCCGCTATTTTTCAGGCATTGCATGGAGAAAAGAGAGCAGAGCTTTCTAAGATTTTGCTTACAGCTTCAGGTGGTCCTTTTAGAGGCAAAAAAAAGGAAGAACTTGAAAATGTCACAGTGGAGGATGCACTAAAACATCCAAACTGGTCAATGGGAAGAAAAATTACGATTGATTCTGCAACAATGGTGAATAAAGGTTTAGAAGTGATTGAGGCAAAATGGCTTTTTGATGTAGATGTCGACCAGATTCAGGTAGTAGTACAGCCACAGAGCGTAATTCACTCTATGATTGAGTTAAAAGACGGTGCAGTAATGGCACAGCTTGGAACGCCAGATATGAGGCTTCCAATCCAGTATGCACTTTTTTACCCAGAGAGAAGATATCTAAAAGGAGATAGATTGGACTTTACAGCGATAAAGAGTCTAAGCTTTGACGTCCCAGATTTAGATGTATTTGAGGGACTTAAGATGGCTTATGAGGCGGGAAGAGTTGGAGGCAGTTTACCTACTGTATTCAATGCAGCGAATGAAAAGGCTGTCAGTTTATTTTTAGATAAGAAAATTACATTTTTAGATATCGCAAAAATCATAAGAGAATGCATGGATGAGCATAAAGTTGTGAAAAATCCAAGTTTGGATATTATTTTAGAGATAGAACAAGAAGTATATAAGAAAATAGAAAGCAGGTGGTAAGTTGAAAATTATTGTAGCGCTTCTCATCTTTTGTTTAATTATTATTATTCATGAGTTAGGACATTTTTTATTGGCAAAGTTAAATGGAATCTATGTGCAGGAGTTTACTTTAGGTCTTGGACCGACTCTAGTTGGGTTTCAAAAAGGAGAGACAAAGTATGAGATAAAGCTGCTTCCATTTGGAGGTTCTTGTGTGATGCTTGGGGAGGATGAGGAATCAAAAGATCCGAGAGCTTTTGTCAATAAATCTGTCTGGGCGAGAATCAGTGTTGTGGCAGCAGGACCAATTTTCAATTTTATTTTAGCATTTTTACTCAGTATTTTTATTATTGGAATGAGAGGGGCAGACCCAGCGATAATAGATACGGTATTAGATAATTCTCCAGCTTATGAGGCGGGACTTCAGGCGGGAGATAAAATTACAAAGATAGATGGCTCTAGGGTTTATAATTTTAGAGAGATTACGTATGCTATGGCATTTAAGAAAAACGATAATAGTATGCAAATTACTTATGAGAGAGATGGAAAGAAAAATGTGACAACACTCACTCCAGTAAAAGATGAAAATGGAGCCTATAAAATAGGAGTAGTAAGAAGTGAGTTAAAAAAGATGGGAATTTTTGGAACACTATATTATAGTGCTTTGGAAGTGAGATGCCAGATAAAAGTCACTTTAATTAGTTTAAAAATGCTTGTTCAAGGTCAGTTTAAGATAAATGATTTATCAGGTCCAGTTGGAATTGTAAATGTTATCGGTCAGTCATATGAACAGACAATTGTGCAAGGAATTATGACGATGCTAATGGCGATGTTTAGTATTGCGGTTATGATTAGTGCAAATTTAGGAGTTATGAATCTATTGCCACTTCCAGCTCTAGATGGCGGAAGGCTTGTATTTTTATTCATAGAGGCGATAAGAGGAAAAGGAATTTCGCAAGAAAAAGAGGGAATGGTTCACCTAGTAGGGCTTGCTCTTTTGATGGGGCTTATGATTATCGTTATGTTTAATGATATAAAAACAATCTTTTTTTAGAGTGGATTTGCTTTTGAGGGGAAAAAGGTATTGATAGGATGAGATCATAATGGATAAAGGAGGTAAATTATGTACAGAGATAATACAAAAGTAATTCAAATTGGAGATAGAAAAATTGGTGGGGGAAATCCTATTTTAATCCAGTCTATGACAAATACAAAGACAGAAGATGTAGAGGCGACAGTGGCGCAGATTTTGGAGCTTGAGAAAGCAGGATGTGAGATTATTCGCTCTACTGTTCCGACGTTAGAAGCGGCAAAAGCAATTGCAAAGATAAAGGAGAGAATTCATATTCCGATTGTGGCTGATATCCATTTTGACTATAAAATGGCAATTGCAGCGATTGAAAATGGTGCTGATAAAATTCGTATTAATCCTGGAAATATTGGCTCTAAGGAGAGAGTGCTTGAGGTAGTAAAGGCAGCGAAAGAGAGAAATATTCCAATTCGTGTTGGCGTAAACAGTGGTTCTTTGGAGAAAAATTTAATTGAGAAATACGGCTCTGTGACGGCGGAAGGTCTCGTTGAGAGTGCCCTTGATAAAGTGAAATTAATTGAGGATATGGGATATGATAATTTAGTTATTAGTATCAAATCGTCTAATGTATTAATGTGTGCTAAAGCGCATAAATTAATTGCAGATAAGACAAATTATCCACTCCATGTCGGTATTACAGAGGCGGGTACAGTATACAGTGGAAATATTAAGTCTTCTGTTGGACTTGCACTTATTTTAGGAGAGGGAATTGGCGATACGATTCGTGTCTCTCTCACAGGAGACCCTGTTCAAGAGATTATCTCTGCAAAATTAATTTTAAAGACCTTAGGACTTCGAAGTGGAGGAATTGAGGTCGTATCATGCCCAACTTGTGGAAGAACAAATATTGATTTAATTTCTCTCGCAAATGCAGTGGAGAGAATGGTGGCAGATTTCTCACATCTCAATATTAAAGTTGCAGTTATGGGCTGCGTTGTCAATGGTCCTGGAGAGGCGAGAGAGGCTGATATCGGAATTGCCGGTGGAAAAGGAGAAGGACTTCTCATTAAAAAAGGCGAAGTTGTAAGAAAGGTAAAAGAAGAAGATTTATTGGAAACATTGAGACAGGAGCTAATTCACTGGGGAGAATAGAAAATTAAGAGGAAAATAAATGGCAGAGTTACAAGTGAAATTTCGATTCTTCTATGATGTTTTTCCAGATCTTGAAATACGCGGAGAGTGGGGAAAATTATTTTCTAAGGCGACGGTAGAAAAAGTAGTTATGAAAAAAAAATCTCATATTCTCTGTGTATTTTTGCAAAGTGAGTATTTAATTCCTAAGAAGCAGATTCGATGGTTAGAAAAAAAGATAAAAGATTCCTTATTTAAAAATATGAAACTTCAAGTTGAGATACATGAGAAGTTTTTTTTATCTTCTCAGTACACACTTACAAAGTTGACACAGGAGTATTGGGAGAGTATTCTCTTTGAATTTAAAGAAAAAAGTCTTGTAGAATATAATTTAATATCTCATGCAGACTGGGCATTTGAGGATGAGATTATGACAATTTTACTTGAGGATAGTTTTTTATCTCGACAAAAATCAGTGTCAGTGAAAGAGTTTTTAGAAAAAATATATAAAGAGCGATTTCAGGCAGAGATTAAAGTAGGATTTGATTATACGAAGGAGCAAAAAGAAGCTTTTTATGCGGCAAATAAGCATAAGCTAAAGCTAGAGGTATCCTCTGTTATGGAACAGATAAGAGAGAGTGAGGAACAAGGAGAGCAAGATCTAGAAAGACAAAAGGAAAAGAAAAAAGAAGAGGCGAAAAAGAAACAAAAAGAGCAGGCAGCTCGATTTTTTGAAAACAGAGAGAGAAATGCATATTTTCAGAGGAAAAAACCAAAATCAGGTTTTGACCCGGACGTTTTTTATGGGCGAGACTGTGATGGCGAGTTAATGAAAATAGAAGATATTGTAGATGAAATCGGAGAGGTTGTTGTCAGAGGACAGATTTTAGATATGGAACTTCGAGAATTGCGCTCAGAAAAAACCTTAATTTCATTTGCAATTACGGATTTTACAGACACGATTAAAAGTAAAATATTCGTAAAAAATGAACAGTTTTCTGAGGTTATAGACCAGCTTCAAAAAGGCGGTTTTTACCGTCTAAAGGGCGAGGCTCGATTTGATACATTTGAAAAAGAACTTACTATTGGTTCTGTCAAGGGAATTAAGGCAATTAAAGATTTTCGAACAACAAGAATGGATACAAGCCTAGAAAAAAGAGTGGAACTCCATTTGCATACGATTATGAGCGATATGGACAGTGTTGTTGATATTAAAAAAGTAATTGACCGCGCTAAAAAATGGGGGCATCCAGCGATGGCAATCACTGACCACGGTGTTTTACAGGCGTTCCCGATAGCGAATCATTGTATTTCAAAAGATGAGCCGTTTAAAATTATTTATGGAGTAGAGGGATATTTTGTAGATGATTTAAAACAAATAGCGGTAAATTCCAAAAATCAATCACTGCGAGATAGCTATGTTGTTTTTGATATAGAGACAACAGGTTTTAGTCCATTTTCCAATAAAATAATTGAGATTGGAGCTGTAAAGGTAAAAGACGGGAAAATTATAGATAGTTTTAGCGAATTTGTTAATCCAAAGGAGCCTATTCCATTTCGAATTGAGGAGCTTACTGGTATCAATGACAGCATGGTAGAGTCTGCGCCAGAGATTGATGTTATTTTACCAAAGTTTTTGGAATTTTGTGAGGGAGCCGCCCTCGTTGCACATAATGCAGGATTTGACACAAGTTTTATTAAGCAAAATGCTAAAAATTTGGGACTTCCTTACGACTATACGGCGGTGGATACATTGGGAATGGCCAGAGTTTTACTGACTGATATCGCAAAATTTAAGTTAAATAATATTTGTAAATATTTAGGAATTTCTCTTGAGAATCATCACAGAGCTATCGATGATGCGACAGCTACAGGAAAGATTTTCGAGCGGTTTGTTGAGATGCTTGAGGAGAGGGGAATCCACACATTAGATGAATTAAATGAGATGGGAAATGTCTCAAAAGAGATGATCTTAAAAGATAGGGCATATCACGGAATTATATTAGTAAAAAATGAGACGGGAAGAATAAATTTAAATCGCCTTGTATCTGCCTCTCATATAGACTATTTTAATCGAAGACCGAGAATGCCAAAATCATTGATTCAAAAATATCGAGAGGGATTAATTCTCGGCTCTGCCTGCGAGGCGGGAGAACTATATCAAGCAATTATTTCAAAGAAAAGTGAGGAAGATATTGCCGCTATCGTACAGTTTTATGACTATTTGGAGATTCAGCCAATTGGAAATAATGCGTTTATGATAGAAGATGATAGATTTGAGGATATTAATTCAGAGGAAGATTTGCAAGAAATTAATAAAAAGATTATTGAGCTTGGAAAACAATATAATAAGCCTGTCGTGGCGACTTGTGATGTACATTTTCTAGACCCAGATGATGCGAAGTACCGAGCAATTATTATGGCGGGAAAGGGATTTAAGGATGCCGATAATCAAGCACCTCTTTATTTTAGAACAACGGAGGAGATGCTTCACGAGTTTGAATATTTAGGAAGTGATTTAGCAAAAGAAGTAGTTATCACAAACACGAATTTGATTGCAGATCAGATTGAGAAGATTTCTCCTGTCCTTCCAGATAAATGTCCACCTGTCATTGAAAAATCAGACGAGACTCTTAGAAAAATTTGCTATGATAGGGCACATGAGATTTATGGCCCAAACTTGCCAGAAATTGTAGTGGAGAGACTCGAGAGAGAGCTTCATTCTATTATCTCAAATGGATTTGCGGTTATGTATATTATTGCACAAAAGTTAGTTTGGGACTCGAATGACCACGGATATCTGGTAGGTTCTAGAGGGTCTGTTGGTTCTTCTTTTGCCGCCACGATGTCAGGAATCACAGAGGTAAATCCTTTGCAGGCTCATTATATTTGTCCAAACTGTTACTACGTAGATTTTGACTCCGAACAAGTAAAATATTACGCAAAGAGGGGTATGTCAGGTTGCGATATGCCAGATGCAGTTTGTCCAAATTGTGGTCATGAGCTAAATAAGGAGGGACATGATATTCCGTTTGAGACTTTTCTTGGATTTAAGGGAAATAAAGAGCCAGATATTGACCTTAATTTCTCAGGAGATTATCAGGCAAAAGCTCATGCCTATGTGGAGGTTATCTTTGGAAAAGGAAAGGCGTATCGTGCTGGAACAATTGGTACAATGGCAGAAAAAACTGCCTACGGTTATGTGTATAAATATTTTGAGGAGAGGGGAATTCAAAAAAGACGCTGTGAGATGGAGAGAATTGCAGTTGGATGTACTGGAGTGAAGAGAACAACAGGCCAGCATCCTGGTGGTATCATTGTAGTTCCTCATGATAGAGATATTTATGAGTTTACAGCGATTCAAAGACCGGCAAATGATGTCAATACTCCGATTATTACGACGCATTTTGAGTATCACTCTATTGACCATAACTTATTAAAACTTGATATACTCGGACACGATGATCCTACCATGATTCGTATGTTAGAAGATTTGACAGGGCTTGATGCGAAGACGATTAAGCTTGATGACCCTTCTGTTATGGCATTGTTTCATGGCACAGAGGTATTAAAAATTAAACCGGAGGATATCGGGGGGATTAAGTTAGGTTCTCTTGGAATTCCAGAATTTGGAACAGATTTTGTTATGCAGATGCTGATTGATACAAAACCAAAGAGTTTTTCGGATTTGGTCCGTATTTCTGGTTTATCTCATGGTACGGATGTATGGCTTGGAAATGCACAAACTTTGATTCAAGAAGGGAAAGCAGAGATTTCAACTGCCATTTGTACACGTGATGATATTATGACGTATCTGATTAATCAGGGAATTGATAAGGGAGAATCTTTTGATATTATGGAGTCTGTTCGTAAGGGAAAGGGACTTAAGAACCCACAATGGGAGCCTCTTATGTTAGAACATGGAGTTCCAGAGTGGTATATTTGGTCTTGTAAAAAGATTAAATATATGTTTCCAAAGGCTCATGCAGCAGCATATGTTATGATGGCATGGAGAATTGCGTATTTTAAAGTATTTTATCCTCTTGCTTATTATACCGCCTATTTTAGCATTCGTGCCTCGGCATTTTCTTATGAGCTTATGTGTCAGGGAAAAGAAAAATTAGAGCAGAATTTGCAAAATCTTATGAAAATGGGAAAAGATAATTTGAGTAAGAAGGACCAAGATACAGTTCGAGATATGAGAATTGCCCAGGAAATGTACGCGAGGGGGTATGAATTTATGCCAATCGATGTTTTTCGGGCAAATGATAAGAGATGTAAAATTATCGATGGAAAAATTATGCCATCTATTAGCAGTATCGATGGTATGGGTGAGAAAGCTGCTGAGGCAGTGATGGAGGCTGCAAAAGATGGTCCTTATACTTCTTTGGAAAATTTTAGAAATCGAACGAAAGTAAGTAAAACAATTTTGGATAAAATGGTGGAGCTTGGTATTTTATCTGATTTGCCAGAATCGGATCAGCTTACATTTCATTTTGTGTAGGAGGAAAAAAGATGATAAAAAATATTAATAAGAAGGATTCTGTATGGATTGCACCTACGGCAGATGTTATTGGAAATGTAACGATAGGGGAGGAATCTTCGGTTTGGTACCGAGCAGTGATAAGAGGAGATATATGTGCAATTACAATAGGAGAGGGAAGTAATGTACAAGATGGTGCTGTTGTTCATGGAAATCTTGGACATCCAGTGACGATTGGAAACTGTGTTACGATTGGTCATAATGCAATTATACATGGCTGCACAATTGGAAATAATGTTTTGGTCGGCATGGGAGCTATTATTCTTGATGACGCTGAGATTGGTGATAATTGTATTATTGGAGCAGGGGCATTGGTGACAAGTGGAAAAAAAATACCGAGTGGTTCTTTGGTGCTTGGCTCTCCGGCAAAAGTAGTGAGAGAGGTTACGAAAGAAGAAATTAAGAAAAATGCGGATAATGCGATGGAGTATATGTGTCTTAAAGGATTACAATGAAAGTCTCTGTCAAGCGACAAAGCAAATTGAGCTAAAAAAAGGAGTTCTATCTTAGAAAATAATTCTAGGATAGAACTCCTTTTTTATTTGTATAGATAATACTTACTATGCTTTCCATAAAAACTGAATGAGGAAAAACACAAGAAAGATGGTTGTAGCTGGGGTATCAATATGAGTGTCTGTATCGTTGCTATTAAATAAATGTTCAAAGAAGTCTCCAAGTATAGTACATAAAATAGCAATTAAAACTCCAACGACTAAGTTATCAGATAAAACTGTGGCAGTAGAAGCACAGTAGGTAATATGATAAGTGATAGGCATTGATTTTCCAAATTCAGTAAAAATGAGGGAGAATACGCTGATGCCAAAACAGAGAGTTGGATAGTAATTTTTTACCAAATCTGCATTTTCAGGTGTGAGATTCATAATGTAAATTCCCACTCCACCACAGACAAGACCAATGCATGCTCCTAGTAATAAATTGTAGATAAAAACTCGGTTTGGAGAAAGCCAAACTCTCTTTTCTTTAGCGACTCCAAATAATCCACTAGTTCCAAAAAGCAAACGAGATAAAATACAAGATAAAAATAAACTCATCATAACCGTGTCAGTAGGAAGAAGAAGAATATTGGTAAACAGATAATGAAGTAGATATCCTAAAATACCAAAAATTCCCCCGACACATAGAAGGGTTGGATCTTTTGTTTTATCAAGAGGCTCATTTATATTTTTTCCTGATGCGATAGCGTGTTTTTGATTTGCACAAAAAGCGACTGCAGCGATAGCACCAGCAAATGTAATATGTGGTCCTAAAAAAGAGCCAAATGCTATGTTAGCGACAGTAATATCTGCTGCTCCCGCTAAGGCAACGATAGAACCTGTGATGGCAATAACCCCCATGAGAATAAAAGAGGGGAGAGCTCCCATAACAGCGCCTAAAGCTCCGCCGCCAAAGGATGCTAGTAAACCAAATATAATATTCATAATTAAACACTCCTTGTTTCATTTGTTTCTTTCATTATTTAATAAGTTTACCTTATTCCGACGAAAAAAGCAATGAAAAAAAGAGTGCTTCCGAAGAAACACTCTTTTAAATCTCTCAAAACAAAGAGAATGATATTTTAAAATTAAACTTCAGGTTTGAAAGCTTTTACGCACTCAACAGCTTTATTCCATCCAGCCACATATTTAGCAGCTTCTTCTGCTGGCATAATAGGAGCATAAGCTTTGTCAAGGGACCATCTGTCAACGATGTCATCTAATCCGCCCCAGAATCCAACTGCAAGACCAGCGAGGTAAGCAGCACCAAGAGCTGTTGTCTCACGGATAACTGGACGAAGTAATTTCTTGCCAGTGATATCAGCCTGGAATTGCATAATAATGTCAGATGCGGAAGCACCACCGTCTACCTTGATCTCAGCGATGTCAAGTCCAGAATCAGCTGCCATAGCGTCGATAACGTCTTTAGACTGGAATGCAACACCTTCCATAGCTGCACGGATGATATGGTTACGAGAAGATCCTCTAGTAAGACCAAAGATAGCACCTCTAGCGTATGCATCCCAGTGAGGAGCACCAAGTCCTGTGAATGCAGGAACAAAGTATACGCCGTCGTTGCACTGTAATTTTCCAGCGAAGTAGTTTGAATCTGGAGCCTCTTTGAAGAATCTCATCTCATCTCTTAACCACTGAATAACAGCTCCACCTACGAATACAGAACCTTCCAAAGCGTATGTAATCTTTCCATCTAATTTATAAGCGATTGTTGTAACAAGTCCATTCTCGCTTAATTTCATCTCGTCACCGATGTTCATAAGAATGAAGTTACCAGTTCCGTATGTATTCTTAACATCACCTTTGTTGATACACATCTGACCAAATAAAGCTGCCTGTTGGTCACCAGCGATACCAGAGATAGGAATAGCTGCACCGTTAATCATAGCTGTTCCGTATACGCAAGAAGAATCTTTTACTTCTGGAAGCATAGAAGCAGGGATTCCTAATCTTTCAAGAATCTTTTCATCCCATCTATCTTCTTTGATATTATATAACATTGTTCTAGAAGCATTTGTAGCGTCAGTTACATGAACGATACCGTTTGTCAATTTCCAAATTAACCATGTATCAACTGTACCGAATAATAAGTCTCCAGCTTCTGCTTTTTCTCTTGCACCTTCAACATTGTCTAAGATCCATTTGATTTTTGTTCCAGAGAAATAAGGGTCAAGCAAAAGACCTGTATTTTCTTTTACATACTGAACGAATTCTTTATCTTTTTCAATCTCATCACAAATTTCAGCTGTTCTACGGCACTGCCAAACGATAGCATTATAAACAGGTTTTCCTGTATTCTTATCCCAAACGATAGTTGTCTCACGCTGATTTGTGATACCGATAGCTGCGATTTCTTCGGCAGCGATAGGTGTAGGAGCGTAGTTGATAGCGTCCATTAATACGCTCTGCTGCGTAGCAAAAATATCAAGTGGATTATGCTCTACCCATCCAGCCTTTGGATAAATCTGAGGGAACTCCTTTTGAGCTACAGAAACCATGTTGTTGTCTTTATCAAAAATAATACATCTTGAACTAGTTGTTCCTTGATCGAGTGCCGCAATATATTTCTTTTCCATAATAATAACTCCTCCTAATAATACATGTTTTTGTTAAGGTGTTTTCCCGCGTAAAAAAACAATATCTAAATTGTAACCTATAAAAAATTTAAAATCAGATACTTGATAGATTGGTCATCTGTATTTTGGTAACCGTTAACCCGCCCATATTGTTTTTTTGAAAGTATAAAATACAACTACAACCTCCTTTTGATGCATATTTAAAAAAAGAAAGACACAGCAAAGTAACACCCTATCACTTTATCTGCATCTCCCATTTCCCTGCACTCTTGTTTGTATATATACTATCATATTGCATAAAAAAAGTCAAATACTTTTTCAAAAATCGGAAAAAATATATAATATAATTTATATTAATAAGGAAGAAACGAATTATTTTGACGAATTTTAGGCGAAATAATAGAGTAATTTCTTATATATATTTTTTATGGAAAGAATGAAAAATATATATAGAAAAACATGAGAATATAGTGTAGAATAGATAGAGTAAGATTTAAATTTTAAAGAGGAGGATTTTAAGTGAAAAAAGAATACCAAGAAATATTCGAAGATTTTCCAATTATTATGGCAATTCGAGATGAGGAAGCGTTGGAAGAGAGTTTACAGGCAGACTGCAAGATTGTATTTATTTTATATGGAAATGTCTGTAATATTAAAGATATTGTACAAAGGATAGTAGACGCAGGAAAGTTGGCTTTTGTTCACATGGATATGATATCCGGCTTATCGACAAAGGAAGTTGCAGTTGATTTCATCAATGGGCATACGAAGGCACATGGCATTATTAGTACAAGATCTTCGGTTATAAAAAGAGGAAAAGAACTTGGATTGTTTACAATTCAAAGATTTTTCTTATTAGATTCATTGGCGCTTGCTAATTTAAAAAAGCAAAGTGAAGTATCTCATCCAGATTTTATTGAGATAATGCCAGGGATTATTCCAAGAGTATTAAAGAAAGTGAGTGAAGAGGTATGTCCAAATGTAATAGCAGGTGGACTAATTTCTTCAAAAGAGGATATTTTGAATGCTTTAAATGCTGGCGTGACAGCAATTTCTACAACAGATCATAGTTTATGGTATATGTAGTTTAACAAAAACACGAAAAAAATATAAAAAATATAAAAAAATTATAAAAAATACTTGAAAAATTAAAAAAAACATGTTATTATATGTACATAACATAAATAGTGCTGGAGAACGAGAGCCAAGGCAATGAGAACCAATGGAGAGTTGGGCTTGTTTGCGTTGGTTTTATTATTTTCTAAATTTAGGAAATATATCACAAAAATAGAAAAATCTGTAAGAGCGGGTAAAGAAAAAAACTTAGTTCATGTTTAGCCTTTACATATGATGAAGAGAAAAGAAAAGATTGGATATTTGAGTGACGTTCTATGGTGTAGCATTCTATTTAGTCAGTTTTATAAAAAAGATGGAGGGAATTAATATGTATGACGTAATTATTATTGGTGCAGGAGTTACAGGCTGCGCCACTGCTTATGAATTAAGCAAGTACAACACGAACGTTTTGCTTCTTGAAAAAGAGAATGATGTTTCTATGGGAACAACAAAAGCAAATAGTGCTATCATCCACGCAGGATATGACCCAGATCCAGGTACAGATATGGCAAAATATAATGTAAAGGGCAATGAGATGATTCGCAATATGGTAGCAGATTTAGATGTTCCATTTGAGCAGATTGGTTCTTTAGTTGTTGCATTTAGTGAGGAAGAGTTAGGAACATTAAAAGAATTATATGACCGTGGAGTGGTAAACGGTGTTCCTGATATGGAGATTTGGGATGAGGCAAAATTAAAAGCAGAAGAGCCAAATATTGCTCCAGAGGCAAAGGGTGCTTTATTTGCCCCAACAGCTGGTGTTATTAACCCATGGGATTTCGCACTTGCAATGGCAGAAGTTGCAGTAAAAAATGGTGTTGAGTTAAAAGTTAATACAAAGGTTGAAAATATCGAAAAGATTGAGGGCGGATATAAAGTAACAACGAATAATGGTACATATGAGGCACAGTTTATCTGTAACGCAGCTGGTGTTCAAGCTGACCAGATTAGTGAGATGGTAAATGAGAAGAAGTTTACGATTACTCCAAATAAAGGTGAGTATTATTTGCTTGATAAAAATCAGGGCGAGTTAGTAAAGCATGTTATTTTCCAATGTCCAAATGCAAAAGGAAAAGGAGTTTTAGTTGCTCCAACTGTTCATGGTAATCTTATCGTAGGACCTAACTCAGAGAATACAGATGAAGAAGATTTATCTACAACATTGAATGGATTAGCTTATGTCAGCTCACAAGCACTTAAATCTGTTCCTTCTATCAACTATAGAGAGTCCATTCGTAATTTTGCTGGATTACGTGCTAGAACAGGAATTCATGATTACTTTATTTATGAGGGAGAGAAAGGTTTCTTTAATTTAGCAGGTATGGCTTCTCCTGGACTTTCCTCCGCACCTGCAGTGGCAGTAGATGTTGTTGAGTGGATGCAGGCAGAGGGACTTTCCAAAGAAGAGAAAGCAGATTTTGATGGAACAAGAAAGGTTCTTCGCTTCAAACATTTAAGCCATGAAGAAAGAGCAGAGGTTGTTAAGAAAAATCCTCTCTACGGAAAGATTATTTGTCGCTGTGAGACAATCACAGAGGGCGAGATTGTAGATGCACTTCACAGAAATATCGTTCCAACAACAATTGATGGTATTAAGAGACGTTGTAATCCAGGTATGGGACGTTGTCAAGGTGGTTTCTGTGGACCAAGAGTACAAGAAATTATTGCTAGAGAGTTAAATATGCCATTGGCAGATGTTGTTCAAGATCGCAATGGTACAGTGATTATTACTGGTGAAACAAAAACAGGAGGTGCCTTATAATGTTGTATGATGTAATAGTAGTAGGAGGCGGCCCAGCAGGTCTTGCAGCAGCCCTTGAAGCTAGTAAAAATGGAGCAGAAAGTGTATTAATTATTGAGCGTGATAGAGAACTTGGCGGTATTTTAAATCAGTGTATTCACAATGGATTTGGACTTCATCATTTTAAAGAGGAACTTACAGGACCTGAGTATGCAGGCAAGTTTATTGAGATGTTAAAAGATACAAACATTGAGGTTATGCTAGACACAATGGTTCTTGAAATTCAAGAAGATAAAAAAGTTCATGCGATGAACAAAAAGGATGGATATATGTTATTAGAGGCAAAATCCATCGTATTGAATATGGGATGTCGTGAGAGAACGAGAGGTGCTATCGCGATTCCTGGTGACCGTCCAGCTGGCGTATTTACAGCAGGTGCAGCTCAAAGATATGTAAATATCGAGGGCTATATGGTTGGTAAGAAAGTATTAATTTTAGGTTCTGGTGATATTGGACTTATTATGGCTAGAAGAATGACATTAGAGGGAGCTAAGGTTGTTGCCTGCGTTGAGTTAATGCCTTACTCTAATGGATTAACACGTAATATTGTACAATGTTTGGAAGATTATAATATTCCTCTATACTTAGCTCATACCATTACAGATATTAAAGGTAAAGAGAGAGTAGAAGAAGTTGTAGTACAAGAAGTTGGACCAGACAGAAAACCAATTCCTGGAACAGAAATCGTATTTGATGTAGATACTGTACTTTTATCTGTAGGTTTGATTCCAGAAAATGAGTTATCAAGAGCAGTAGGTCTTGAGATGGATAGAAGAACAAACGGACCAGTTGTATTCGAGAACATGGAGACATCTATTCCTGGTGTATTTGCAAGTGGAAACGTTGTTCATGTACATGACTTAGTAGACTTCGTTACAGCTGAGAGTGAGAGAGCTGGCGCTAGTGCAGCTGCTTATATTAAGAACGGTGAAGTATCTGATGAGGGATGCATTTACTTAAAGAATGGAAATGCGGTTAATTATACAGTACCTCAAAAGGTTCGTCCAGCTAATGTAGATAAGAAGATTGAAGTATTCTTCCGTGTAAATAATGTTTATAAAAATGTTATTATTTCTGTCACAACAGGAGGAGAGGAGATTGCGAAGTTTAAGAGAGAGCATATGGCTCCAGGTGAGATGGAAAAAATCGCAATTCCTAAGATGTTCTTAGATAAGGCAGTTGACAATGAGATTACGATTTCTATTAGAAAGGATGGCGAGTAAACATGACAGAATTAATTTGTATCGTGTGTCCGAAGGGATGCCACTTAAAAGTTGATGAGGAAAATGGATATAGCGTAAAAGGAAATTCCTGTCCACGTGGTGCTGAGTATGGAAAAAAAGAATTAGTAAATCCAACACGTGTTATTACTTCTACAGCTCGCATTGAAAATGCAGCTTACCGTAGAATTCCAGTAAAGACAAACAGTGATATTCCAAAGGGAAAAATCTCTGAGATTATGGAAGAAATCGCAAAAGTGACCGTAACTTCTCCTATAAATTGTGGCGATGTTGTTATCAAGGATGTACTTGGTCTTGGTGTAGATGTAGTTGCCACAAAGACAATGTAAGAACAAGTGTATACGATAGTTGCGAGTGAAACAAAATTAAGCAGTTTTTTGACTGCATTGTTTGGCAAAGCTGGAGAAGAAGTGGTGCGCTTGTCTAGCTTTGCAAAAAAAGAACAAATTACACTAAAGAGTGAGACAGACGGATATTTTATTGTATATCCACAATCTATCTCATATGAGCAGGCTAAAGAGAAACGCATAGAGCTTTTGATTCTTGATTTGGAGGAGGAAATGTCTCCTGACTTTTGGGATATGCTGCATGGACAAAACGGAATTGTTCTTTGCATATATCAGGGTCTTGTAGACAAAGAGAAGGAAGAGGCACTATTTGCGAAGTACGAAGCTCTGCTAAACCAATCCCTAAAAGATAAGTCCACTCTTTTAGTTAAGATAACTGCAAATCTAAAAGAGTCAGAGAAAGATTTTATTATACATACAGAGAATAAAACATGTGAATTTGATTTTAGTAAGACAAATAAAATTCATATGTTTGATGTAGAAATGATAGAAGATTTATTGGAAGATATAGGACTTTGGTGTGAGCGAAAAGGGATGAATACAGAAGAAAAGGAATTTTGGGTGTTTTAAGGATATAAGGGAAAGAGAGTTTGAGTGGCAAACTCTCTTTTTTTTCTTGTCATTCTAGAATGTTGAAATTTTAACAATAAAATCCTTCAATTTTATGAAAAAGGGAGTTGTATCTTTTTTAAATAAATGATATGATAGAAAACACTTTCATTTATTTATGATACCTGCGACAGCAGCTATATGAGTTTAGAAAAAGAAAGAATATGAAGGAGGTTGAATCATGTCAGAAAATAGGCCTATATTTTCAAGTGAGAATATTTTATCTTGGTTGGGCTATTATGCAAATATGCTTGATACAAGCCCAGAAAAATTTATGTTATTAAATATATGTGGCAAAGAAAGAAATGTAATTCCAGCAATTCGCACACATAAACGAGTGATGGTATTTGCAGATGGAGAGCATGAAGATATTTTTTATGAATTTTGGATTGCAGGACTTGGTGAGTACGATATTTGGTATAGCGAGGGAGTGGAACCGACACAACAGCCAGTACATACAAAGATTAAAAACCTGATTAATGTAAAACTAAAGGCTCCAACAGTATTTTTAGTGATGAATGAAAATACGAGAGAGTCCTATCAGATTGGTATTAAAAATGAGAATTTTACAAGAGGTTCTGTTCGCTATGTTGGAAATGAAATTCGTGCTGTTATTATGAGTATGCTCGAGATTGACTCAAATGATACAATCTGTATTGTCAGCGGTGAGAGTATTGTTATTGAGTCAGCGATGGCGGCAAGCTATGGCAATATTATTGCGGTTGAGTATAATGAAGATGACCAAGATACAATGGAACAAAATATTGAGCAGTTTGGTGTGAGAAATGTACAAATTATTCCAGATTTAAGTAAGGAATCACTAGATAGCATGCCAGTGCCTAGATTGTCCTTTATTGTGGCGACAAAGAAGCTAGAAGAAGAAATTCAAAGTTTGCTTTTGAAAAATCCAAAGATGAAATTTGTTATTTACACATTAGAATTAGATATTTTATCTAGTATTAAAAATATTTTTAAAATTTATAATATTAAAAATATGGAAGTAACTCAGATAGCTGTTTCTAAGATAAATAAAAACAGCGTATTTGTAGCACAGCCATCTCCATGGTTGATTACTGGAGAGGCAGAGTAACTAATAAGAGAAGAAAAATGAGTACCTTGTGAAATAGCATAGGCGATGTTCTTTGGTATGATAAAATACAGATAGAAAGAGGAAAAACAGTGAAAAATACAGTAGAAATTCGTTGGCATGGACGCGGAGGACAGGGTGCAAAAACTGCTGCACTTCTTCTTGCAGATGTGGCTTTTCAGACAGGAAAGTATGTGCAAGGATTTCCAGAGTACGGTCCAGAGCGTATGGGAGCTCCTATCACAGCTTATAATAGAATTAGTTCTGATCCAATTCGCGTACATTCCAATATTTATGATCCAGATTTTGTGGTAGTTGTAGATGAAACTTTGCTAGAAGATGTAGATGTGACAAATGGTCTTAGCAAAGAGGGAGCGATTATTGTTAATACAGCAAAGAAGAAAGAGGAGATTATCCCACATCTTCGCGGATACGAGGGAAGAGTATATACGATTGATGCTCACCGCATTTCTATGGCGACTCTTGGAAAATATTTCCCGAACTCTCCGATGCTTGCAGCGATTGTTGCAATTAGCGGAGTAATTGACAGAGCGACATTTTTAAGAGAGATGGAAAATTCTTATAAACATAAATTTGCAAAAAAACCAGAAGTAATAAGTGGTAATATGAATGCCCTTAAAATGGTCTTACAGGAGGTATAGAGTATGGCTAATAAGATAGCTACAGATATTTCAAAAATTACAGAACAAAGCTCCTGGCGTGATTTGACTGAGGGAAATCAAATTTATGCAGGAGGAACTTCAAAATATTTCAATACAGGTGAGTGGAGAACATCTACACCAATTTTTGATGCAGGAAAATGTACACAGTGTTTACTCTGTGCACCAGTCTGTCCAGATAGTAGTATTCCAGTTTTTAAAGGTGAGAGAGCTGAGTTTGACTTAGATCACTGCAAGGGATGCGGAATCTGTGCGAAAGTATGCCCATTTGGCGCAATTACGATGAAGGAGGGAAAATAAGATGGCAATTCGAGATCGTTTATCTGGAAATGAGGCGGTGAGTCTTGCGATTAAGCAGATTAATCCTGATGTTATGCCCGCGTTTCCTATCACACCTTCTACAGAGATTCCACAGTATGTTTCTACATATATCGCAAATGGCGAGATGGATACAGAATTTATTCCAGTGGAGAGTGAGCATAGCTCTATGAGTGCGGCAATCGGTGCAAGTGCAGCGGGAGCGAGAACGCTTACTGCAACTTCTTCTTGTGGTCTTGCACTTATGTGGGAGGAGCTTTATGTGGCAGCGTCTAACCGTCTTCCGGTTGTCTTAGCTTTAGTAAACCGTGCACTTAGTGGTCCGATTAATATTAACTGTGACCATTCCGATAGTATGGGGGCAAGAGATGCTGGTTGGATTCAAATCTATGCGGAAAATAACCAGGAAGCTTATGATAATTTCGTTCAGGCATATCCAATTGCCGAGCATAAAGAGGTACATTTGCCAATTATGATTTGTCAAGATGGATTTATTACAAGTCATGCCGTGGAAAACATTGAGTTATTATCGGATGAGGAGGTAAAAAACTTTGTTGGCGAGTACGAGCCAGAAAATTTCCTTCTCAATGTAGATTGTCCAATGGCAGTTGGTCCTTACGCAGTATCCAATTATTATATGGAGTCTAAAAAAGCTCAGACAGAAGCAATGAAAAATGCAAAGCAAGTGATTTTAGAAATTGCTAAAAAATACGAAGAGCTTACAGGACGCTCCTATGGATTTTTTGAAGAATATAAATTAGATGACGCTGATTATGCGATTGTTATGATTGGTTCTGCCGCTGGTACGACAAAAGATGCTATTGATGAGCTTCGCGCAGAGGGAAAAAAGGTCGGATTATTGAAAATTCGAGTATTTCGTCCATTTCCAGGCGAGGAGATTGCTGCCGCATTAAAAAATGTAAAGGGCATTGCAATTTTAGATAGAGATGATAGTTTTAGTGCACACGGAGCACCACTTGGAGTAGAGGTGACAACAGCGCTTTATCACGCAAAAGTATTTGCGCAGGTACGCAATTATATTTATGGATTAGGCGGAAGAGATTTCCGTGTGGAAGATGCTAAGAAAGTATTTGAGCAGATGGAAAATTTGGTCGAAAATGGAACTGAAGTTGAGCAGTATCAATATATTGGACTTAGAGACTAGGAGGGCGCAAAATGGCAAAGAGAGTGAGATATAATTTAAAAGAGGTAATGAACCAGCCAGAGCGTTTAGCTCCAGGTCATAGAATGTGTGCTGGTTGTGGAGGTACGATTGCGCTTAGAGCAGTGCTCCGTGCTCTTCACGAGGGAGACCATGCCGTAATTGGAAATGCCACAGGATGTATGGAAGTTTCTACTTTTATGTATCCTTATACGGCGTATGAGGATAGTTATATTCATAATGCATTTGAAAATGCCGGAGCTACAATGAGTGGTGTTGAGACTGCTTATAAGGCTCTTAAAAAACGAGGAAAAATAAAAGATAATTATAAATTTATTACACTCGGTGGAGATGGCGGCACCTATGATATTGGATTTCAGTCTTTATCAGGAGCGATGGAGAGAAATCACGATTTTGTGTATGTATGTTACGATAATGGTGCATATATGAATACAGGTATCCAGCGTTCTTCTGCAACGCCGATGTTTGCGGATACGACAACGACACCAGCGGGAACCGAATCAAATGGTAAAATGCAGTACCGAAAAGATTTAGCAGAGATTATCGCAGCACATAAAGTGCCTTATGTGGCACAGACAACGTTCCTTGGCAATTTTAGAGATATCCATACAAAAGCTGAGAAGGCAATTTATACAGAGGGTGCTGCACTCTTAAATGTTATGGCTCCATGTCCAAGAGGCTGGAGATATCCGACAGAGAATTTAATGGAAATTTGTAAATTAGGGGTTGAGACTTGCTATTGGCCATTATTTGAGGTGGAAAATGGTAAGTGGACTTTGAACTATGAGCCTAAGAAAAAACTTCCAATCGAAGATTTCTTGAGAGCACAGGGAAGATTTAAACATCTTTTCAAGAAAGGAAATGAGGAATTAATTGTTAAATTCCAAGAAGAAGTAGATAGAAGATGGGAGGAACTTCAGATTCGTTGTTCCTAATAAAATGAGTAAAAAGGAGAATGGCTATTCTGTTAGAAGAATGGCCATTTTCTTTGATTTACTTTTTTAGAGAAAAATGTTATACTTTTATCCATGAAAGAGAAATTAAAACTATTTTCTTTCCTTCCCACTATTTTTATGCTATGTATTATATTTTCATTTTCAGGGCAGCAAGGAGATGCCTCATCAGAATTAAGCCGTGGCATAACTTATAAAATTGTGAAGTTGGAAGAAAAAATAATGCAAGAAAAATTTGATAATAATACGTTGGAGCAAAAAATAGAAAAGCTTCATTTTTATGTGAGAAAGATAGGGCATGTGACAGAGTTTTTTTTACTTGCTCTATCTATGTCTGTTCCTTGTCTTGTATACCAGATAAAGGGTAGGAAATTTCTATATATTCCTCTCGTTTTTTCCATCTTTTTTGCAGGTCTAGATGAATTTCATCAATTATTTGTATCCGGGAGAGACGGTGCTTTGCGAGACGTTTTTATTGACAGCATTGGTATTATAGTTGCTGTTTTGTTTATGCAGATTGAGAGAAAGCTGGTTTTTTTGTTGAGAGAAAAATGGATAAATATAATCAAAGGGAAAGATTCGTAAATTGTCTTCATTGTATAAAAAAGGAAGATATGATAGGATGATATTGAAAATGTGGATGATGAAATAGTTTCCTATGAAAATAAAGTGCTTATGATTTTGTGATGCCCCCATAGACTTGTCTGTGAGAGTATTTAGTTAGAGAGGAAAAAGATGCGAAAAATTCAAGAATTTATGAAAAACCGATGTGGAATTGATGAGTTAAATTTATTATTCTTATTTCTGAGTTTAGTTTTTTATTTTGTATATGTAATTTTAGAACAGCCAGATAAAATTTGGGCTTGTATTGGCTGTCTGATTTTTTTATTGCTTTGTATTTATCGAATGTTTTCTCAAAATTTAGAGTGGAGAAAGAAGGAAAATCAGGTGTTTGTAAGATTTTGTTCTTTCTTTATGGTAGATTTAGAAAAAGAACAAGAAGAAAGTAATTTAGAAGATCAAGAAGTATTAGAGCAACAAAAAGATGTGACAAATAAAAAACTTGAGAAGAAGAATATTTTTAAGAAATTTAATAGAAAGACAAAAGAAAAACAAAAGGTGATAAAGAAAAGAGACGAGAAAAAGTCAGAGAAAAAAGTAATTGAAGAAGAAAAGATAGTTCAAGAAGAAAAGATAGATATTGAGACGGAGAGACAAAAAAAGGAAGAAGAGCAAAGAAGAAGAGAAGAAAAGAGAGAGCAAGAGAAGAGGGCAAGAGAGGAGCAAAGAAAAAGAGAAGAGGAAAAAAGGGCAGCAGAAGCACTTGCGAGGGAACAAAAAAAGCAAGAGCAGAGGAAGAAAGAGCAAAGATTTGATCCTAACTATGTTTATTTTAACTGTCCTTACTGTAATCAGGCAATTAGAATTCCAAAGAGACAGGGAAAGGTAAAAATTACTTGTCCAACTTGTAAGAATAAATTTATAAAAGAAACATAAAATATGCTGATAGATAAAAATGATTCAGCAGTCAGAATCTGTGAAAGGTTGTGGCTGCTGTTTTTGTTTTTCAATAGTAGACATAAAGTAAAATAAAAAAAGAACAGATTCATATTGAATCTGTTCAAAACAGCCTGTAGGGGAATCGAACCCCTGTTTCCGCCGTGAGAGGGCGGCGTCTTGACCCCTTGACCAACAGGCCTTATGTCTTAACGACGATATAAAGTATAACATACATTTTTTTGAAATGCAAGTATTTTTTTAAGAACAAATCCTAAATGGAATCGTTCAAAACAGCCTGTAGGGGAATCGAACCCCTGTTTCCGCCGTGAGAGGGCGGCGTCTTGACCCCTTGACCAACAGGCCTCATGTCCTAACGACAATATGAAGTATAGCATAGTCAAAAGAAAAATGCAAGTGTTTTTTTAAAATTTTTTAAATAATTTTAAAAGTTTAAACAGATTAAGCAATATAACTTATGGAAATCTGTTTTACAGCTTTTCAAATGCGAAGGAGGAAGAAAAAGAGTATAGTAGAACAATTTATTGTAGTTATATAATAAAATTTTTCATTAAAGAACAAAAAAGTGCAGATGATAAAATGTTTCAATGAAAATATTGACAAATAATTCAAGTTAGTATAATCTAATTATTGTTAAATGAAGCTAATTAAATGTATTATAGCAGACAGGAGGAGCTTATGAGAGAAGAATGGACTTCATTTTGTGGAGGAATTTGGGAGAAAGAAATTAATGTTCGAGATTTTATTCAGAAAAACTACACCCCATATGTAGGGGACGAGGCTTTCTTAGCAGATTCTACACAGGCGACAACAGAATTATGGAATCAGGTCATGGGATTATTTCATGAAGAGAGCGAAAAGGGTGGTGTTCTCGATATGGATACGAGAGTTGTATCTACAATTACTTCCCATGGAGCTGCTTACTTAGATAAAGAGAAAGAGACAATTGTAGGATTTCAGACAGATAAGCCATTAAAGAGAGCACTTCATGTAAACGGTGGTATCCGTATGGCGATGAAAGCTTGTGAGGATAATGGATATCAAGTAGATCCTGAAATTGTAGGATTTTTTACAAAATATAGAAAGACACATAATGCAGGTGTGTTTGACGCTTATACACCTGAGATGAGGGCGTGTCGTTCTAGCCATATTATTACTGGTTTACCAGATGCTTATGGTAGAGGTCGTATTATCGGTGACTATAGACGTATAGCACTCTATGGTGTAGATCGTTTGATTGAAGATAAAAAGAATCAGAAAAATGGTACAAGAACAATTATGTACTCTGATGTGACAAGAGAGAGAGAAGAATTATCAGAGCAAATTCGCGCATTAGGTGAGTTAAAAGAACTCGGTAAAATCTACGGCTGTGATATTTCCAAACCAGCGAGGGATGTAAAAGAGGCAATTCAGTGGACATATTTTGGATATTTAGCAGCGGTAAAAGAGCAAAATGGCGCCGCGATGTCTCTGGGTCGTACTTCTACATTTATTGATATTTACGCAGAGCGTGATTTAGCAAATGGAACTTACACAGAGAAGCAGATTCAAGAATTTGTAGATCATTTTATTATGAAACTTCGTATGATTAAATTTGCAAGAACACCTGAGTATAATACAATTTTCTCTGGTGATCCAACATGGGTGACGGAGTCCATCGGTGGTATGGGAATTGATGGTCGTCCGTTAGTAACAAAAATGTCTTTCCGTTATTTGCATACACTGACAAATTTAGGTCCAGCTCCAGAACCAAACTTGACTGTTTTATGGTCTACAAGATTACCAGAGAATTTTAAGAAGTACTGTGCAAAAATGTCTATTCAATCATCCTCTATTCAGTATGAGAATGACGATTTAATGCGTGTGACACATGGGGATGATTACGCGATTGCCTGCTGTGTATCTTCTATGCGTGTTGGAAAAGAGATGCAGTTCTTCGGTGCTCGTGCAAATTTAGCAAAATGCCTACTCTATGCAATTAACGGCGGTGTGGATGAGGTATCTAAAAAGCAGATTGGTCCAAAATATCGGCCAATTACATCTGAGTATTTAGACTATGATGAAGTTATGGATCGCTTCCAAGATATGATGAAATGGCTTGCCTGTGTATATGTAAATACTCTTAATATTATTCATTATATGCATGATAAATATTGTTATGAGCGTATTCAGATGGCGCTACATGATAGACAAGTAACTCGTTGGTTTGCTACAGGTATCGCAGGGCTTTCTGTAGTAGCAGATTCTCTATCCGCAATTAAGTATGCAAAAGTAAAGGCAATTCGTGATGAAAATGGAATTGTTGTAGATTACGAGGTAGAGGGCGATTTCCCTAAATACGGAAATGATGATGACAGAGTAGATGATATCGCTTACGATGTAGTACATGACTTTATGGAATATATTCAAGGAAATCATGCGTATAGAGGTGGTATTAAGACAACTTCTATTCTCACAATCACATCTAACGTAGTTTATGGAAAGGCGACCGGCTCCACACCAGATGGAAGAAAAGCTGGTCAACCTTTCGCACCAGGTGCAAACCCAATGCATAATAGAGATAAAAATGGTGCAGTTGCATCTCTAAGTTCCGTGGCAAAACTTCCATTTAAAGATGCACAAGATGGAATTTCTAATACATTCTCTATTATTCCGGGTGCTCTTGGAAAAGAAGATAAAATTATATTTGATGAAATTGCAGTGGAGCTTGAGCCATGCTGTGCAATGGAGTCAAACGCGACAGAGATTGATGTAGAGGTAGAGGATTAATTATATAAGGAGGAAATTATAATGCAAATTAGTGACGCACAAATCGACAACTTAGTAAACTTATTGGATGGATATGCTGAAAAAGGTGGACATCATTTAAATGTAAATGTATTTACAAAAGAAACTTTATTAGATGCACAGGCGCATCCAGAAAGATATCCACAGCTTACCGTTCGTGTATCTGGTTATGCTGTAAACTTTAATAAACTGACAAAAGAACAGCAAGATGAGGTTATTTCTAGAACATTCCATGAGGAAATGTAAAAAATGAAAGAACATAATGAATTAAAAGGACGCATTCATTCAATAGAGAGCTTCGGGACCGTAGATGGTCCCGGAGTTCGTTTTGTTATATTTTTTCAGGGATGTCCGATGCGCTGTCAGTACTGTCATAATCCAGATACTTGGTCTTTGAATGGAGGAGTGGAGATGACAGTGGAAGAGATTTTAGAGAAATATGACCGAAATAAAAGTTTTTACAAAAAAGGTGGTCTCACAACGACAGGCGGTGAGGCACTTTTGCAACTTCCATTTTTAATTGATCTGTATGAAAAGGCAAAAAAAAGAGGAATTCACACTTGTCTTGATACCTCTGGTATCGTCTATAGTGAGAGGCGAAGGGAAGAATTTGAGCGTTTATTTAGAGTAACGGATTTAGTGCTTTTAGATATGAAACATAGTATGCCAGAGGGACATTTAGAGCTTACAGGTCAAAAACAAACTACAGTTATTGCTTTTGCCAAAGCGTTAGAAAAAGCAAAGATACCAATGATTATTCGTCACGTAGTTGTTCCAGGGATTACAGATTCCAAAGAAGAGTTAGAAACACTTGGAAAATTAATTGGAGGTTTTAGAAATTTAGTTGGATTAGAAGTTTTACCGTATCATACAATGGGAAGAGCAAAATATAAAAATCTTGGAATAGAATATCCGTTAGAGGGAGTTCCTGATATGGATAAAAATGAGGCGAAAAGAGCAAGAGAGATTATCTTAAAAGCAATGAGAGAAAAGCGAAAATCTTTGTGCTAAAAAAGAGGTAGAATGAAAAAATTTTGTATGAAATCAATGCGAAAATTTGGATATAAGAATATTTTTTCTTGTAATAATGCAAGTTTTAAATTATTATGAAAGTTATATAATCCACAAGAGAATAGAAAAAGGAAAACAGAAAGGAAAATAATATGTTGGCATTGATTGTAGCTTTCTCAGAAAATAGAGTAATAGGAAGAAGCGGAAAAATCCCCTGGAATATTGAGGGGGAGAAAAAGCGATTTAAGGAGCTTACAACAGGAAATATTATTATTATGGGGCGGCATACGTATGAAGAAATTGGATTCCCCCTTCCAAATCGAGAGACAATTGTCGTGTCAAAGACAAGAAATTTTGACCAAGAGCATTGTATTACGGTAAAATCTTTAGAGGAGGCGTTAGAAACAGCTAAACTTAAATGGAAAAATAAGGATATTTTTATCTCTGGAGGAGAAAAACTATATAAAGAGGCACTCCCTCTAGTGGAGAAAATGTATATTACAGAGATTGAAAAAGTAATAGAGGGAGATGCGTATTTTCCTATTTTTGATGAAACTATGTTTGAAAAAGAAAAGATAGAGTATGTAGATGGAGAAATTCCGTATACTTACTATACTTATTTTAAAAAATAATTTTGACGATATTGAGTCGGTGTGCAATTATAAATTTTGCGAAATGTTTCTGTAAAATAACTAGCACTTGAAAATTCGTAATGAAATTGTTTGGTATTGACAAAAATACCCTCTCCTTCACGTAATATTACAGTCTTTCCATTGATATTATATTGCATATGACCAGATTCTACGAGAATAAATTCTATATCATCATGCCAGTGGCTGATTGCACTAAAATTTGGATAGGAAGATAAAAGACTGCGATAGATATATACTGGAAAATCTGGTATATTATAGTAGACTCTTTCTGATAGGTCATTTTTATTGCTCAACTCAACTTGCATATTTTTCTCCTTGAAATATTGTTATGATTATGTGGCGAAAAACCAATAGGCTTGCCTGTGGGATGAAAGCCACTTTTTTCTTGACAAAAGCATATAAAAAATATATAATCTATGTATAAAGTTTTTTGAGGAGAGAATATTCAAATGAGCAGACCAAAAAGTAAGAATACACAGATTAATATATCTATTCCTACAGAATGGAAAAAAGAGTTAGAGAATCTTGCCCGTATCTATTCGGTAGAAGAGGGGAAAACCATTACATTTCTTGATTTAATGCGTAGGGGAATTCAGGAAAAGTATCAATTAGGAG
>JBJEOA010000003.1:0-20578 GCA_051880475.1 Lachnospiraceae bacterium | reverse complement strand
GCCTTGTCTCTCAACTAATTCACTCAAGTTACACATATTTTCCACCTCGCTCTCTTCCTTCGCAAGTTTAATATCCTTTTTTCTTTTGAGCATTTAATATACTGAAAATCTTTTGCCAAATCTGTTGAAAATTTTTCAAAATCAGAATCACTCATCGTTCCCATCATAATTAAATTCATTTTATAGTCTTACACTAAAGAAAGTATATTTTCATCTTTCACAGAAAGCATATCATGGATGCTCATTAAACTATCCCATTGTTCTAGAGACCAATAAATGACCAATGTAATGACAGGAAGTAACCATCTTCCCCCTTGCTTTTCTCCCTCTATCATAACACTGTTTTTTTCATTCCTAATACTCAATTAGTACTTCCCATTTACCATTTCTCTTTCCATTCATTCTTCGAATGTATCCCTTTTCCTTCAGCGATGCAACTTTATTTTTTACAGTTCGTTCCGATTTTTCAATCTTTTTTGCTAATTCTTTTTGCGTTATATTCGGATTTTCTATCATCATTTTAAGAATTGCTAATTCATCCAAAGGGCAATTCAAAGTGCAAATTTTGCCCTTTGAAATATCTTCAATTGCACTTTGAACCATATTGTCAGTTTGTCCTGCCACATAATCTATATGCATATACCGATTTTTCAGTTCATAATCCGTTCCTAGAAGCAAGTTGCTAAAGAACAATTCCAAATATTTTGTAGTTGCATAAATACCTTTTTTCAAATCATTATAGTTTGCTCTGACAAGGGCATTCCGAAAATACCATGAATGACTCTTAAACGCCTCATTATCTATATTCATTCCGAATGTTTTAATGTATTTAATCATAAAGACTGCTGTTGCCCTTGTATTCCCCTCACAAAATGGATGTATTTGCCATATATCAGATGCAAACTTCGCCAAATGCTGGATTGATTTTCCCAAAGACAGTCCTTCATATAAAAATTGTTTCTCTGTCTGAAAGTCATAATCCAAGGTACCTCTGATACTGTTCCATGGAGCATAGATAACCGTATCTCCATTCAACACCCATTCTTTTTTTGTGATATTGTATGTCCTTATTTTTCCAGCATGATCAAATACACCTTCGAACAGCCGGCGATGAATATTCTGATATTCTACAGGAGAAAACTGAAATGTTTTCTCCCCCAACAATTCTGTGATTCTGCTTGATACTATATCTGCTTCTTCTGTACCATCTTCAATTTCTTTCCGTTCATCCTGTTCTTCATAATAAGCACGAATTCTCTGCTGGGCTTCTTTGATATCAATTTTTCCTTCGATATGTTCTTTCGCCGTATCTAAAAGATACTCAGATATCTGCAAACCATCTACCTGCTGCAAACCAATGGCTGTCTGCCAAGCCTCACTTTTTTCAGCCTGTTCAGGCTCTCCCTGCCGAATATATTCATTGAGAGCAAGCTGCCATTTCTTTTCATCTACCATATTGCCACTCCTTTAATATGCAATTCTAAAATAATCAAGATATACTCAACAACACATATCAGCTACAAAGTAAAAATCCACGAAATTCCGCTTAAATACGGAAAAATCGCGAATTTTTTACTTTATCAATTGTCAAAGACAAGTCTATATCTCTCTACAACAGCATTACAGTCTAGCATAGTAATCTTTCCTATCCGTCATCGGTATTTTCAATACTTCCATCGCTTGCTCTGCTGTCAACTTGAATGTCTCCATTAAGTTTTTAATTGCTTTTATGTTTGTCTCTAAAATTCCTTGTTCCATTCCTTGTTCTATACCTTGCTCTATGCCCTGTTCTATGCCTTTTTCTATGCCCTGTTCTATACCTTTTTCTATGCCTTGTCTCTCAACTAATTCACTCAAGTTACACATATTTTCCACCTCGCTCTCTATCTCGCTCGTCATTCCAATTCCAAAATCACTCTGTAAAATTTGTTTCTTTTCCTCCGATTTCATTTCAGAAGATAGAAGAACATCCAGCAGCTTCAAAACTCCATCATAGTTTTTCTCTTCTGGTGTTCCAAGGCAAATCATTAGAACGGAAAGCATATCATAATTTTCCTCTTTCTCTTTTGCCGTTCCAATTAAATTTTCCTCACAAATTCGATAGCGTGTAATGCTATTTCTTTTATATTTTGGGGGATTCATACAAATCCAAATGGAATATACCTTCTTAATATTTTGATACTGAGACTCGCTAAATTCTGTTCCGTATTGAGCAGAAATCATTCGGCTACAATAGTAGATTCCTCTCTTTACAATTGGATAGCCAGGATAATAATCTCCTTGTGCTTCTACGTTAATAATCAAGCGAATATATTCTTCTGAGTTTGGTACACTGGCAAAGAATCGAATATCGTAAGTAATAATCCCCTCCGTTACTGTCGTATCTTCTACTCCTATTGTGCTAATCGCCTCTCCTTGATTGACTGTTTGATTTGTCTCGTCTAGATGTACACCAACTTCACCAACCTGAGGTATTCCTTCAATATACTTTTCAACTATCTCTTCTACTGTACAATCACGATACTCCTCTAAACAGCTTTTCATAATCCATGCAAGGATATTCTTATTGGCTAGAAGACGTTTACAGGATGCATCATAGGATGACTTCGCCTCAGTCTGTGATAAATTCCTTGCTAGATTATTTTCTCTCTTCATCTTCCTGTCGCCTCCCTTCTCTTTTTCTAATTTTTATTATATCGTAGTCTCTCTTATTTCGCAAGTTTACTATTCCTTTTTTAAATTGTATATTTTGTACAAAAATAACTGATATTATGAACAAAAATATTGTTTTCGCACAAAAATATTAACAAAATACTTTTCTCAATATATACTATTATACAGTTGACAAAACTGTCGAAAGATAGTGTCTCAAAGTTACAGAACCTTTAAAATAATATCCAGTTATATATTGGAGCATTACTATTAATAGCAGTGCTACTTTTATTTAGTAAAAAATAAATGAAATTGAGACGTCCCCAAATAATTCCAAAAAGACAAAAGGATTTAAAAATGGTAGAAAAACTATTAGAAAATATAAGAATTGGGGAAATAGCGAGAAAAGGAACGAGATAGACATATCCTGTCATAAAGAAAAAATCTACAACTGTGATTGAGGCCCCAGATGGAACTAAAAGCAACCCTCTTACAAAATCTAGAGCTGAGCGGATGCGAGATGAAGCTCAAAGCGGAAATTGGAGTGGATTAAACTGGAATGAATATGCTACTAAAGATCTTGCAGTTGGGATTGGTAAGCAAGCTGGACATGCTGCCCTTCAAGGAGCGGCAATTGGCGTTGGCTTTGATGTTGCACAAAAACTATGGAATGGAGAAGAAATAGAATCCGAGGAGGTAGTAGAGACAGCTATAACAAGCGGTGCAGATTTTGGCATAAAAGCTGCGGCTTCAGGTGCCTTAAAAGTTGGCGTTGAAAAAGGGGTAATAACCGCCATTCCAAAAGGGACTCCAGCTGGAACCCTTGCCAATATAGCTCATGTTGCTATAGAAGATGTGAAAGTTGTAGGAAAAATGATGACTGGTGAATTATCTGTCAAAGAAGGTATTGAAAAGATAGAACAGACAACTGTAGCTACTACAGCTGGATTGGTTACAATGGGAAAAGGAGCCTCTATTGGAGCTGCTGTTGGAACAGTTTTTGGACCTGTTGGAACGGCAATCGGTGGATTTGTGGGCGGAACAATTGGGTACATGGCTGGTTCAAAAGTCGGAGAGACTATTGTGAAAGGGGCACAAAAGATACGAGATGGAGCGGTCAAAGTTGCCAAAACAGTTATGTCTGGTGTTACGAATATAGTAGATACTGTTGTAAGTGGTGTCTCGAATTTTTGCGGTAGTATTTTCGATGGTATTACTAGTCTATTTGGTTTTTAATTAATATCAATAAATAGTTTGTTTCTTAAAATGCCCCCTGTTAAGTAATAAGCAAAATAATAAAACTTGTTACTTAGCAGGGGGCATATTTTATCATAATATTCTCATCCTTTAATCAAGCACATAAGGAGTTACCTGATATACATAGTAATTAAGCCAGTTGGTATATAATGTATTCGCATGGCATCTCCAAGAACGCCAAGGCTTATTATCTGGGTTATCATCTGGATAATAGTTAACTGGAATTTGGATATCAATTCCCTTTGCCAAATCTCTCTTATACTCTTTGTCTAATGTCATAAAATCATACTCAGGATGTCCACTGATAAAAATCTGTGTTCCAGTTTTATTCATAATAATAAATGGACCTGCCTCCTTGGAGTCTGCTAAAATTGTCAAATCCTCTATCGCTTGTACATCCTCTCTTCTAAATCCAGTGTATCTAGAATGTGGTGCTAAAAACACATCGTCAAATCCTCGAATAAGAGGTGTTCTTCTGTGAATTGCCTTATGCTCGTACACTCCAAAAAGTTTCTTTCCAAGATGATATTTTTGAATTCCATAGTGATAATAGAGTCCTGCCTGAGCGGCCCAACAAATATGGAAAGTAGAAGTTACATGAGTCTTTGACCATTCCATCACAGTGGAAACTTCCTCCCAGTAGTCAACCTCCTCGAAAGCTAAATCCTCCACCGGAGCTCCTGTAATAATCATTCCGTCAAAATGATGACTCTTAATTTCATCAAAAGTCACATAAAATGCTTCCATATGAGAAGCAGGTGTATTTTTAGATTCGTGCATTTTTGTCTTTAAAAATGTCACATCGACCTGAAGCGGAGTGTTCGACAAGCTTCTAAGTAAATGTAATTCTGTATCTTGTTTTACAGGCATTAGATTTAAGATGATAATTTTCAGTGGACGAATGTCCTGCGACATCGCACGGTTCATATCCATTACGAAAATATTTTCGTCCTCTAATATTTTTTTTGCAGGTAAATCGCTATCAATTCTAATCGGCATCTTAATCTCTCCTTTTTAATTTGTATTTATTCAATAGCAGAGCAACATTTTTACTCTGCTGCTCCTATCATTTCTAAAAAATCCTCCTCGGATATAATCGAAATTCCAAGCTCTTTTGCTTTTTTATTTTTTGAAGATGAGGATTCTTTATCATTATTAATTAAATATGTTGTTTTCTTTGTCACAGAGCCTGTCACTTTTGCGCCAAGACTCTCTATTTTTTCTTTTAATTCATTTCTATTTTTAAAATGATTGACGGTGCCCGTGATAACAAAGGTTTGATTCGCAAGTTTTAGCTCCTCTCCCTCCTCTATCTCGACTTGCTCAAAGCTAATCCAAGATAAAAGCTCGTCCACCAGTCTCTCATTATGCTCATTTGCAAAGTAGTCAACGATACTCTTCGCAATGACCTCCCCGATTCCATCGATTTTCACAAAATCTTCAACCTCTGCTTTTCTAATCTTCTCTAAATCGTAGGAAAACGCCTTGCAGATTAGCTTTGCATTCGATAATCCTACGTTTAAAATACCTAAGGCAAATAGGAATCTTGGAAGCGTTGTATGTCTTGATTTCTCAATAGAATTGATTAAATTTTCATAGGATTTTTTGCCAAATCCCTCCATCTCTATTATCTGTTCCTTCCACTGAGAAAGTGTGTACAAATCGCTAAGCTCTGTTAAAAATTCTTTTTCTATCATTTTGTCGATAGTGGCTTGTGAAAGCCCATCGATATTCATAGCATTTCGCCCTACATAATGTGCAAAAAGCTTTCTCTTTTTGGCACTGCAAAGAGGATTGCCACAGTATAAAACTTGCACATCATTCGTCTCTTTCACGATTGTCTCACCACCACAGGCTGGACAATGTGCTGGAATTTCTAGATTATCACTCTGAGTAAAATTTTCTGCTACCTGCGGAATAATCATATTAGCCTTAAAGATAGAAATCTCATCTCCAATTCCAAGCTTTAATTGTCTCAAAATGCTGATATTATGGAGACTTGCACGACTGACACTCGTCCCCTCAAGCTCTACAGGCTCAAAAATCGCCACTGGATTAATCAACCCTGTTCTTGATGGACTCCACTCGACCTCTAGCAAATGGGATTTTGCAACTTCATCTCTCCATTTAAAGGCGATGGAATTTCTTGGAAATTTCGCGGTCCTTCCGAGACTATTTCCATACGCGATATCATTATAAATAAGAACAAGACCGTCAGACGGAATATCATTATTGGGAATTTTTTGTTCAAACTCCGCTACCGTCTCTAAAATTGTCCCTGCCGTTACTTCTTTGTACTCCACGACATCAAATCCAAGCTCTCTCATCCACGCAAAGCACTGAGAAACTGTCGCTATTTCCTCTCTTCCTTGTGCTTTCACAAGTGCAAATGCATAAAATCTTACTCTTCGATTTGCTGTAATCTCATTATTTAATTGTCTTACAGAGCCACTGCATAAATTTCTTGGATTTTTATATTTTGCTTTTACATCCCCAATTTCTGCATTAATTTTCTCAAAGTCCGAGTAGGTAATTATCGCCTCACCTCTTAATACGAGTTCTCCGGTAAACGGAATTTTCTCAGGAATATTTTGAAATACTCTCGCATTATTTGTAATGACTTCACCAATCTCTCCGTTTCCTCTTGTGACAGCCTTTTTTAGCTGTCCATCTTTGTAGATAAGAACAACCGTAAGTCCATCTAATTTCCAAGAGAGAATACCCTCCTTCTCTCCAAGCCACTCAGAGAGTGCAACACGGTCTTTCGTCTTATCGAGAGATAACATTGGAAATTCATGAGTTTCTTTTTCAAGCTCGCCAAGCACCTCATAACCGACATGAATCGTTGGACTATTTGATAAAACGATACCCGTCTCTTCTTCTAGAGCTTTTAGCTTATCGTAAAGAGCATCATACTCTAAATTTGACATAATCTCTCTATCTTCTTGATAATAAGCCTTTCCCGCTTCATTTAGAGTCTCAATCCACTCTCTCATCTGCCTGATTTTCTCATTCATTTTTTGCCTCCATCATCATATCATAATTCTTCACATTCCTATCCTCATATCTAAAAAGGGTGTTTCCTTTCTTATTGGTAATCAAAAAATTGCTTTGCTTCTCTTTTGCTAATCTTTTTATACTGTCCCAATTTTAAATTTTCCATGCGGTAATTCATAATGCGAATTCTCTTCAAGTCTCGCACTTGATATCCCACCGCCTCACACATTCGTCGAATCTGACGGTTTAGTCCCTGTGTCAGCACGATATGAAATTCCTGTTTTCCGCTCTTCCAAACTTTACATTCTCTCGTTACTGTATCTAAAATCGGAACACCCTGGCTCATTCTCTTTATAAAATGGGGTGTGATTTCACGGTCTACTCGCACGACATATTCCTTCTCGTGAAAATGTCTCGCCTTTAGAATATGATTCATAAACTCACCGTCATTTGTAAGGAGTAATAATCCTTCTGAATCCTTGTCTAATCTTCCGACTGGAAATATTCTCTTTGGATAATGAATAAAATCAATAATATTATCCTTATCCTTCTTTGAGGAAGTACAGACGACTCCCTTTGGCTTATTAAATGCAAGGAGAATAAACTCCTCCTCTTTTTTTGCTGTCACTCCCTCAATCTCAATCTTTTGATTTTTGGAAACTTTCATTCCCATCTGGGCAACTTCACCGTCTACCGTCACTTTTCCAGCTTCAATATACTCGTCCGCTTTTCGCCTAGAACATATCCCAGCTTCACTTAAAAATTTATTTAATCGAATTTTTTCTTCCACTTTTTCTTCCTTATGCCTGCGTGCGTTTTGCATTTGCTTTTTCTACAAATGGTTCTGACTTTACAATAAAACGCTCGTGAATCCCTTTACCAATTAATCCACAATCATCACTTACTTTTACATCAAAGACAAGTCTTTTTCTGTCGATTTCGACAAGTTCACAGACACAAGTTGCACAAAGTCCGATTGGAGTTGCACTTGTATGAGCAATATCAAGCTTTGTGCCAACAGTAGTAAGCCCCTCGTCTAGCTGTCCATCCAATAATTTCACTGCTGTCTGCTCAATAAGAGCAATCATAGCTGGAGTCGCATAGACAGGCAAAGAACCACTTCCAACTGTAGCTGCTGTATTATTTTCTGTCACCACTTCTGACTTTTCCGCCTTCATTCCTAATTTTAATTCTGCCATTTTGTTCACCTCTATATTTTTACTTTATTTTTATCAAATATTATCGTAACTTTTAAATTCTAACATATTTTTATATCGTATGCAACTAGGCAGTTTTTTCTCCTTTCAATGATTACACTATATCCTTGCCTCACACCATTTTACAATGTACTCATATACCCTCTCCCTCTCTAGCTCATTGAGAATTTCATGGCGATTTTCTTCATAAAGCTTACAGCTTAAATCTTTTATTCCCACTTCTCTTAACTGCCGCTCCACAGTTCTCACACCTTTTCCAAAATCTCCTACTGGATCTCTATCTCCGGACAAAAGAAGAATCGACAGATTTTTGGGGATTTTCTCCATTTTTTCTCTCTGATTATCATAGTAAATAGTCTGTAAAAGATTATAGTACCCGTTTAATGTGAATTTAAAAGTACATCTCTCATCAGCATAGTATTTTTCTACCATCTCAACATCTCTCGTCAACCAACTATTTTGTGGATTACTTCCATCCATATCAAACTTTGTAAATGGACCAAAAAAGAAAAGTTTTTCTACGAAAGCATTTCGATAATGCCATCCAAAAAATTTGGCAACTATTTTTAAAAATTTCATTCCAATATTACATACATAATCTGGCACAGAGCCTGTTCCCATAATAATCGCTCCTGTTAAATGCCTGCCGTATTTTGTTATATATTTTCGAAGCAAATACGAGCCCATGCTATGTCCTAATATAAAGTATGGAAGCCTAGGATTTTCTCTTTGTGTCATAACTCGAAGTGTATGTATATCTTTAACCATACAATTACTGCCATGTTCCTTGGCAATATATCCCCAGTCTTCCTTTGTCGCGACAGATGCACCATGTCCTAAATGATCGTGACCTATAACTAAAAATCCCTGCTCCGTCAAATACTTTGCAAAATCAGAATATCTCTCTATAAATTCCACCATTCCATGCACAATCTGAAATATTGCTATATATTTTCCCGAATCTGGAATCCATCGCACAGCATGAATTTTTGTTTTTCCATCACTTGACAAAAATGAAATATTTTCTTTTACCGCCATACTCTTACCCCCATTCTTTCTATTTTCTTCCATTATATCGTGTATTTTTTTTATTTACAAGGTAAAATAAAAGAGAAAACAGAAAGGACATACTGCACTTCCAAAATACTTTTGTTCGCACAATATGCCCTCTCTATTTATTATAAAGTTCCCCTCAAGCAGATATATATATCAATATATTTGTATGTACAGATATATAATTTACATACTCTCATGGAAAGTTCTCTTAATAACCTCTAGCTGCTGCTCCTTGCTTAAACGGTTAAAGTTTACCGCATATCCAGATACTCTAATTGTAAGAGTTGGATATTTCTCTGGATGTTCTACTGCATCCAATAAAATTTCTCGATTCATTACATTTACATTTAAATGATGAGCTCCCTGCACAAAATAGCCATCTAAGATAGAAACTAGATTATTTCTTCTCTCTTCTTCGCTCTTTCCAAGTGCTCCTGGTACGATAGAAAATGTATTAGAAACACCGTCTTGACATACTGCTCGGTATGGAATCTTCGCTACGGAGTTTAATGAGGCAAGCGCTCCATTTTTATCACGACCGTGCATTGGATTTGCTCCCGGTGCAAATGGCTCTCCCGCTTTTCTTCCATCTGGAGTAGAACCAGTCTTCTTTCCATACATTACATTGCTCGTAATTGTAAGTGCAGATAAGGTATGAATAGCATTTCGATACATATCATGTTTCTTTAATTCTGCTGAGAAATAAGAAACAATTTCCATCGCAATATCATCCACTCTCTCATCGTCATTTCCGTATTTTGGAAAATCTCCTTCCACTTCAAAGTCTACCGCAATTCCCTCCTCATTTCGAATTGGTTTTACTTTCGCAAACTTAATTGCAGAAAGAGAATCGGCTGCAATAGAGAGTCCCGCGACACCAAATGCCGCAAGTCTTTCTACTAACGTATCATGTAATGCCATCTGGCTCGCTTCATATGCGTATTTATCATGCATATAGTGAATAATATTAATTGTATCTACATAAAGCTCTGCCACATAGGCAAGTACCTTTTTATAATTTGCAAGCACTTTGGGATAATCAAGCACTTCATCCTCATCTCTTACGATTTCTGGAACAACCTTAAGTCCCTTTTTCTCATCCACACCACCGTTGATTGCGTAGAGAAGACTCTTTGCCAAGTTTGCTCTTGCTCCAAAAAACTGCATCTGCTTTCCTACGCTCATGGCAGATACACAACAAGCAATACAATAATCGTCTCCGTAGAGTGGACGCATTAAATCGTCATTTTCGTACTGAATAGAATCTGTATCAATACTCATCTTCGCACAATAATTTTTAAATCCTTCTGGAAGATTTTGACTCCACAAAACAGTCAAGTTTGGCTCTGGTGCAGTTCCAAGGTTTGTCAATGTATGAAGGTAACGGAATGTATTTTTTGTTACAAGTGTTCTTCCGTCTACTCCCATACCTCCAAGTGACTCTGTCACCCAAGTTGGATCTCCGCCAAATAATTCATTATACTCTGGTGTACGCAAATGACGCACCATACGAAGTTTAATAATGAACTGGTCAATTAATTCCTGTGCCCCCTGCTCATCTAAAATCCCATTCTCAATATCTCTTTGAATATAGATATCAAGAAATGTCGCAGTACGTCCAAGTGATGTTGCCGCTCCATTATTTTCTTTAATTCCAGCCAAATATGCCATATATAAATTTTGAACTGCCTGCTTTGCATTTTCCGCTGGAACAGTGATATCACATCCATATCCAGCCGCCATCTCTGCCATTTCTTTTAAAGCACGGATTTGCATTTGTACTTCCTCGCGAAGTCTAATTCTCTCCTCTGTCATCGCTCCGTCTAACATTTCCAAATCTTTTTGCTTTTCTTCAATCAAGAAATCCGTACCATATAGTGGCACACGGCGATAATCTCCGACAATTCTTCCTCTTCCGTAAGCATCTGGAAGACCTGTTAAAAGTCCAGCACTTCTGGCCAATCTTGTTCTCTTAGGATACGCATCAAACACTCCGTCATTATGTGTTTTTCTGTAAAGGCGAAAATGCTTTTCAATTTCAGGATTTAATTCATATCCATATTCCTTTAAGGCAGATACTGCTGTTCTCATTCCTCCATATAAATTTACAATTCGTTTTAGAGGAGCATCTGTCTGAAATCCCACAATTACTTCATTTTCTTTATCTATATATCCTGGGGCAAAATTATTAATTCCAGAAACTGCATTTGTCTCTACATCAATAATTCCCTTTTTAATTTCCTCAACAATTAATTCATGTGCCTTTTCCCATACTTTATCGGTACGCACTGTCGTACCTTTTAAAAACTCTTCATTTCCCTCATATGGAGTATAATTTTTCTGAATAAAATTTCTAACATTTACTAAATGTCTCCACTCTCCTGTGTGAAAGCCTTTCCAAGCAGTACAATTTACATCGATACTCATGCTATTTTCTCCCTTCTTTTTCCATAATATCTTGATTCATTTGTTCTTGCCATTTCAAAATTTTTTCCATTTCCATAGGTTTTGTTCCTTTTAGCGGATACGAAATTCCAAGTGCCTCATACTTAGATTCTCCCATCACATGATACGGTAATAATTCCACTTTTTGTACATTCTTTAATGTTTTTACATACTCTCTTAACCCTTCCAAATGCTCTGTTCCATCTGTGAGATTTGGAGTCACAACATGACGTATCCAGATTGGCGTTCCCAATCTTTGCATCACATCCAAAAATTTGAGAGACTCATCTATCTTGCGACCTGTCACTTTCAAATATCCTTCCTCCAAATAATGCTTCACATCAAAAAGCACCAAGTCTGTATAGCGCAGTATTTCTTCATAACCGCCAACTCCATATCCCGCTGTATCAAGACAGGTATGAATTCCTGCCTTCCTACAAAGCTTTAATGTTTCTATTAAAAACTCCTTTTGTAAGAGTGGCTCTCCTCCTGAGAATGTAACTCCTCCGTCTTTTCCGTAATATGGCTTAAAACGAATTAGCTTTTTTACTAATTCTTCCGGCGTCAGTCTTTGAACCGATTCTCCCTCTCGCATCCAAGTATCTGGATTATGACAGTATTTGCATCTTAGATGACATTCCTGCAAGAAAACTACCGTCCGTATTCCTGGTCCATCCACTAATCCCATTGATTCAATAGAATGAATTCTTCCTAATAACATGACAAAAACTCCTCTTTGATAAAGCTTATATGCCTGCCTTTGCAGACAGCCATAATTGAAAATCCGACTGCACTGCTTCGCAGATTTTGTACGGACTTTCATGGCAAAAAGAAAAAGCCGACAATCTGGACTTTTTCTCGCCCAGACGGTCGGCTTGGCTTTCAATCATACTCCACGTGGTTAGCTCCACTTGTTCCGTCAGTCATATGATTACCATGCACCTAGAATACTACAAAAGAAACTATCTTGTCAACCATTAAAATAATTTTAATCCAATAAATTAATAGGCATATTTTCTTAATTACCAAGATAAACTAAAATCTTACTTTCACTTTTTAATTGATAATATAGCCAAAATATGATAAAATTATAACATATAAAACTCTATTTTTTCTTGTTAATTCAAGAAAATTTATAAAATTTAAGAAAGGAGAAGCTACTTGGATGAAGTAGTAAAATTAGACGATTATTTTACTTCAAATCATCTGGCATATAGGATATCGTATATGTTTTTAGTAGCAGGTAAATGGGTATGGCACAAGTAATTATCGCTCCTGGTAAATACGTTCAGGGCAGTGGGGTTATGAAGGAACTTGGAACTTATGCGGCAGGTTTAGGTAAGAAAGCACTTTGTGTTGTAAGTGCAAGCGGATTAAAGAGAAATCAACCTACTGTTGACGCAAGTTTCGCACAGACAGACGCAACCGTCTCCTATGAGATTTTCAACGGAGAATGCTGTGACAAAGAAATCAACCGTATCATTGAAATTTGTAAAGAAAATGCAATTGAGGTAATTATCGGTATCGGTGGCGGAAAAATTCACGACACAATTAAAGCTGTCGGTGAACTTTTTGGCATTCCTGTAGTTGTTGTTCCTACAATCGCTTCTACAGATGCACCTTGCAGCGCACTCTCTGTTATCTATACAGAGGACGGTGTTTTTGACCGCTACTTCTTCTTAAAGAAAAACCCTAATTTGGTATTAGTTGACACAGAAGTAGTTGCAAAAGCTCCTACTAGATTATTGGTTTCTGGTATGGGTGATGCACTTGCTACATATTTTGAGGCTCGTGCTTGTGAGGCATCTGGAGCAACTTCTTGCGCAGGTGGCACGGTAACTCTCGCAGCTATCGCTTTAGCAAAACTTTGCTATGAGACATTGATTGAAGAAGGCGAAATGGCAAAATATGCTGTGGATCAAAATTGCGTGACAAAAGCGGTGGATAAAGTTGTCGAGGCAAACACTCTTTTAAGTGGTATGGGATTTGAATCAGGCGGACTTGCAGGTGCTCACGCTATTCACAATGGACTCACGGTGCTTCCACAATGTCACCATATGTATCACGGTGAAAAAGTTGCATTTGGTACTATCGTACAACTTGTACTTGAGGACGCTTTGGAAGATTTATATGAAGTTATGGACTTTTGTATCGCAGTAGGACTTCCTGTAACATTAGGACAACTTGGCATCACAGAGATTAAACCAGAAGAAATTATGGCCGTGGCAAAAGCCGCAGTGGCTGAGGATGATACTCTTCACAATATGCCATTCCCTGTTACAGCTGAATCTGTATACAGTGCAATTCTCACAGCAGACGCAATCGGAAGAGATATGCTCTAGAGTTTATCAAATTTAATTTTTTACTCTATACATAAAATTTACATCCCTGCCTTCGCAGGGATACGTAAAAAAGCAGTGCAGATTTTTTTCTTCACTGCTTTTCTTTGTTTAAAATTTATGATATAGTATACTAATATCAATTGCTGATTGCTCAAATAAGCAATTCAGTGGGGCTTATGCTTTATTTCATAATTACAATAAAAAGTTCAAAAGTATTTGAGCCTAATATCATACTATATATGTATATTTTTTTAATACATATACAAAGGAAAGGGGATTATTTATCATGGAAACAATGGAACAATTCGAAAAAGAGCTTGATACTTCTTTTAGAAAAATTGAGGAAGGAGATATCATCAAAGGAACTATCATCGATGTATCTGTGGACGGAGCAATTGTAGACTTAAAATACTACGCACAGGGAATCATTAAAGCTGATAATTTTAGCGATGACCCTAATTTTTCACTACTTGAGCAGGTAAAGGTTGGAGATGAAATTTCTGCTACTGTTTTATCTATGGACGACGGTGAGGGAAATATTTTACTCTCAAAAAAAGAGGCAAAAAAACAAGAAGCTTGGGATAAGCTCCAAACTTATCTAGAAGAAGAAACTATTCTTCCTCTAAAAGTTGCCGGCATCGTTCCTAAGGGAGTTATCGTATATGTAGAAGAAATTCGAGGATTTATTCCTGCCTCACAACTTTCTCTCTCCTACGTAGAAGACTTAAATGATTGGCTTCAAAAGAATATCGAGGCAAAAGTAATTACAGTGGATAAAGAGAAAAAACGCCTTGTTTTATCCTCTAGGGCTGTCGAGGAAATTAAAAAAGCAGATGAGCAAAAAAAGAAAATCGCAAATCTTATTCCTGGCACAGTTGTAGAAGGTGTCGTAGAAAGTATTATGCCATACGGTGCTTTTGTCAATATCGGCGATGGACTTACCGGACTTGTTCATGTATCTCAAATCTGCCAAAAAAGAATTAAAACTCCAGCCGAAGTAGTCGCTGTAAATGATAAAGTGAAAGTAAAAATTCTAAAGACAGATGGCGATAAGATTAGTCTTAGCATGAAAGCAATCGAAGAAGAAAAAGCTGCAAAAGAAGCTGTTGAGACATTTGATTATAAAGAGACAGGAAAAGCTTCTACTAGCCTTTCTGATTTGCTTGCAGGATTTAAATTTAACTAAGAAAAACTTTTCGTTCCTTAACACAAATATTAAATTTTAAATATTAAATTTTTCCTAGAAAAAAAGAACATAGAAAGAGCATTTTCACACTTTCTATGTTCTTTTTTCTAACTTCTCTTACATATCCTTCATCTCATCGTTTTTCTCCATAAAAAATGATGATTTTTTATTTTAATATTTTAATATAAAAATCTGCCTATTATTTAAAAAGTCGAAATAAAATTCCGATTACGCCAAATATCAAATAATAATACGTACTTGTCAATACGATATGTGGCAGATACGGTTGTGCTAAATTAATTAACAACGTATCCGCATGAAGAAAATATGCTAAAATCGCTGCAAAAATCACACCCCAACAAAATCCACGAATCATGCTTTCACCCCATCTTTCTGTCCCTTTTTCTCTCACCATATAGCTTTACTCCCCTTTAAGACTATATGGTGAGATTTCATAACTCTTGTCACGTTTTTCCCATTTTTGACAAGTTAGTATATTGCTAAAACACATATACCCCTTTTTTTCCTTTGTACTGTCTTATCATACCACAAACAGAAAAACTTGAAAACACGTCGCCTTTCCCAACTTTTCCCCTTTTTAATTTTATTACGAATTACTGACCACATACATCTTGCCACTCCCACAGGCAAGCCTATGTTTTCTTCGCCATAAAATTATAAGAGAAAAAACATGAATTTTTATAAGTTTCTTCTTCTAAGCACTACAAATCCACCTACAACGAGAAGGAAAACTGGAATAACAAAAATAGAAAACATCATTACCGTTTTTTGCCAGAAAGCTGGAACAATCGCATACTCGTCACTAATTTCTTTTGCACGAATAGAAATTTTACTCTCTTGCTTTGTCAAATAATTAAATCCATTTAGCACTAAGTTAGAATTGCTTCCTGATACTGCCTGGTCAATCTGTGCCTCTAAGGCGTTTGAACATCCAAACACTATCATTTTTCCGCCATTATCATCCGATACTAACACAGATAAAGAAAATGGTCCATCGATATCTCCCTTTTCCTTTTCTACCGTATTGCTGCTTGTGTCAACCTTAGAAAACGCCTTATCACTCGTCGTAAGCAAGGAAGTCACTGTATAATCCTTTGTATCTTCTTTTATCGTAAGCCCCTTCGCAATTGGAAGTAAAATATTCGCATTGCCAGCTAAATCTCCTGTAATGTCAGAACTTTCTACCATTGGAAGTAAATAGGTCGGATACTGCTGTATATACTGGCGACTATCCATCTCAGCAACAACACCTTTATTTACTTTGACTCCATACTTTTCCATCATCTTAAATAAATTAGGCAAATCATCCTGCAATGCGTCTAAAATGACATATAGTTTTCCCTCTTCTTTCTTCAAATATGTCTCAATCTTTTTTACATCCTCTGTTGATAAATCGACAGTAGGTGCATTAATGCAAAGAATATTACAGTCATCTGGAACCGCATCTTGATTAATTAAATTCAACTCATCAATCTCATAATTATCATTTTGGAGTCCTTCTGTCAAAGTAGACGGTGTATCCGCCTCCTTATGTCCTTTCAAAACATATACTTTTGTTGTTTTTTCTGAAATAACATAATTAATCGCACTTGTAAGATTTGATTCTAACGATAAGGACTCTGGCACCATATTATACGAAGAATCATAAGAATAATTTACATAATCATTTGATGAAATATAGCGATGTTTATCTCCACATACAACAATAATACTATCTGCCGAAACTTCCTCACCATCTTCTATATAATCCTTTGCAAAATTTGGATAATTTTCCAAATCTCTATACTCTATTTTTATCTTTTTAGAAGCCTTTGCGTACTGTTTTACAATCTGCAAATACGTATCATTTGCACCATTTTTTGAATTTAAATAATAAAGTGTAATATCCTTTTTATTTTCCTTTAAAATACTTTTTGTCTGATCGGATATCGTATAGAGTTTATCTGGACTCACATCATACGTCATATCTTTTTTTGAAATGAATATATTGATTATAATGAATGCCATAATCACAATAACTGTAATAGAGGCTGTCTGCATTCCTTTCATCCATTTTAATTTATTCATCCTTTTACCTCCCTATTTCCATCTTCTTTTTTGAATACTCTGTACACTGAGTAATAAAAATACTGCAATAAATGATATAAAATAAAAGATAGAAGAGATATTTAAAATTCCGCTAAAGAAATGATTAGACCTCTCTAATACAGAAAACCAATTAATCATGTTTGCCACTCCATCATCATATAAAGTCGGTTTTAAAAACCAGACTGCCACAATAAGTGCAACTAAAATAGCTGCCACGATGATTGACGTCTTTGCACTCTTTGTCTCCTCAAAAAAGAAATATGAAATAAGAGCAGCAGCGATTAACGCAATTATAATCGTATATCTCGCCCTTCCTGGAGCCATAGACGCAACATTAGGAAGAAGAAACATCGCAAGTACAACTCCAAAAGAAATCACAGCAGCAGTCACTTGATTTTCAGAAATTGTAGACACAAAAATTCCTATTGCCATCAGCGCTGCCCCAAGTAAAAAATACCCCAAAATACCAGTCAATAAATTCGGAATGGATATTTTTCCAAAAATTCCAATAAACATCCCGTATCCAGCTGCAATAACCATCGCAATAAGAAGTAGGGTAAGCACGGCAAAATACTTTCCAAGGATAATATCCGTCACTCTAAGCGGTGACGTCAAAAGTAACTGGTCCGTCTTTTGCTTTTTTTCCTCTGCCATCAACCGCATCGTCAAAATCGGCACAATAATCAAATATAAGATCGTAATACTATTTAGTACATAACCAGAAAAATCTGTCACTCCATATGCTAAGCAATAATAAGTAAAATAAATACCTATCGCTGCAATAAATAGTGCAAAGAAAATATATACCATCATGGAAGTGAAATAAGATTTTATTTCCTTTTTATAAATTGCAATCATGACTGTTCCTCCTCATTTTTTAGTTCTTGTTCTTCTTGTATCTTATTTTCACCAGACTCACTATCTTGAAGTGTTTTTATATTTTTTTCTTTCTTTTTAAACGGATTTTTTATCTTAAATTTCTCTTTTTTACTCTCATCTGTTATCTCATCTTGATTGCCTTTTATCTCTTCTAATAACTCCTCATTTGTCAGTTTTAAAAATACTTCTTCTAAGGATAAACTCTCATGTTCCATCTTCACAACTGGCAGTTTCTTTGATGCAAAAATAAAAAACAAATCATCTCGGATATCTTTTGTCGTTGAGGCATTTGCTGTAATATCATAAATTCCTTCTTCTTTCGATTGTTTTATCGTAAATTCTTTAATTAGATCTGTCTCATTTAATGTCTCCTCAATCGCATCTTTTTCCCCCTTAATCTGTAATTTTAATACAGATTGATCTGAAAAATGCTGTGCCAAATTTTCAGGAGTATCTTGAGCTACCACTTTTCCCTGATCTATAATAATAACATAATCACAAATTGCATTTACCTCAGACAAAATATGAGAACTTAAAATAATTGTGTGATTTTTCGATAAACTCTTAATCCACTCTCGAATCTCAATAATCTGATTTGGATCTAGACCAACTGTCGGCTCATCCAAAATAAGAAGCGGTGGATTTCCAAGAATTGCCTGTGCAAGCCCTACTCTTTGTTTATATCCTTTCGATAAATTTTTAATTAATCTTCCTCTTACTTTTTCTATCTTAGTCGCCTCAATTGCCGCATCTACAGCTTGCTTTAATTCGTCTTTTTTTAATCCCTTAATCTCCGCTGCAAATTTTAAATATTCATCCACCGTCATATCCATATAAAGTGGCGGAATCTCTGGCAAATACCCAATTTGTTTTTTTGCCTTTATAGGTTCTTTTAAAATATCATATCCTCCAATTTTTACGCTGCCTTCGTTATAGGACAAATATCCGGTTAAAATATTCATTGTCGTAGACTTTCCAGCACCATTTGCACCGAGCAAACCGACAATGCTTCCGTTTTCAACATGAAAATTTATCCCTTTTAATGCTTTATGATTTCCATAATTTTTCACTAAATTCTCTACCTGAATCATAAACAGCCTCCTTTCTTTTCCCATGAATCACAGATGACTATGAATAAAATACAATGTCTCCATGTAATAGCACTCTATATGTTAATAGCAAAATAAGTTTATTGTGTGAACAATTTGTAGATTTCACATATCTATCACAAATTAGAAATTACTAAGTTTTTATATATAATAAAATGGCATAAAAATAAGGGAAAATAGAACTCTTTTCCCTTATCTTTATGCTATCAAATTTAGAAAAACTCCCTAACAAAGTTCTTCGTCAGATATTACTTCTGTTTTTTGTTTTCTATTAAGCAACTCATCCACTGCATCCACAGGAGTTACCCCCTTATTGACCACCTCATTTACTGCTGTGACAATTGGCATTTCCACTTCGTATTTTTCAATCAACTTCACAGCAGCTGGCAAAGCATTTATCCCTTCTACTACCATTCCCACTTTTTTTACAGCCTCTTTAGGGGAATATCCCTGCCCAATTAAAAATCCAGCACGATTATTTCTACTATGTTCGCTCGTACAAGTTACAACTAAATCTCCGACTCCCGTAAGACCAATAAATGTCTCAATCGGACATCCAAGTTTCATACCAAGTCTTGTAATCTCTGCAACACCTCTCGTAATCAATGCCGCCTTCGCATTATCTCCATATCCAAGTCCTCTAGACACTCCTGTAGCTAATGCAATAATATTTTTAAACGCTCCACAAATCTCAATTCCCTTCACATCTACATTCGTGTATACACGCATAAAGGAACTTGTAAAAAATTTTTGTACATATTTTGCAATATTTTCATTCTCACATGCGGCTACAATTGTTGTAGGCAAATCTATCGCCACCTCCTCTGCGTGAGTTGGACCTGAGAGTGCTACAAGATGAATCGTCTCATCTCTTAGCTCATCTGCAATTACTTCTGTAAGCGTCATCAATGTATCGGATTCTATTCCCTTAGCCACATCCACAATAATCTGTCCCGCACGAATATATTCTCTCGCATTTCTTGCTGTGCTTCTCACAAAAATAGACGGCACTGCAAAAACTATAATATCCTTATCCTTACATACCTCTTCCATTGAAGTAGTATAAATAATTCCCTCTGGAAGTTTCATATCTGGAAGTTTTGGATGCTTCTTCGTATTTTTTAACTGCTCAATCTCTTGTGAAAGTGCAGACCATACCGTCACTTCTTTTCCCGTTCCGTGAAGCATACGGGCAAGGGCAATTCCCCAAGTTCCAGCACCTAAAACACCAACGGTTTCTCTTTTTTTTCCTTCTTTTAACATAATCTCCAAATCTGCTACTCAAAATGTGTATAAACATACACATTGTTGAGAATTGAAAGTTTTCAC
>JBJEOA010000002.1:0-20810 GCA_051880475.1 Lachnospiraceae bacterium | reverse complement strand
AAGCGGGGAGCGTAAGGCTCGCCGCCTCTTTTTTAATATTTATATTGACATTATGATATTAAAGTGATATCATAATTATATCAACAAAGAAGACATACTATTTAGATAGGAGGAGTTTATTATGAAGGAAAAGGTATTACGCAACAATAAAAATGGTATGGCCGCTATGCTTGTATTCTTATTATTTTATATAGTGGCAATTTTGGGATGCGTTAAGGGAAGTTTTATAATTTCTGATGGTGGCTCACCGGTTATTCTTATTGTATCTATTATATGGCTCTCAATAGGGTGGATTCCATTTTGCGGACTTAAGGTTATAAAACCACAGGAAGCATTAGTTTTGACTCTGTTTGGAAAATATGTCGGAACTTTAAAAGAAGAGGGATTTTATTTTGTAAATCCTTTTTGCACAAGCATAAATCCTGCTGCTAAGACGAAGCTAAACCAGAGTGGAGATGTGGTATCAACAAAATCTTTATCTTCTCTAAAGGCAGATGTGATGAATGCAGAGATGGCAAATAAGAAAATTTCTCTAAAGGTTATGACCTTGAATAATAATCGTCAGAAGATTAATGATTGTCTTGGAAATCCAATTGAGATTGGTATTGCTGTCATGTGGAGAGTGACAGATACGGCAAAGGCGGTATTTAATGTAGATAATTATAAAGAATATTTATCTTTGCAATGTGACAGTGCCCTTCGCAATATTGTTCGTCTCTATCCATACGATGCAGCACCAAATATTGATACGACAGGAGATGGAATTGCAGATGAGGGCAGCTTAAGAGGTTCTAGTGAAGTGGTTGCTGCTAGAATTCGAGATGAGATTCAAGAAAAGGTAAAGGAAGCTGGACTTGAGATTATTGAGGCCCGTATTACATATTTAGCGTATGCTCCTGAGATTGCCGCAGTCATGCTTCAAAGACAACAGGCATCTGCTATTATTGATGCGAGAAAGCTAATTGTGGACGGAGCTGTCGGAATGGTTGAGATGGCATTAGAACGCTTGAGTGAACAAGAGATTGTGGAACTAGATGAGGAAAGAAAAGCGGCAATGGTTTCTAATCTGCTTGTTGTACTTTGCGGTAATCAAGATGCAAAACCGATTGTAAATGCAGGAAGTTTATACTGATATGGCTGGGAAGAAAAAACAGATTCCGCTTAGGTTATCTGAAAATCTATATAATGCCATTGCCGCATGGGCTGAAGATGATTTTCGATCTGTCAATGGACAAATTGAGTATTTACTGACAGAATGTGTGAGGCAGAGAAAGAAGAATGGGAAATACGTCTCGGAGCATCTAGATGAGCCGATAGAACTTGATATTTGAAAAGAAAAAGGATTGCTGTAAAAAAGAGGGGAGCTTTTTTATGGCAATCCTTTTATTTATGTTATGGCTGTCTGAGAAAATACGTCTGTCAGTTTATTTATAATATGTACTTGGATTTCTTCCAAACTCTCTCTTGAATGCTTTTAAAAAGTTTGAGTAATCATTGAAACCACACTGCATACAGGCATCCATCACAGACGAGCCAGAGCGAAGTAAATTTCTAGAAATGATGAGGCGTTTTTTCATAATGTATTGATAAATGGATAATCCTGTGAATTGTTTGAATTGTTTACTCAAATAATACTTACTAATATAGAAATTATTTGCAAGCTGGTCGAGAGAAAGGTCCTCGGATAAATTTTCATTGATATATTGTACTACACGGTTAATCTTATCATTTTCTGTGACATCTTTTTTAATAGAATCAGGGGTGTCATAATAAGAACGGCTAAGACGTACAAGAAATTCAATAAGATAGGCGGAGGTAAGTGCAGAGCTTCCAAGTTCTTTGCTTTTTTTTGCTTTAGACATTTTTTCACATAACTGTCTAAGTTGTGTGATGCAATGTTCGTCAGGTCGAGTGAGACGATAGTCTTTTTGGGCTGCGTCGGTAAAGCAGGAAGAGAAATCTTCTCCATAAAAATCTTTTAACATATCAAAAAAATCGTCTGCCAGCCAAAAGATAATACGCTCATATGGTTTACCAAGACGAATTTCCGGTCGATGAATATCGGAATTGCTTGTGAGAAGGATATCTCCAGGACGGAGCTTATAAGTACGCCCCTCAATAATATAATTGACATCTCCGGATAGAAAGAAAAAAATCTCATAAAAAGGATGTTGATGAAAATCTACTTCGGGGGGAATCTCATCATAATAGTGATGAAACTCATAATATCGCTCATGCATAACTTGGCTTGTATCAAATTTTTCTCTATACATTTTACACAAAAAATCCTTTCTTTTATCGTGAAAAAATACTAAAAAGTAAATTATTTGTTTCTTATACAGTATAGTATACAGCAAGATTCACCATATTTCAAGCAGAAACTACCACGCATAAATAGGAGAGAATTGTTATACTTAAAATATCAAAAGCAGAGCCGGTAATGTTTTAGATAAAAAAATGATGTATAAATCTGGAAAATATGTTGAGATTAAGTACATCACATATGAAATTTAGAAGAGAATTTATACTCTAGAGATTAAATTTTCAGAATTTCATAAAAAATAAAGAAGGAGGTACGAAATCTATGAAGCGATTTCGCAAAGCTTTTGCAGTATTTTTAAGTATTGGAATGTTGGCAATAGCGATAACAGGATGTGGTGGAAATAGTGAAACTAATAAACAGATAATCCGAATTGGACATAACCAAGCAACGGATCATCCAACTCATATTGCACTTACTGCATTCGAGGAATTTATTGACAGCAAATTAGGGGACAAATATGATGTCGAAGTATATCCAAGTGAGCTTTTAGGCTCCCAAACGGATATGGTTCAATTGACGCAGACAGGAGCGATTGATTTTTGTGTAGCTAGTAACTCTATATTAGAGACATTCTCAGATAACTACACTTTGTTTAATCTTCCGTATCTATTTGCATCGACAGAGGCATATCATGCAGCGATGGAAGATGAAAATGTAATTGGTCCTATCTTTGAATCTACAAAAAAAGCTGGATTTGAGGCGGTGACATGGATTGACGCAGGAACAAGAAATTTCTATACCGTTTCTAAGCCAATTGAATCGGTGGCTGATTTAAAAGGATTAAAAATTCGTGTACAACAGTCTCCGACGAACGTGGAAATGATGCGTTTACTCGGTGGTTCAGCTACTCCGATGGGATTTGGCGAGGTGTATACGGCATTGCAATCGAAGGTTATTGATGGAGCGGAGAATAATGAAATGGCACTTACCTCTAACGGACATGGAGATGTATGCAAGCATTATTCTTATGATATGCATCAGATGATTCCAGATATTTTAATTGGAAATTGTGCATTTTTAGATGAAATGTCAGAGGAAGATAGAGCAATTTTCGAAGAAGGTTTTGAGCTTGTAAATAAAGTAGAGCGCGAGGAATGGGTGAAAGCAGTAGAAAAGGCAAAAGATAAAGCAAAGAACGAGCAAGGTGTAAATTTCTACTATCCAGATACAAAACCATTTCAAGAAATTTGTGTACCAATGCATGAAAAATTGTTGAATCAGTATCCAGATTTAAGACCAATTTATGAAAAAATAGAACAATATAATGCCGAATATCCTTCGGCTGCTGAGTAGGGAGGGATAGAATGAAAGCACTTAGAAATATTTTAAATTCTCTTTTAAATGGTCTTGCGGGAGTTAGCTTTTTGACTATGGTTATCTTAACATGCTGGCAAGTAATTACTCGATATATTTTAAAGAGTCCATCTACTTGGTCGGAAGAATTAGTATCCTATTTATTTGCGTGGATGAGTTTACTTGGTGCTTCTGTTGTCACGAGTGAACGTGGACATATGAATATTCCGATTCTAGTAGAATACTTAAGCGAGAAAGGACAAAAAGTATTAAATTGTCTTGGAGAAATCATTGCATTTTTATTCTCGGCTATTATTTTGGTATATGGCGGAGTACAAATTGCAAATTTAGCGATGGGACAGATGACTTCTTCTCTCGGTGTGCCAATTGGTATTTTCTATATTGTTCTTCCACTTTGTGGAGTTTTAAATATGATTTACACAATTCTTAATATAATAGATATTGTGCAGGGAAATACAAAAGAGGAGGTGGCATAATGGCGATTCAATCTTTATTTATTATTTTGATTGTATTATTGGTTTTATTAGCACTCGGTGTGCCAATTGCTTATTCTATCGGTATCTCTTCTCTTGTTGCTGTCTTACAGACCGTTCCATTAGATGTATCTGTTGTTACAGCGGCACAGAGAACATTCGTCGGTATGAGTAAATTTAGTTTAACTGCAATTCCGTTTTTTATTTTAGCGGGAAATATTATGAATCAAGGTGGAATTGCAAAGAGACTTGTTGATTTTGTTATGGCACTTCTTGGAAAGATGCCAGGTGCATTGCTTGTGACAAATGCTGGTGCTAATGCGTTGTTTGGAGCAATTTCTGGTTCAGCGTCCGCAGCTGCTGCAGCAGTGGGCAGTATGGTAAGAGAAGGTGAGGAAGAACAAGGATATGACAAAGCACTCTGTGCAGCTACAAATGGAGCATCTGCACCGTCAGGACTTTTAATTCCTCCGTCAAATGCGTTAATTACGTATTCTCTCGCCTCTGGGGGAACTTCTGTGGCAGCATTATTCTTAGGAGGATATGTTCCAGGAATTTTATGGGCATTATGTTGTATTGTTGTTGGAGTTATTATTGCAATGCGCAAAGGATATAAGGGAACACCAGGAAAGTTTGACTGGAAAAATCTCGCAAAAGCAACAGTAAATGCACTTCCAGCTCTCTCCTTAATTATAGTTGTCATAGGAGGAATTGTAGGTGGAATTTTCACTGCGACAGAAGGTTCTGCTATTGCAGTTGTATATGCCTTAATTTTAGGTGTTTTATATAAAAATATTACATGGAAATCTTTTTGGAAAATTGTAGTAGATAGTGCAAAAATGAGTGGAATGGTTGTATTTTTGATTGGTGTATCAAATATTCTTGGATGGGTTATGGCATTTACGCAAATTCCTCAGGCTGTCTCAGCTGCTCTTCTTGGAATTACAAATAATTCAATTTTAATTTTACTTATTATGAATGTTATTTTACTTGTAGCAGGAACATTCATGGACGTAACACCAGCCATCTTAATTTTTACACCATTATTCTTACCAATTGTAAAAACTTTTGGAATGCATCCAGTACATTTTGGATTAATTCTCGTGTACAACCTCTGTATTGGAAATATTACACCACCAGTTGGAAATACATTATTTGTCGCAATTAAGGTAGGAGGAACATCATTATCAAAAACGATTCCTTATATGATATGGTATTATCTGGCCATTTTGATAGGACTTTTACTTGTAACTTATGTTCCATTCATTAGTATGGGACTTCCAACTTTAGCAGGCTTAATATAAGAAAGGAGAAAAAAATGAGAGAATTTATGGATCAGGATTTTTTATTGTCAACTGAAACAGCAAAAAAATTATATCATGAGTATGCAGAGAAAATGCCGATTATTGATTATCATTGTCATATTAATCCAAGAGAGATTGCAGAAGATAGAAAATTTGACAATATCTCCCAAGTTTGGCTTGGAGGAGACCACTATAAATGGCGTTTGATGCGTGCGGCTGGTATGCCAGAAGAAGCAATTACAGGAGATGCTTCTGACCGCGAGAAGTTTCGAGCATTTGCAAAAACAATGCCTCAGATTATGGGAAATCCAATTTATCACTGGAGTCATTTAGAACTTCAGAGAGGTTTTGGTGTGACAGAGCCTTTGACAGAAGAAAATGCAGATGAAATTTATGATAAATGCAACGAGGTATTAAAAAATTATTCTGCTCGTCAGCTTATGGAAAAATTTGATGTAAAGGCAATCTGCACAACAGATGACCCAATTGACGATTTATATTGGCATGAGGTTATTGCAAAAGACGAGTCAATGCAGATAAAAGTTTTACCAGCTTTTCGTCCAGATAAGGCAATCAATATTGAAAAACCAGAGTTTTGTGACTATATGGCTAAGTTCGAAGATACTATGGGAAAGAAATTTAATTGTGTAGAAGATGTCATCGAAGCATTATGCCAGCGTATCGACTATTTTGACGAGCATGGCTGTCTTTGTGCAGACCACGGTTTAGATTATTGTATGTTTGAAGAGCCAAATATGGATATTGCAAATGAGGCATTCATGCTTGCAAGAAAGGGAGAAAAAGTTGGGAAATCTCTCGTAGATGCATATAAGACAGTAGTGACAATTGCATGTGCGAAAAAATACACAGAGAAAAATTGGGTTATGCAAATTCATTTTGGATGTCTTAGAAACTGTAATAAACCACAGTATAAAAAGCTCGGCGCAGACACAGGATTTGATGCAGTAAATAGTCAGTCTGGCGTAGAGAATCTTGCACCTTTATTAAATGCGTTTTTAGAAAATGAGGGACTCCCTAAGATGATTTTCTATTCACTCAGTCCACTTGATAATACAGCTATTGCTACGATTATGGCTTGTTTCCAAGATGGCGGTGTAGCTGGAAAAATGCAGCTTGGAAGTGCATGGTGGTTTAATGATAATCGTCTTGGAATGAGAGCTCAGATTTGTGATTTAGCTGCAAATGGAGTATTAGGTCAATTTGTAGGAATGTTGACAGATTCTCGCTCCTTCTTAAGTTATACAAGACATGAATATTTTAGACGTATTTTATGTGAGTTAATTGGAGAGTGGGTTGAGGAAGGTCAGTATCCATGCGACGAGAAGCAGTTAAAGAAAATCGTGGAAGACATTTGTTATAATAATACAAATAAATTTTTCCGCTTTGATGTATAGATTATAGATAAGGAGGAAACTTTATGAAGATGACATTTCGTTGGTACGGCGAGGGAAATGATAGTATCACACAAGAGCAGATTAAACAGATTCCAGGCGTGACAGGTCTTGTCTGGGCCTTACATCAAAAGCCAGCAGGTGAAGTTTGGGAAGTAGAAGAAATTGAAGAAATGCGTCGCCAAATCGAGGGTGCAGGATTTAATATGGATGTTGTTGAGAGTGTAAATGTTCATGATGATATTAAGATTGGACTTCCAACTCGTGATAAATATATTGAGAATTATAAACAAACTTTGAGAAACTTGGCAAAGTTTGGGGTAAAAGTTGTTACTTATAATTTCATGCCGATTTTTGACTGGACAAGAACAGATTTATTTCATCCGTTAGAGGACGGCTCCACAGCATTATTTTATGAGAAATCTAAAATTCATGAAGATTATAAAGAGATGGCAGAATATATCTTAAATAATCTTCACGGCATGACATTCCCAGGATGGGAGCCAGAGCGTATGGCAAAATTAGATGAGCTCTTTGAGGCGTATCGACCAGTGACAAAAGAAAAACTTTGGGAAAATTTAAAATATTTTCTTGAAGCAATTATGCCAACTTGCCATGAGACAGGAATTAAAATGGCAATCCACCAAGATGACCCACCATGGGATATTTTTGGAATTCCTCGTTTATTATGTGATAAAGAATCCATCGGAAAGTTTTTAAATATGGTGGATGATGAGTATAACTGTCTTTGTCTTTGCTCTGGTTCTCTTGGTGCAAATCCAAATAATAATGTGCCAGATATTATTCGCACTTATTGTGACAGAATTGCCTTTGCCCATATTCGCAATGTAAAGCATTTTGAGAATGGAGATTTCACTGAGGCTTCTCACCGTGACTGCGATGGGGATGTCGGAATTTTGGAAATTATGAAGGCATATCATGACTGTGGATATACAGGATATGCTCGTCCAGACCACGGAAGACATATCTGGGGTGAACAATGCAGACCGGGATATGGACTTTATGACAGAGCTCTTGGAATTATGTATCTATGGGGCTGTTGGGATATGCTTAATAAATTAGATGGAGAAGTTGGAGAATAGATAGAAAGAAGGAAATGAAAATGGAATTATCTTTAAAATCTATACAAAATAAAGAGGCTTGGAAGGGCTATCATCTTCCACAGTATGATGTAGAAAAAATCGTAGAAAATACGAAAGAATCTCCACAGTGGATGCATTTTGGTTCTGGAAATATTTTTCGTATCTTTTCAGGCACATTATGCCAACGCTTAATTGAGATGGGCAAAATGGATACAGGAATTGTATGCTGTGAGGGATATGACGATGAAATCGTTACAAAATGTTTCCGCCCTTATGATAATTTGACAGTTGCTGTTACTTTGAATGTAGATGGCAGTATAGAAAAAGAAGTGATTGGCTCTTTAGCACAGAGTTTGACAATGCTTTACGACAGCGAAAAAATCGCGGAAATATTTAAAAAGCCGAGTTTACAGATGGTTTCCTTTACTATTACAGAAAAAGGATATTCTCTTCGCAATGCGAAACAAGAAATTGTTCCAGCAGTAAGAGAAGATATGGAAAATGGTCCTAAAAATTGTAAGTCATTTATGGCACAGCTTGCAGCTATGTGTCTTGAGAGAAAGGCTGCGTGTGGTTTACCACTCTCTCTCGTTTCTATGGATAACTGTTCTCACAATGGAGAAAAGCTACAGATGGCAGTAATGGAGATTGCGAAGGCATGGTTAGATAACGGAAAAATTACGCAGGAAGAATATGATTATCTAAAAAATGATATCGCATTTCCTTGGAGTATGATTGATAAAATTACACCTCGCCCAAATAAAATGGTAGAAGAAAAACTATTAGAAGATGGTTTAGAGGGAATCAGTCCATTTATTACAACAAAAAATACATTTACAGCGGCGTTTGTAAATGCAGAGAAGCCACAATATTTAGTTATTGAGGATAAATTCCCAAATGGAAGACCAGCTCTTGAAGAAGTGGGTGTGATTATTACAGATAGGGATACTGTAAATAAGGTGGAAAAGATGAAAGTATGTACTTGCTTAAATCCGCTTCACACTTGCCTTGCAATCTATGGATGTCTTTTAGGATATGAGTCAATTGCTAAAGAGATGGAAGATAAAGAACTCTCTACATTTATTACGAAAATGGGATATAATGAGGGGATGCCATTTGTAGTAGACCCAGGAGTTATTGAGCCAGAGCAGTTCTTAAAAGAAGTGCTTGAGGTAAGACTTCCAAATGTATTTATGCCTGACACACCACAGCGTATTGCGACAGATACATCACAAAAATTAGCGATTCGTTTTGGAGAGACAATTAAGGCTTATATTGCCTCAAATGATCATGAAGTAAGCGAGTTGAAATTAATTCCACTTGTATTAGCTGGTTGGCTGCGTTATCTTATCGCAGTTGATGATGAGGGAAATGCTTTTTCATGCAGTTCTGACCCATTACTTTCTACAATGCAGCAGTATTTAGAGGGAATGAAATTGGGAGAGGAAGTTGATGAGCAAAAACTTACTCCAATTTTATCTAATAAGGCAGTTTTTGGTGTTGATTTATATGAATGTGGATTAGCAGATACCGTAATTGGATATTTTAAAGAGTTAATGGCAGGACCAGGAGCGGTTCGCAAAACATTAAAGAAGTATGTAGCTTAATAACAAAATTTATTGGATAGATATGCCTGTTATTGCAGGTACTGCCATAAAAAAAGTCATCGCAAGTAAAATCTTGCGATGACTTTTTTATTATTTTTTGCTAAAAATCCGATTGCTCCACACTTCGTGTTCTTACAATCACTAAGTATTCTATTTCTCAACTTTTGGAAGACCAGCAAATCCAACAGCGAGGTCCTCATCTGTAGGAATATAATCACCCATAATACCATCGTTATATTTTTGGTAAGCGAGAAGGTCAAAATATCCAGTTCCAGTAAGACCAAATACGATTGTCTTTTCTTCACCAGTCTCCTTGCATTTTAATGCCTCATCGATGGCAACACGGATTGCATGGCTGCTTTCAGGAGCTGGTAAAATTCCCTCTACGCGGGCAAACTGTGTAGCAGCCTCAAATACGGATGTCTGCTCTACAGCTACAGCTTCCATCAAGCCATCATCGTATAACTGAGATAATACAGAACTCATACCGTGGAAACGGAGTCCTCCCGCATGATTAGCAGATGGGATAAATCCACTTCCGAGTGTGTACATTTTTGCGAGTGGACAAATCATACCTGTATCGCAGAAGTCGTAAGCATATTTACCGCGGGTGAAGCTTGGACAGCTTGCAGGCTCAACAGCGATAAATCTATAATCTTTCTCGCCGCGAAGCTTCTCGCCCATAAATGGAGAGATAAGTCCGCCAAGGTTAGAACCGCCGCCAGCACAGCCGATGATAATATCAGGTGTGATACCGTATTTATCGAGAGCTGCCTTTGTCTCAAGACCGATTACAGATTGGTGAAGAAGTACTTGAGAGAGAACGGAACCAAGAACATAGCGGTATCCCTCGTTTGTAGTTGCAACTTCTACTGCCTCAGAGATAGCACAGCCAAGGCTTCCTGTTGTTCCAGGGAATTTCTCTAAAATTTGACGTCCAACTGCTGTTGTATCAGATGGAGAAGGTGTTACATTTGCACCGTAAGTACGCATAACTTCGCGGCGGAAAGGTTTTTGCTCATAGGAGCATTTAACCATATATACCTTACAATCTAAATCAAAATAGGAACAAGCCATAGAAAGAGCAGTTCCCCACTGACCAGCACCTGTCTCAGTTGTGACACCCTTTAAGCCTTGTTTCTTTGCATAATAAGCCTGAGCGATAGCGGAATTTAATTTGTGGCTTCCAGATGTATTATTTCCCTCAAATTTATAATAAATTTTTGCAGGAGTGCCAAGTGCTTTCTCAAGGAAATAAGCACGAACAAGTGGAGATGGACGATACATTTTATAAAATGTTAAGATTTCTTCTGGAATATCGAAGTAAGCTGTTGTATCGTCAAGCTCTTGTGCGATAAGGTCATCACAAAATACAGGAGCTAAATCTTTCGCCGTCATAGGTTGAAGTGTTGCTGGGTTTAAGAGTGGAGCTGGTTTATTTTTCATATCAGCGCGTACATTATACCACTGTGTTGGAAGCTCACTCTCCTCAAGATAAATTTTATAAGGAATCTTTTGATTCTCTGACATAATATTTTCCTCTCTTTCTTAATAAAATATTCTGTAAATTTATGTATACATTATGGAGTAATTAAGATACTCTTTTGCCAAAGACAAATAATCTTGTATACTTTTTAAGCATATACGTATATCTTACAACGAAAATAAAAGTTTGTCATCGTTTATTTTTATTTTTTTGTTACTATTCATGGCTTTATTGTCTTAGATGATGAGCTGTTTTGTTTTTATGAGTGTGAATATGGCATATTTGCCGTGAATAGTAACTTTTAAATAGAGAGTGGCAATGATTTGATTTATGCTTCCATCTGTTTTCCTAGAAAATATGCCCCCGTAATTACTTGTGTTTTTTCAATTAGTCCAAACTGTATATTGGGCTCTTTGGAAAATATAATTACAGCACCGATGGCATCTCCCTGACAGATAATAGTAGAAATTGCTTCTGATAAAATTCCCTCACCATTGTATTTTGTAATAGAAATAAAATCTTTTTCGCCTCTTTTAGAGAGAATTGTTTTTCGCTTTTCAATATTTTCTTCTAAACTTGGGTGAAGAGAGGCGCCGAGTAGCTCTTTTTTTAAAATGCCCGATGCAGCGATAATCTGGTCACGGTCACTAATGCAAACCATATGTCCAAGAGTTTTATTTACTGCGTCTGCGTATTGCTGGGCAAAGGTGCTAAGCTCTCCGATTGGAGAGTATTTTTTTAGAATCACCTCGCCTTCTCGGTCTGTAAAGATTTCTAAGGGATCCCCCTCTCGAATTCTTAGCGTTCTTCGAATTTCTTTTGGGACAACGACTCTGCCTAAATCATCAATTCTTCTCACAATTCCTGTAGCTTTCATAAAATTCCTCCATTCCCTTTTATTTAGCAGTTTTGGTAGTTGATGTTATTATCTCTAAAAAAAAGAAATCTATACAAAGCAAAAAGGGTTTCTTATAAAAATTTTTGTTGAGAAGATAGAGGCATAAAAACAATCTTTTTTGTCATGTGTTAAAAAAGTAGGTGCAAAGCAACCAAGTAAATGAAAAGCAACTCAAGTAAAAAAAAGAGCCATTGCCGATAAGCAATGACTCTTGGAAAGTGCAATTTAAACTATTTAATTGTAACTTTAGCGCCTTCAGCTTCCAATTTAGCTTTGATAGCCTCAGCCTCTTCTTTAGAAACAGCTTCTTTGATAACCTTAGGAGCGCCATCAACAGCTGCTTTAGCTTCTTTTAATCCTAATCCTGTGATCTCACGAACAACTTTGATAACTTTAACTTTAGCTCCACCGATTTCTGTTAACTCTACGTCGAACTCTGTCTTCTCTTCCTCTGCTGCTGCTCCACCTGCTGCTGCAACTACAACACCTGCTGCTGCGGATACACCAAATTCTTCTTCACATGCTTTTACTAAGTCATTTAATTCTAATACGGATAAACCTTTGATTACTTCAATGATTTCTTGAGTTGTCATCTTTATTTCCTCCATTTTTTAATTTTAATATAATATAATGTTTAAATAAATACCAGCTTAAGCGATAGCTGGAAGTTGCTTTTCCAGTTTATTAAAAACCGAATCAAACTTACGCTTCTTTGCTTTCTGCAATCTGTTTGATAACACGAGCAAAGTTTGCGATAGGGGACTGAATACTTCCAAGGAACTTAGCAAGTAATTCGTCTCTTGATGGAATAGTAGCGATAACTTTGATTCCATCTGTGTCGTAGTATTTACCTTCAACTATACCAGATTTCAAAGTTAATGTTTTTAACTTATTATCTGTAGCAAATTTAGCTAAAATTCTTGCAGGCGCAGTAGCATCTGTCTTAGAAATTGCGATAGCTGTAGGTCCTTCAAGCTCAGCACTTAATGGCTCAAACTCTGTACCTTCGATAGCACGTTTGATCATTGTGTTTTTGTATACTTTGTAAACAACATCTGATTCTCTCATCTGTTTACGAAGAGCTGTATCTTGTTCTACAGTGATTCCACGGTAATCAACTAAAACGACACCCTGAGCATCTTGAATCTGATCTTTGATTGTATCTACGATAGGCTGTTTTAATTCTACTTTAGCCATAGTTGTCTTGCACCTCCTGTATTATTGATTGGTTGAGAGAAAAACTCAACCACAGACTATATTAGTCTGTCCTTTCCTTGACGCAGGACACGATATAAAAAAAGCTCCCTGTCTGAAGACAGAGAGCGACAAAATCTCAAGTGAGTATTTAAGTATGCATCCCTCGGTAGGTGTGATACGTTATGCCTTACGGCACCTACTGTCTTCGGCGTCAATACTCAGATACTGTATCATATGATTTTATAAAAGTCAAGTATTTATTCGACAGATTTAAAAATTTTTTCATTCTCTTTTATCATACCAAGCTGAGTTCGAGCAACTTCTTCTTTAAATTCATCTGTCTTTTGATATTTTTCTTGCTTCTTTAAATCTTCGGTTTCTTTTTGAGCTTCTTTAATTTGTTCATCTAACTGATTAATTTGTTTTGTATATTGCTGAGACTTCTCAGTTAGATGGCGACTATGTATTATGATAATAACAAATAAAATGATGACGATTGCTATAATTAGTAAAACTTGAGGAGTAAAAATCTTTTTCTTGGGATTTTTGGTTGTTGATACTTTGATTTGCTTAGGCATCTAATCGATCCTTTCTTTAAATACAATAATTCGTTTATTTATTTGGTTTTCAAAATTATTGTAATCGTTCGATATACTTTTTTCAATGGGTTTAACAAAACTTTAAGAAAAAATTTTGTAGGTAAATATAGGAAGAAAAGAATTCTTTTTATAATGATAGAAAAAAATTGAAAAAACCGAAGAAGAATTGCCGTTGAATAAGGAGTGCAAATAAAAATATAAAATAAAATGCCAAGAATAATCCCGAAAATAACATAGGAGCGAATATTTCCATTATTATAATAGTATAATAAGAAGAAAATAAAGAAAGCGCAAAAAATCCAAAAAAGAAGGTCTTCTATGGCGATTAATTTTATTGAGTGATGGATTGTCTTTCGAAAAGCTCGGAAGATATCATAGAAGAAAGCAATGAAAATGCCGAGCAGAAAACTTAAACATAAAAGAAAGAATTGGTGATAGATGAAATCATTCATAAACGAAATCCTAATATATTATTTAGACTATTATTAAATTATGACTTAGATTAGTATTAAAGTTCTATTTAAAAAGACGCTGAAAAAGGCTGGAATTATTTTTGGAAAAATTTGTATTAGAATAAACCATACTGTCTACACAGCCAGTGATTTCAACATTTCCTTTGTCTACAGCGAGTTTTGTGATATGCAAATCAGAACCTTTAATGGTAAGTCCTCCCTGCTGTGTATCGAGGATTATTTCTTTTGGGTCAAAGGAAATGACCTCTTTTACGCCTGTTATGTAGCCCGATGTTCGATTTGATAGGCTGAGTTTTTGTTCAACTTTTATAGAATGTTCGTCAAGATTCATGGATGACTCCTTAAAGAAAATTCACTAATAATATATGAGAGAAGAGAAAAGATATGACATATATCTTTTGAGTAAACTTCCACAATTTTTTATAAATTTTATAGAACTGCTTAGGCGATAGAATGAATTCGATAAAATTAAGGATAAAATTCTTGACAAATACAAGATAAACTAGTATAAATAAGTCTATAAGTGCTCTCGCAGAGGGCGATAAAATATGTTAGTTAGTAGTAGAACCCTTGACGAAATATAGTTTGAGGGTAGTTAGTGAAAATTTTTAGATTTTAATTAATAGGAGGAGGCAATCCATGAACAAAACAGAGTTAGTTGCAGCTATTGCAGAGAAAACAGAACTTTCTAAGAAAGAGGCTGAGAAAGCATTAAAAGCATTTACAGATATCGTAGCAGAAGAGTTAGCAAAGGGTGAGAAGGTTCAATTAGTTGGATTTGGGACTTTCGAAGTATCCGAGAGAGCTGAGAGAGAAGGAAGAAATCCAAGAACAAAGGAAGCAATCGTTATTCCAGCATCTAAAGCTCCTAAATTCAAACCAGGAAAAGCTTTAAAAGAGCAGATTAATAAATAAAAATGCTTCGTAGAGGATGACGAAGATTATTAGGCTGTTACAAAATATCTAGTTATTTTGTGACGGCCTTTCATATTATTTGTGAAGGAGAAGGCAAGATGAGATTAGATAAATTTTTAAAAGTATCTCGATTGATTAAGAGAAGAACAGTAGCAAATGAAGCGTGCGATGCAGGCAGAGTAAGTGTAAATGGAAAACCTGCTAAGGCAAGTTTAAATGTGAAGGTAGGGGATATCATCGAAATTCAATTTGGCAATAAAACAGTGAAGGCGGAAATTCTTGTCATTTCAGATTCTGCTAAAAAAGAGGATGCCAAAGAGATGTTTCGATATCTGTAGTGATTCGTAGGCATCCGTTTTGGGAAAAATACTTTTTGATTCCAATATCATGAAATGGAAGATATAAATTAATTCATATATTTTATCATAGAAAAAGTAGTTGACTTGATTGACATAGTGTGATAATATATGAAAATGTATCATTATGGGTTTGTATGCCCTAGAAACATAAAAACAAGATAGAAAATCAATAGAATATTATTTCAAGGGGTGAAAACGTCGATGGAAAAGAACAGAATACGTCTGATAGAATCAGGAAAAGGCATAAGAATGAGTTATGCAAGACAAAAAGATGTACTTGATATGCCGAATTTGATTGAAGTTCAAAAAGATTCCTATCAATGGTTCTTAGATGAGGGACTAAAGGAAGTTTTTGCAGACATTTCTCCGATTGCTGATTATAATGGTCAGTTAAGCTTAGAATTTGTGGATTTCGTTCTCTGCAGAGATAAAGTGAAGTACTCTATCGAAGAGTGTAAAGAAAGAGATGCTACTTATGCAGCACCTTTAGAGGTAAAGGTAAGACTCCACAAAAAAGAGACAGGCGAAATCAATCAGCACCAGGTTTATATGGGAGATTTGCCATTAATGACAGAGACAGGAACCTTTGTTATCAATGGAGCTGAGCGTGTTATCGTCAGCCAGTTAGTTCGTTCTCCTGGTATTTACTACGGGATTGGACATGATAAGATAGGTAAAGAATTGTATTCTGCTACGGTCATTCCAAATAGAGGAGCATGGTTAGAGTATGAAACAGATTCTAATGATGTTTTTTATGTGCGTGTAGATAGAACAAGAAAAGTACCAATTACGGTATTAATTCGTGCACTTGGAATTGGAACAAATGCAGAAATTAAAGAATTATTTGGAGAAGAGCCTAAGATTTTGGCAAGTATAGAAAAAGATCCTTCTGAGGATTATCAGACAGGTCTTTTAGAGTTATATAAAAAGATTAGACCAGGTGAGCCACTTTCTGTAGATAGTGCAGAGAGTTTAATTAATGGCATGTTTTTTGATGCAAGAAGATATGATCTTGCAAAAGTAGGTAGATATAAATTTAATAAAAAGCTTGCGTTTAGAAATAGAATCGTAAGACATCCATTAGCAGAGGATGTTATTGACCAGACTACAGGAGAGATTATCGCAGAGGCAGGAACTATTGTCGATGAGGCATTGGCAGATCAAATCCAAAATGCAGCGATTCCTTATGTGTTTATTCAGACAGAAGAGTCTAATGTAAAAGTTCTTTCTAATATGATGGTAGACATCACCGCATTTATTGATATAGATCCAAAAGAAGTGGGAGTGACAGAGCCAGTTTATTATCCAGCCCTAGCTTCCATTTTAGAACAATATACTGATTTAGAAGATATTAAGGCAGAAATTCGTAAAAATATTAACGAGTTGATTCCAAAACATATAACAAAAGAAGATATTTTAGCTTCTATCAATTATAATATACATTTAGAGTATGGCTTAGGAAATAAAGACGATATTGACCATTTGGGCAATAGACGTATCCGTGCCGTTGGAGAATTATTACAAAATCAGTATCGTATTGGTCTTTCTAGACTTGAGAGAGTAGTAAGAGAGCGCATGACAGTACAAGATATAGAGACAGTTTCTCCACAATCATTGATTAATATTAAGCCAGTAACTGCAGCGGTGAAAGAATTTTTTGGAAGTTCTCAGTTGTCACAGTTTATGGACCAGAATAACCCTCTTTCTGAGTTGACTCATAAGAGACGTTTATCTGCACTTGGTCCTGGTGGTTTGTCAAGAGACCGTGCCGGATTCGAGGTTCGTGACGTACATTACTCTCATTATGGAAGAATGTGTCCTATCGAGACTCCTGAAGGTCCTAATATCGGTTTGATTAACTCTCTAGCTACCTATGCTAGAATTAATCAATATGGATTCATTGAGGCTCCTTATCGTAAGGTAGATAAGACAGACCCTAATAATCCAGTTGTAACAGATGAAGTTGTATATTTAACAGCAGATGAGGAAGATAATTATACAGTAGCACAGGCCAATGAGGTTTTAGATGAGGAAGGACATTTTGTACATCTTAATGTTTCTGGACGCTACCGTGAGGAGACATCTGAGTTCCCAAGAAAGAGAATTGATTTGATGGATGTATCTCCAAAGATGGTATTCTCTGTTGCGACAAGTATGATTCCGTTCCTTGAAAATGACGATGCGAACCGTGCACTTATGGGATCTAACATGCAGCGTCAGGCAGTTCCTCTTCTTAAGACTGAATCTCCAGTAGTAGGAACAGGTATGGAGGCAAAAGCAGCAGTTGACTCTGGTGTTTGTATCGTAGCGAAAAATGAAGGTACAGTAGAGAGATCTACAAGTAAAGAAATTATTGTAAGAAGACCAAACGGTCAAAAAGATGTTTATCATGTAATTAAGTTTGCAAGAAGTAACCAAGGAAACTGCATGAATCAAAGACCGATTGTTAATGTCGGAGATAGAGTAAAAGCAGGAGATATTTTGGCAGACGGTGCATCTACATCAGGTGGAGAGATGGCACTTGGTAAAAACCCTCTTATCGGTTTCATGACATGGGAAGGTTATAACTACGAGGATGCTGTACTTCTTAGTGAGCGTTTAGTGCAAGAAGATGTATATACTTCTGTACACATTGAAGAGTATGAGATTGAAGCAAGAGATACAAAGCTTGGTCAGGAAGAAATTACAAGAGATTTGGCTGGTCTTAGTGAAGATGTCTTAAAAGATTTAGATGAAAATGGTATTATCCGCATTGGTGCAGAGGTGCATGCCGGAGATATCTTAGTTGGTAAAGTAACTCCTAAGGGAGAGACAGAAGTAACAGCAGAAGAGAAGTTGCTTCGTGCTATTTTCGGTGAGAAGGCAAGAGAGGTAAGAGATACTTCCCTTCGTGTTCCACACGGTGCTTATGGTGTCGTTATGGATACAAAGATTTTCACAAGGGAAAATGGCGATGAGCTTTCTCCAGGTGTGAATAAGACAGTTCGTGTCTATATCGCACAAAAGAGAAAGATTTCTGTCGGTGATAAGATGGCTGGACGTCACGGTAATAAGGGTGTTATCTCTCGAATTCTTCCAGTAGAGGATATGCCTTTCCTTCCAAATGGTCGTCCTCTTGATATCGTTTTGAATCCACTTGGTGTGCCTTCCCGTATGAATATCGGACAGGTGCTTGAGATTCACTTAAGTCTTGCAGCAAATGTACTTGGACTTAAAGTTGCGACACCAGTATTTAATGGTGCAGATGAGTATGCAATCATGGATACATTAGAGATGGCAAATGATTATGCAAATACATCTTGGGAAGAGTTTAGCGAGAAGTGGAAAGATAAAGTAAACGACGAGATTATGGATTATCTCTATGAGAATAGAGACCACAGAGAAGAGTGGAAAGGTGTTCCAATCGACCGTACTGGTAAGGTACAGCTTCGTGACGGAAGAACTGGAGAAGAGTTTGATAGCCCAGTTACAATCGGTTTCATGCATTACTTGAAACTTCACCACTTAGTAGATGATAAGATTCACGCTCGTTCTACAGGTCCTTACTCCTTAGTAACTCAGCAGCCACTCGGTGGAAAGGCACAGTTTGGTGGACAAAGATTTGGTGAGATGGAGGTTTGGGCACTTGAGGCTTATGGTGCATCTTACACATTACAAGAAATCTTAACTGTAAAATCTGATGATGTTGTCGGACGTGTGAAGACATATGAAGCTATCATCAAAGGAGATAATATTCCAGAGCCAGGAATTCCAGAATCCTTCAAAGTATTATTAAAAGAATTCCAGTCATTAGCACTTGATGTTCGTGTATTGAAGAGAACAGAAGACGGTGGCACAAAAGAGGTTGAAATTCGTGAGGGCTCAGATACTGTCAATGAAGATTTGACTCCTATCATTGAGGGAGATATGATTTTTGGTCAGTATGAGGAAGGCTCTTTAGAGAAGAGTGGATTTAGAGAAGGAAATTTTGCAGATGGAGATGATGTTGATTTTAACCAGACATTTGTCTCAGATACAGAAGATTCTGATATGTACTAAAAATTAATTTAATAATCAGACAGGAACAATCGCAAATTTAACAAATAAGATTGTTCTTGTCTATCCTATAGAGAATGAACATCATTTATGGTGATGCCTGCGAAGGTAGGCATGTCAGTTTATTATAAAGGTTCCAGAAAAATTGGACTTTTATTTCTGGCTGCTTGCGAAACAAGAAAATGTGGAGCTATGGAAGGAGTAACTTGAATGTCAGAGATGAATAATCAACAACAAGTGGATCAACCTATGAATTTTGATGAAATTAAAATTGGTTTAGCTTCCCCAGAAAAGATTAGAGAGTGGTCTAGAGGAGAAGTAAAAAAACCAGAGACAATTAATTATAGAACATTAAAACCTGAAAAAGATGGTTTATTTTGTGAGAGAATTTTTGGACCTAGTAAGGACTGGGAATGCCACTGTGGAAAATACAAAAAAATCCGCTATAAAGGAGTTGTATGTGACCGCTGTGGTGTAGAAGTTACAAAGGCAAATGTAAGAAGAGAGAGAATGGGTCATATTGAGTTGGCAGCGCCTGTCTCTCATATTTGGTATTTCAAAGGAATTCCAAGCCGCATGGGATTAATTCTCGATATTTCTCCAAGAATCTTAGAGAAGGTATTGTATTTCGCTTCCTATATTGTATTAGATGAGGGAGATACAGACCTTAATTATAAGCAGGTTTTGACAGAGAAAGAATACAGAGAAGCTTACGATAAGTATGGCAATCGATTCCGTGTTGGAATGGGAGCTGAGGCAATTAAGGAATTGCTTCAGGCAATTGACTTAGAAGAAGAGTCTGCACAGCTCAAAAAAGAATTAAAGGGTGAGTCTGAGAAGGATTCTAGTAAAGGAAAAGGGGCTTCCGGACAAAAGAGAGCAAGAATTATTAAGCGTTTAGAGGTAGTGGAGGCATTCCGCCACTCAGAAAATAAACCAGAGTGGATGGTTCTTGATGTTGTTCCAGTTATCCCACCAGATATTCGTCCTATGGTTCAGTTAGATGGAGGTCGTTTTGCGACATCTGACTTAAATGATTTATATAGAAGAATTATTAATAGAAATAACCGTTTGAAGAGATTATTAGAGCTTGGCGCTCCTAGCATTATCGTGAGAAACGAAAAGAGAATGTTACAGGAGGCTGTTGATGCTCTTATCGACAACGGACGTAGAGGTAGACCAGTTACAGGTCCGGGAAATCGTGCCCTCAAGTCTTTATCTGATATGTTAAAAGGTAAGCAGGGTCGTTTTAGACAGAACTTACTTGGAAAACGTGTTGACTATTCTGGACGTTCTGTTATCGTAGTAGGAC
>JBJEOA010000001.1:11890-22611 GCA_051880475.1 Lachnospiraceae bacterium | reverse complement strand
AGGTTCCGGCAAGGAGCACAAGACTTACTGCCTCTGGGATGGTCATGAAATAGCGAATAATGTCAGGATGTGTGACGGTCACTGGACCACCAGCTTCAATCTGCTTTTTAAATAGTGGAACTACAGAGCCATTGCTTCCCAGCACATTGCCAAAGCGTACTGCCACAAATTCTGTCTTTGTTTTCTTTAAGTTCTTGGTAATTTCTGGTGATGTAATGACTTCCCCCATGCTATCTGTAAATAGCTGCGGGATTTCGTCTGCTTTTCCTGCTTTGATTTTTGCATCAAATGCCTGAATAATCATTTCGCAGAGACGTTTAGACGCTCCCATGATATTGGTCGGATTTACCGCTTTATCCGTACTAATCATGACAAATCGTTTACAGCCATATGCCATTGCGGCGTACGCCGTCTTATATGTACCCATAGTATTATTCTTAATTGCCTCACACGGACTATCTTCCATCAGAGGAACATGTTTATGAGCCGCCGCATGGTATACAATCTCTGGTCGATACGTTTTAAATACGTTAAATATTTTCCTGCTATCTCTGACCGAACCGATAATTGTATTAAGATTTAATTCGGGATAGTTTCTCTTTAATTCCTGCTGGATATCATACGCATTGTTTTCGTAAATATCGAAAAGAATTAATTGCTTTGGATGATGTGCGGCTATCTGTCTGGCTAACTCGGAGCCAATCGAACCGACACCAGTAACTAATACAACCTTTCCTGTGATGTACTCAAATACTTCTTCCATATCTGGTTTAATCGGATCTCGACCTAGTAAATCTTCCGTCTGGACTGGTTTCATCTTACTAACCGATACTTCCCCAGTATATAATTGATACATACCAGGCAGATTCATAAGCTCGCAAGATGTCTCACTGCAAATTTGAAGAATCTCTCTTTTATCTTCTGGCTTTGCACTTGGAATGGCGACATATATTTTCTCAATTCCAAATTTCTCAACGGCTTCCATAATGCGTTCTCTGCCACCGAATACTAAAACATCATCAATATATCTGCCCCATTTATTCTTATTGTCATCAATAAAGCAAGAAACTTTCTCATCCGTCTCTTTCGCACCTTTAATATCTCGAAAAATCATCTGCCCTGCATTGCCAGCACCGATTAACATAATCGGCTTTTCTTTCTTTGTCTCGTCCTTTCTCCTTCCTCTCAGCAAGAGGATAAAACGATAGGCAAATCGAATCCCAAGTGTCAGACAAAATTGAGTGATGATTCCAAACACATAGTACGATACTGGCATTCTTCCATACAAAGCTGACATTCCAGCAATATGAATGACGAAAGTAAGTATCGTAGCGACTGAAATGCGATAGAGTTCACGGTAGCTTGCAAATCTCCAAATGCTTTTATATAGTTTCAATACCCAAAAGATGGAGACACATATCATAAGATAGAATGGTAAAAATTTAAAATATGATATGAGATAATCTTTGGGTATTGCTCTGGCTTTACAGTCAAATCTAAGCCATAAGGCACCAAGATAAGAGAGGGCAATCGCCAGCATATCATAAAGAATTAAGTAGGCTGTGATGATATGCCAGTGCTCTAATTTATGTACTTTTTTATGGTTCATATTTTTCCTACTAATCCCCCATCCTCTTTACAATTTCTAATCTAAATTTCATTTTTGTGGTTCTTTCAGATATTTCTACTTTTCTTTATCATTCATATTATTACTCCATATCGATTATGGCGACCCATGTATTCTCGTTTGCTTTTATTTCCTTTTGCCTACTTTGTATTTGCTTTTCCTTTTTTGGGCATAGCTTCGCCATCCGTCGTATATTTTTTAAAATTTCAAAAAATGGTATAGCTTCGCCAGCTATCCCATACATAAAATATGCGCCAGTTCATAATACGATATGTTGTAGAAATTCACAAACCACGAATCCTCGATGACTTTGCCAAAAACCACTTTGTATTGAATTTAGATTTAGATTATTTACATTTATAATAGTTCGAACGATATTAGTCGTTCTAACATCCGTTCCTATTATATAGCACATTTTTTTATTGGTCAAGAAAATTTTTTCTTTTTAACCCTATTTTTTAGTACATATTGTGGATAAAAAAAGAAACATAATTCCTCTCTTCGTTTCCTCTAGGGAGAAATTATGTTTCTTTGCAGTTTATCTATTATACTTTTATAATTTTTTTATATACTCTCGTCCGTATTCCTCATCCTTTTTCATCTGCTTGGCAAGCTCGTCTAAGGATGAAAATTTTTGTTCTGGTCTTTTATAGTCTAAAAGCTGTACTTCGATTTCTTCTCCGTATATATCTTTGTCAAAATCAAAAATATATGTCTCAAGACCTGTCTGGAAATGTTCGTCTATCGTCGGTTTTACGCCGATATTGCTGATTCCGTAATAGATTTCTCCGTTATAAATGACGCGGGCAACGTAAACTCCGTTTGGAGGGAGGAGTTTTTCTTTGTCTGGCACTTGGTTTGCGGTTGGCATGCCAAGTACTTTTCTTCCAAGCTGTTTGCCGTGAACGACTGGTCCATAGACAGAAAATGGAAAGCCGAGCATTTTGTTTATTTTTTGCATCTCTCCTTTTTCTGTGTATTGTCTGACTCTTGTGCTGCTAACATCTCTTCCATCTATCTGGAGTTTCTTGATTACTTCTAATTTATAGCCGTATTTTTTGGATAGCTGGCGAAGTACTTCTACATTTCCACTTCTCTTATATCCAAAATGAAAGTCTTCTCCGACAATAATAATTTTGACTCCGAGCTTTTTAACTAAAATATTTGAGATGAACTCTTCTGGAGTCTGGCTTGCAAATTCCTTGGTGAAAGGATATTCAATCAAAACATCCAATCCAAATTTCTCTAATATTTTACAGCGTTCTTCTTTTGTATAAATAACTTTTTCTATCTGTCCTTCTAAAATATTCTTTGGAGGAACGTCAAAGGTGAACATTACACCTTGATAGCCTTCCTCCTGACATTTCTTTAATCTGTTTAAGAGAAGCTGATGCCCTTTGTGAAGACCTTCAAATTTTCCAAGTGCTATTGCTGTATTGTCAAATTGAAACTGTGTTGTTTTTGCAATATATTCCATGAATTTTGCCTCCTGCTAGAGAAACATTTTTTCTGGCTTCCACTGCTTCTTTTCTTGGACGTAAACGTATAGACCGATAAAATTTCCTTTTGTGTCGTATATTCTCAGTTTTTCTTTTCCCTCTCCTGCCATCTTAAATTGAGATGTAAGAAGCGGATTGCCATTGTATAATAATTTCTCAAATTTTTTATATATCTGCGCTTTTTCATAGACGGCTAGGACTTCCTCCACAGGTACGAGGTACTGGTCGATTTCTCCTCTATCTCGAATTTCCTCTAACTGTGCTAATGTAATCGCAGAATCGATGGAGAAATTGCCTGTTCGAATCCGTTTTAAATCTGCCATACAGCCGCCACATCCTAACTTTTCTCCGATATCTCTGCATAAGCTTCGAATATAAGTTCCCTTTGAGCAGGTGACGCTAAATCGAACTTCGGGCAGGGAGATTTCTTTTATGTCTATCTCTATGATTGAAACCTTTGTCGCCTTTCTCTCGATTACTTTTCCTTCTCTCGCCAGCTCATAGAGTTTTTTTCCATTTACTTTTTTTGCAGAATACATGGGCGGAATCTGTTCGTAAGACCCAAGAAAGGAAAAAATTGCTGTCTGTACTTCTTCCTCTGTCACAGTGCATGGAGTGTTCGTCAAAACTTCTCCTGTCATATCCTCGGTATCTGTCGTGATGCCAAGTCTTAGCACTGCCTCGTACTGTTTATCCCAGTCTGTAAGAAGAGAGCAAAGTTTTGTTCCTTTCCCGAGACAGACTGGGAGAACACCGACTGCGTCTGGGTCGAGTGTCCCTGTATGCCCAATCTTTTTTTGTTTTAGGATTCCTCGCATTTTTGCTACGACATCATGCGAGGTAAATCCCTTTTCTTTATAAATGTTTAAAATTCCATCCATTTTTTTACTATTTTCTTGCTAGAAAAGTCCTTCGAATAATAGCGCAATCGAACTTGGACTTTTCCTTTTTCTTCCTATTTCTTAGATATTTCTCTTGTCTTATTATTGACAAAATGATTCCAATCTCCTTTTAGCTTTTCCTCCGCCTCTAGTTTTATAATCTGTTTTTCTATATGTAATGTAATATTATTAATTACATCATAGGAGGTGCCGTGAATCGTACATCCTGCGGCTCTTATATGACCGCCTCCGCCAAATTCTGCTGCAATCTTAGCGACATCGATATACTCGTTTGAGCGCATACTAACTTTATAAAGAGATGGCTCTGTCTCATAGATTAAGACGGCAACCTCCACTCCCTCTGTGATGCGAAGCTGATCGATGATTCCATCTAAGTCTGCCGTCGTCATCCCGTAGAAGCGGAACCAATTTTGCTTAATTGCGGAAAAGATTACTTTTCCATCCATAATCATAATACTCTCAAGCAAAGCTCTTCCTAAAATTTGATTTTGAAGATATGTCTTCTTAAAGAAAGTATCGTCAATAATTTTTGACTGATTAACCCCTTTTTCTAATAAATCTCCAGCTAAATACATAACTTTTTTTGTTGTATTTTGATGCTTAAAAACTCCCGTATCATGTACGATTCCCATATAGAAAGCCTCGGCACATTCCTTTGATATCTTTTCCATATCTAATAATTCACATAAAATTTCGCTCGTTGAGCTTCTGTCTGCCAAAATGACGCTCTCGTCTGCAAAGCCATTATTGCTAATATGGTGGTCTACACAAAATGTTTTCTTAGCATTTTCATACATGCTGGCGAATTCTCCAAGTCGCTCTTTATCTCCACAGTCTAGACAGATAAATAAATCATAGACTGTCTCATTGTCAGGAATGTTCTTAATGGTCTGTGCTCCTGTTAAAAATTCAAATTCTGGTCTAATTGGCTGTAGATAAATATCTACTTGTTTTTTCGGATATTGTTCTTTGACATACTGGCGCAGCCCTACGCAAGATCCTACGCAATCGCCGTCCGGTCTGACATGACCGGAAATTGCGATTTTTTTTGCCTCTTCAATTGCTTTTGTTAACAGATTTGTCATTTTTTATCACCCTACTCCCTTTCTTTTTCATTCCCTTTCTTAGCTAGAGCGAAAACTATTCCCCTTTGGTTACCTCGTCAATTTTCTTTGACATCTCGATACCATATTCGATGGACTGGTCTAAAATGAAGATAAGTTCTGGAGTATTTCGAAGATTTAGCGTTCTCGCTAATTCTTTTCTCATAAATCCAACTCCTTTTTTTAGACCTGTCATTGTATTAATTTTATCTTCCTCATCACCGAGGACACTGATATATACTTTGCACTGCTTTAAGTCAGGAGCAACCTCGCACTGCATAACCGTCGTCATCGGATGAATTCTTGGATCTTTCATTTCTCTTGCGATAATGCGGCTTAGCTCTCGCTGTACCTCCGCATTGATTCGCGTATTTTTTACACTATTTTTTCTCATATTTCCCTCATCATATCTCTATCTAGGAATTTCTTCCATAACAAATGCCTCAATCTGGTCTCCCTCTTTGACATCATTATATTTCTCAAATACAAGACCACATTCAAATCCGGCTCTTACTTCTTTTACGTCATCTTTAAATCTCTTAAGAGATGCAAGTGTTCCCTCGTAGATAACAATACCATCTCTGACGATTCTTACCTTGCTATTTCTAGATACAACACCGTCTTTTACAAAAGAACCAGCGATTGTTCCAACGCCAGATGCCTTAAATGTTGTTCTTACCTCTGCGTGACCTGTAATCTTTTCTTCGTATACTGGGTCAAGCATACCCTTCATAGCAGCCTCGATATCCTCAATCGCATTATAGATAACACGGTAGAGGCGAAGGTCTACTTTTTCTTGCTCTGCGATAGATTTTGCCATATTGTCTGGTCTTACGTTAAATCCAATAATAATCGCGTTAGATGCGGATGCCAAGATAACGTCAGATTCGTTGATTGCACCTACACCGCCGTGGATTACTTTGATTACTACTTCATCATTAGATAACTTCACTAAGCTCTGTTTTACAGCCTCCACAGATCCCTGTACATCGGCCTTTACGACGATATTTAACTCTTTGACATTACCTGCCTGAATCTGGTCAAATAAGTCATCAAGAGACATTTTCGATTTTGTATCTGCGAGAAGTTTCTCTCTATTGTATGCGAAAAATGCCTCTGCTGTTGTACGAGCTTCTTTCTCGCTATCCATCGCCATCATAATCTCGCCGGCAAAAGGAACTTCATTGAGTCCTAAAATCTCGACTGGGGTAGATGGACCAGCTTTTTTAATATTTTTTCCCTTATCATCTACCATCGCACGGATTTTACCGTATGTGCTTCCGATAGATACGCTGTCTCCGACTTTTAAAGTACCTTTTTGTACTAATATTGTGGCAACAGGTCCTTTTCCCTTATCAAGTTTTGCCTCGATAACGATACCTCTCGCATTACGGTTTGGATTTGCCTTAAGCTCAAGCATCTCGGCTGTGAGAGTAATCATCTCAAGTAAGTCTTCAATACCTTCTTTTGTGTGAGCAGATACAGGAACGAATGCTGTCTGACCGCCCCAGTCCTCTGCGACAAGCTCATACTCCATAAGCTCTTGTTTTACTCTCTCTACATTTGCACTCTCTTTGTCAATCTTATTGACTGCCACGATAATCTCAACGCCAGCTGCCTTTGCGTGGTTGATCGCCTCGACAGTCTGTGGCATAACACCGTCATCTGCTGCAACTACTAAGATGGCGATATCTGTGGACTGAGCACCTCTCATACGCATGGAAGTGAACGCCTCGTGACCTGGAGTATCAAGGAAGGTAATCTTTTGGTCTCCGACATTTACGACGTAAGCACCAATATGCTGTGTAATACCACCGGCCTCGCCCGCTGTTACTCTAGTTTGGCGAATTGCATCAAGTAGGGATGTCTTACCATGGTCTACATGACCCATAACACAGACTACAGGGGAGCGCTCCTCCATTAAATCTTCGTCCTCATCATCTTCTTTTAAAAGCTCCTCGATGACATCGACAACTTCCTCTTTTTCTGCAATATAATTATACTCAAGTGCAATTTCTTCTGCCTGCTCAAAGCTAAGCTCAGAGTTTACCGTAAGCATCTTGCCTTCTAAGAAAAGTTTTTTAATAATCGTTCCAGCTGGAGTTTTAATTGCAGTCGCTAACTCACCGACAGTCATAGACTCTGGAAGTGCGATTGTCTTAATTTTTTCCTCTTCTGGCTCTTTTGGTGCAGGAGCTGGTGCCTGTTTTGGTTTAATTGGCTTCTCCCACATAGTATTTTTATTGTTTTTATTCTTATTGTTTTTCTGGTTTTTATTTTTGAAGCTATTTTTTCCGCCTCTTGACTTATCTGGTCTTCCATCTTCCATCTGACTTTCTAGACGGTCTGCGCGAGTTAATTTCTCGTTATTTCTATCTAATCTCTCGCGTCTTTCGTTTTTATCGCTCTTTACAAACTCATTAGAGGAAGATTTCTTGCTATTTCTTCTCTGGGAATTTTGGAATTCACTAAGTACATTTGACTGGTCTTTTCCAAAGTCTCTGTCTCTATCTCTGTCTCTGTTTCTTCCATCGCGGTTATTATTTCTTCCCTGATTGTCATTATTTACTCTTCCACCTTGGCGATTATCCGGGCGTTCTTGACGGCTGCCCTGATTATTATTATTCCATTTTTTTGGTCCTCTATTCTCTGTGCGAGTATTATTCTCTTTGGAATCTCTCTTTCCCTCACGGTTTTCTCTTGGACCTTTATTGCCATCCATTTTTTGTCTTGTTCCCTCGCGGTTTTCTCTTTGTCCTTTATTTCCATCGCTTTTTTGTCTTGCACCATCGCGATTTTCTCTTGGACCTTTATTATTTCTCTCCTCTCTAGGAGTTCTTGTATCTTTTTCTTCTTTTTTTCTCATCATATTCTTTGCTGCCTCACTTTTTTCAGGACGTTTTTTATTAAAATAATCATTTAACCATGTCACATGTTCTTCGCTTAATGTACTCATATGGCTCTTTATCTCTACGCCCTTTTTTTGTAATGCTGATATTATATCACTGTTTGCTTTATTCAATGCTTTCGCAACTTCATATACTCGTTTTTTTGGCATACGCTACACCTCCATATACTATAAAAGTCTCTATCAAACAGATAAACAAAAGTTTTCCTTAACCTTATTTTTATATTTGACAGACTAACCTATTACTAGTTTCTTTTTTACAGCGTCAGCAAATCCGACATCTGTAATAGCCATGGATGCTCTTTTTTCCTTACCCATGCAATGTCCCAATTCCAATTTGGTACTAAAAATATAGAGGGGCACTTTATAATAGCTACACATATTGGTAAACATTTTTTTTGTGTTGGCAGAAGCATCATCTGCGACAAGGACAAGACATGCTTTTCCTGATTTTATCGCAGTTTCTGTTGAAAATTCTCCACTTACTGTCTTTCCCGCCTTCGTGGCGAGAGAAAGTATGGATAATATTTTATTGCTCTGATTCAAGCTCCATCAACTCCTTTGACAGCTTCTGATAAATTTCTTCTGGAATTTTAATTTTTAAGGAGCGCTCAAAACCTTTGTTTTTTACCGCCTTATTAAAACATTCCAAGGAGAAACAGACATAGGCACCTCTGCCATTTTTCTTGCCTGTCGTATCGAGCTCCACCTGCTCTTCTTTTGTCTTGATGACACGAATTAACTGCTTTTTAGGCATCATCTCGCGGCATCCCACACATTGCCGAAGTGGAATCTTCTTTTTTACCATTTATCATCACATCCTGTTTATTACTCTTGTATCTCCTCGTCTGACTCTTCGTCATAGTCTTCCTCGTCGTAATCGTCTTCATACTCCTCGGATTCTACTTCCTCGTCCTTGATTTCTTCTGACTCCTCATACTCTTCCTCGTCATAGTATTCCTCGTCATAATCATCAAAATCATCTAAGATTTCTTCTTGCATTTCTAATTGCTTTTTCATCCACTCTGCTGCCTGACTCTCACTCTTAATATCAATCTTATATCCTGTAAGTTTTGCAGCGAGTCTCGCATTTTGTCCTTCCTTACCAATAGCAAGGGAGAGCTGGTAATCTGGAACGATAACTTTTGCACTCTTTTCATCTTCGTCCACTGTGACAGATACAACTTTAGATGGACTAAGTGCATTTTCAATCAATACTTCTGGCTCTGGACTCCAGTTGATGATATCGATTTTTTCGCCCTTTAAGTCATTTACAATCGCATTTACTCTCGCGCCGTTTAATCCGACACATGCTCCAACTGGGTCTACATTAGGGTCGTTAGACCATACTGCAATCTTTGTTCTAGAGCCTGGCTCTCTTGAGATACTCTTAATCTCAACAACGCCGTCCATAATCTCGGATACTTCCTTCTCAAAAAGTCTCTTTACAAGCTCTGGGTGAGACCTTGAAACTAAAATCTTTGGTCCCTTATTCGTATCTTTTACTTCCACAATATAGAGTTTAATTCTCTCTGTCGGACGGAAATATTCTCCTTTTACCTGCTCATTTTCTGTGAGAAGTGCATCTGTTCTATCGTCTAGGCTGACACTAATATTTTTCCCAATATATCTTTGTACGACGCCCGTTACGACATCTTTTTCTTTCTGATAGAAATGGTCAAATACCACTCTTCTTTCTTCTTCTTTAATCTTTTGCACAATAACACTTCTCGCATGCTGTGCGGCAATACGTCCAAAATTCTTTGGAGTAATCTCTACATTTACAATATCGCCAAGGTCATACGATGTATTTCTCATCTTCGCATCTGCAAGGCTCATCTCCATAACAGAATCTTCTACCTCGTCTACTACTGTTTTTTCTGCGTAGACAGAGATATCTCCTGTCACCCTATCCATATTTACCCTTACATTATCTGCTTTTCCAAAATCTCTTTTATAGGCAGCAACTAAAGATGCCTCTACTGCCTCCATAATGACTTCTTTTTGAATTCCTTTTTCTTTTTCCAATTGATTCAATGCATCAATTAATTCGCTCATTTTTCTTCTCCTTTAACACTTACTAAAAATGAATCGCTAAGTGAATATTTGCGATATCTTTTCTTGCAAAAGTAAAATCTTCTCCTTCAATGTCGACTACAATATTTTTCTCATCATAAGATTTTAAAAATCCTGTAAATTCTTTTTGCTTATCGATTGCCTTAAAAAGCTTTATCTCTACTTCCTCGCCAAGACTTCTCTTAAAATCTTTGTCTTTTTTTAGTGCTCTTCCAAGACCTGGGGAGCTTACCTCTAATATATAGGCGTCTTCTAAAAAATTCTCCTCGTCTAATTTTTGCTCTAGTGCACGGCTAATGAATACACAGTCATCAATATTGATGCCGCCCTCTTTATCCGCGTAGACGCGAAGATACCAGTTTACACCTTCTTTTACATACTCAACATCTACAAGCTCAAAATTGCCTTCTTCGATAATTGGAGTGACGAGTTCTTCTGTTCTTTTTTCTATATCGGAACGTTTCATCCTATCACCTTCTCTCTAATCTTTCAAACTGACATAGCTGTTTTGCAGCGAAACTATCTGTTTATCTTCTATATGTAAAAAGCTTTGACATGAAAGAAGAGTGGACAAACGCCCACTCTCTTCTGTCTCTTCTATACATA
>JBJEOA010000001.1:8360-11790 GCA_051880475.1 Lachnospiraceae bacterium | reverse complement strand
TGACATGAAAGAAGAGTGGACAAACGCCCACTCTCTTCTGTCTCTTCTATACATACTCTACTTGGTACTATAGCATATTTTTTTTCAAAAGACAAGAGGAAATTTTAAAAAATCACTCTTTCTTCTGTGATAATGCAGTCTGGTTTTTGATCAAATTCATCGGTCGGAACAAAATCAACGATTTGAAATTCATAGGCAATTGCGATTTTTTTTAAATTTGGATGTTTTTGTAAATATTTATCGTAAAACCCTCCGCCATATCCAACTCGATTTTTTTCCTCGTCAAATGCCACTCCCGGCATAATGATAAGAGCTTCTTCTTCTCTGATTTTTGTTTTCTCACTTGGGATGGGCTCTAAAATACCGTGTTTTTCCTTGACAAGCTCTTCTTTGGAAGAAAAAGTAAAAAATTCCATTTCTCTTCCAAGAACGGTCGGAGCCGCAACGATTTTGTTTTGCCTTCTCGCCTCGTCGATAATATAATCTGTCATCATCTCGCCGTTATAACTTATATAAATAAGAATCGTCTTAGCCGCTTGAAATTCTTTCGTCTGTATAAGCCTTTTTGTGCAATTTTTTGCCATCTGCTTTTGTTGTTCCAAGCTTAAAGTTTTTCTCTTTTTTAAAAGCTGCACTCTAATTTGCTTTTTCTTGTTTTTTTCCATACTTTTCACCAAGGTCTGTAATACTTCCATCCTCGTTTTCTATGCTTACATTATTTAATGTTGCTCTTAAGTTTTTGCGGATTGCTAAAACATATTCCGTTCTAAGTGCTTTTTGCTCTGCTTTTTCTGCCTCTGTCAATCCTACTGTTTTTGATTTATGATAAAGTTCATTAATTCTTGCGATTTTTTTCTCGTCCATTTTTCTTTTTTCCTTCCTACTATTTATACTGCTTTTTATACATTAAATATTCTTTCTTCTCGATATAGCTTACAATATTAAATTCCTCTCTCTTATGAGCTAAGAAGAGGGTTCCAACTTCTTTTCCCTCGATAATATCATTTAATACGGAGACATCTTCCCCGCTTGCGATAACCATATCTGCTCCAGAGTCAGTGCAAATAGGAGCGGCGGCAAGCTTTGTCGCCATTCCACCTGTTCCAAGGTTTGATGTAACTCCCTTTGCCATATTCAAAATTTTATCGTCCACTGCCTTAATTTCTTTAATTAGTTTCGCATCTGGATTTTTATGTGGGTCATCGGTATAAAATCCATCGATATCTGTTAAAAGGACAAGTAAGTCTGCCCCCACTAGGGCACAAATCACTGCCGCTAATGTATCGTTATCTCCAAACTCAATCTCCTCCGTTGAGACTGTATCGTTTTCATTTACAATCGGAATTATTCCATACTCAAAAAGCTGCTCAAATGTATTTCTCGCATTTTTTCTTCTTACTTCCTTAATCATCGTCTCTTTTGTAATTAAAATCTGCGCCGCTTTTTGGTTATATTCTGCGAAAAGTTTTTGGTAGATAGAAATTAATCTTCCCTGTCCAACTGCTGCACACGCCTGCTTTAATGGGAGAAGTTCTGGTTTTTTCGTAAGTCCAAGAAGCTTCCTTCCAACACCAATTGCTCCAGAACTTACTAAGACGACATCTTTTCCCTGATTTCGAAAATCAGATAAAATGCGGACTAATTTTTCTAGTTTTCCAAAATCAAGTCCCCCCGTCTCCTCATGCACGAGGGAGGAAGAGCCGATTTTTACAACAATTTTTTTCTTATTCTTTAGTTTTTCTCTATTACTCATTTTTCATCCTCTTTCATTTAATCTTCTTGCCACTTCCTCGGCCACACGAATTCCGTCTATCGCCGCAGAAGTGATTCCCCCCGCATATCCGGCACCCTCTCCGCACGGAAAAAGCCCCTTCATGCTGCTCTCAAAGTTTTTATCTCTCACGATACGAAGCGGTGAGCTTGTCCTAGACTCAATACCGCTAATTAATGTATCATTATTTGCATACCCAGAAATTTGGCTGTCAAATTTTTCCATTCCCTCTTCGATTGCCTCACAAATATAATCAGGAAGACATTCTCTTACATTTCCAAAGGAGAACTCTCCCTTCATAGACGGCTTAACTTCTCCAAAGCTCTTAGATACTTGATTTTTCTTAAAATCCTCTAATCTTTGAACTGGTATTTTCCCGCCGCATATCTCATACGCCTTTTTCTCCCATTTTTGCTGAAAGAATACTCCAGAGAGTGGATGTAAAGAGCCGTAATCTTCCTGCGTGACATTAACGACGATTGCGGCGTTAGAGTTATTTGCCATACGGTCAGAATTACTCATTCCGTTTATCGCAAGATACCCATCCTGCGAAGAGGCATTTACGACAAATCCTCCAGGGCACATACAAAAAGAATAGACATTTCGCCCTTTTTTTGTCCTCGCTGTCACTTTATACGGGGCAGTTTCAAGTAATTTTGCCTGCTCACTCTCCCCGTACTGAGAGCGATTAATCATCTCTCTTTTATGCTCCACACGAACTCCCATCGCAAACGCCTTCGACTCCATGACAATTTTTTTATCATGCAGCATAAAAAAGGTATCTCTCGCACTGTGACCTGGAGCTAATACGGCCATATCACATTCAAGAAAATATTTTCCTTCTCTCTCTGCGTCAATCCAAAGACCTTTTAATACGCCAGTATGATGATCCTCCACCGAGATTACTTTATGAGAAAAGCGAATTTCTCCGCCAAGTTTTTTAATTGTATTTCTCATATTGATGATAATATCTCTAAGACAATCGGTGCCGATATGGGGTTTTCCGTCATAGAGTATTTCTTCTTTTGCTCCATGGGCGACAAACTGTCTTAGCACCTCGTCATTTCTTCCAGATTTATCGTTTACGGTCGTATTTAATTTTCCGTCTGAAAATGTGCCGGCTCCTCCCTCTCCAAACTGAACATTACAGTTTGGCAAGAGTTTTTTGCCACTCCAAAATGCCTCGACCGCCTCGACTCGCTCTTCCATTGCTTTTCCTCGCTCTAGCAAAATAGGTTTATACCCCGCCTTAGCAAGCATCAACCCGCAATAAAGTCCGGCAGGACCTGTCCCTATAATAACTGGACGTTTTTTTTCCTTCGAAATTTCATTTGCGGTATAAGGAAAATGATATATGATTTGATTTATTTTAGAGATGCCACGGCGTTTTCTCCTTAAAAAACGTTCCTCCCATTTTTTGGGCATGGAGATATCAACCGTATAGCTATAGCAAAGATTCTCTTTTTTCCTCGCATCAATAGACCTTCGCTTTATGGAAAATTGCGGTGTTTCTTTTAAGCCTAATTTTTCTCTTATTTTTTCCTCAAGGTCTTTTTTTTCATGTTCTACTGGCAGTTTAATCTCATTTATTCGAATCATCTCATTTTATGCCTCGATTCCTTCCTTTATTATAGTTCTGCCTGCAAATACAGGCATATT
>JBJEOA010000001.1:3486-8260 GCA_051880475.1 Lachnospiraceae bacterium | reverse complement strand
AGAATTTTTATATGTGAGAGAAGTTTTTTTATGGCTAGATAAATATCCGCTCGTAAATGCCCACTGAAGGTTATATCCTCCACAAATACCATCTACGTCGAGCAATTCCCCGACGAGATAAAGCCCCCTCACTAATTTGGACTCAAAATTTTGCGTGATTTCTAAGAGGTCTACTCCCCCCGCACAGACTTGTGCGTTTTGGAAATCATTTGTCTCCTTAATTTCCACTTCAAAGCTTTTTAGCGTATGCACAAGCGAAGAAACAAAATCTTTCGTTATTCTATCACAAGTTTTGTCAATAGGAAAGTCTTTTTCTTTTAAAATGGCAAAAACTAGATTGCGATTTAAAAAACCAAGAAGCCATTTTTCGACTGTCTTACTCCCATCCATATTTTTCGTCGCCCAAAGTTCTTCTAAAAGCTTCTCTTTTTCCCACTCTGGAAAAAAATCTATCTCTACTGTCACTCTCTTTTTTTGCCTTAACGCATTTGCCACAAATCTACTAATTTGAAAAACTACAATTCCTGATATTCCGTAGGAAGTTATCTGCAATTCTCCCTCTTCTCTTATCTTTTTTTCTCCCTCTATTTTTAAAGTAAGGGCTGTACTGCATCGAACTCCCGCCGCCAGAGTGATTTTAGAATTTGCTGTCTTTAGCGCTGTGAGGGCTGGGACAACTGGAATGATACGGTGACCAAAGCTTTTTGCCAGCTCGTATCCGCTTCCATTACTTCCAAGTTTCTCACTCGCTTTTCCCCCACTCGCCAAGACAACACTCTTTGCCAGATAGCTTTTTTTCTTCCTATTTATTTTTTCCCCTTTTTCTATTTGTTCTGCCTCTATGTAGAAAAGCTCTCCCTCTTTTTTTAACTCCTTTACCTCTGTATTTACTTCTATCTCAACGCCCATGCTCTCCATCTTATATAGAAGAGTCTCAACTACCGTCATTGCCTGCTGAGAATTTGGATAGACATATCCATTTTTTTCCATTGTGATAAGACCAAGATTACGAAAAAAAGAAATGGTATCATAAGGTCCAAACTGCTTTATTCTGTCACATACAAAGTCAATCTGGTCACTCCGATAACATTTCTTGCTCCAATATAAATTGGTCATATTGCATTTTCCATTGCCCGTGGCGAAAATCTTTTTTCCCACCTTTTCCATTCGCTCAAGGATAAGCACTTTCTGACCTGCCTTTTTGCTCTCAATCGCTGCCACCATGCCAGATGCCCCTGCCCCGATAATAATTTTATCATATACTTTCATTTTTTCTTCCTTTATATTTTATCTATTTCCCTAACTAGAATACGTTTCCAAAAATTCGTAGAGTTCCTTCTCGGTATAATATCCTTGTCCAAGTAAAATTTTTCGCTGTTCTTCGTAGGGAAGATGCTGCAAAATGAGATTCGTATATTCATATATCTGACTCTCATTTCCTCGGTACACGACGATTTGATTATCCATTAACCCAAGGCGATAATCACATTCTCCTATCTTAGCCGTCACCTGTGCATCTGTCTTTATTACCGTTTTTTTATCTTCTTGTTCTTTTTTTCCCTGCTTTTTGTAGACTTCTATCTTCTTTCTATCTTCTTCCATATCTCTTTCCATAACCTCAATAAAAAATCCGACGGAAAAAAGGATGGTAGAAATAATAACGAATTTTCTTAGTAAATTTGTCATGTCAATTCCTCCTCTTCTTTCGTTACAGACTAGTGTGGCAAATGCCAAAGCAAATGAAAGCTATCTTCGTTTACCTTAGCATTTGTCATCGTCTTTCATAGTAGTAGTATTGACATATTTCTCTTTTTTATTCTCTTTTATAATTTGTATTTTGCAAAATTTCCTCTTGCTTTTCTTCCATTATAATACGCTCCTCATCAACCATATGGTCATATCCAAAAAGATGGAGCATACTGTGAGCTACTAAAAATGCAAGCTCTCTTTGTTCACTATGTCCGTAAGATGCGGCCTGCTCTTTTACTTTATCGAGAGAAATAATAATATCTCCAAGCACAAGCTCTCCGCTCTCTGGCTCAAACGCAAACTCATCTTCCTCTAAAAAATCAAACTCACCCGCCGTAGTATACTCAATCATCGGAAAGGAAAGCACATCGGTTGGAGCATCGATTCCTCTTTGCTCTTTATTAATCTCATGTATTCCCTCATTATCGGTTAATATAACGGATACCATACATTCATACGGACATTTCTCATAATCTAGCGCCTCATTAATTACCTTCCTAATAATTGGCTCTGGCTCGAATGAAAGTTCGATATTACATTCTTTCTCAATTTCTATTGTCATTTTGATTTCCTCTATTTTTTTCTTTTTTCTCTTTTTTATTTTTCTTTGTCTCTGCTTTTTTCGCCTCGTATTGGTCGTAGGCTGTGACAATTTTTTGCACTAACGGATGCCTTACAACGTCCTTGCTTGTCAGCTGGCAAATGCCAATCTCGTCCACATTTCGAAGTACGTAAAGTGCCTCGTCAAGACCTGACCTTGTCCCCGCTGGCAAATCTTTTTGTGTCAAATCTCCTGTGATAATTACCTTAGAGCCAAATCCAATTCGAGTCAAAAACATTTTCATCTGGGCAGGTGTCGTATTTTGCGCCTCGTCAAGGACAATAAAAGAATTGTCCAATGTTCGCCCTCTCATGTAAGCGAGAGGAGCCACCTCAATCAATCCCTTTTCCATATTTTTCATAAACGTATCTGCACCCATAATCTCATATAATGCATCGTAAAGCGGGCGAAGATAAGGGTCTACCTTGCTTTGCAAATCTCCAGGCAAAAATCCAAGTTTCTCCCCCGCCTCAATCGCAGGTCTCGTTAAGATAATTCGATTTACCTCATTATTCTTAAATGCGGTAATTGCCTTTGCCATTGCAAGATAAGTCTTACCCGTTCCGGCAGGTCCGATTCCAAATACAATCATTTTCTCAGAAATCTCATCTAAGTATTCCTTTTGTCCAAGTGTCTTTGGCTTAATCGGCTTTCCGGCAATTGTATGACATACAATCTCAGAATCTAGTGCTCTAGCCTCCTCAAGCTGGTCGGCTATCGTAAGAGATAAGGCATAATCTACATTTTGCTCTGTAATCATATTTCCAGCTTGTGAAAGTTCATAGAGATAGTGAATTACTTTTTGTGCTCTTTTAATACTTCCCGTATTCCCTACGATTCTTAGCTTTCCCTCACGTAAAATAATCGAAACATGAAGCTGTCTTTCTATTTTTTTCATATATGCATCGAACTGACCAAAAATATTAGAGGCATGTTCCGATGTAATATTAATTTCCTCTTCGTACATACTCATAGTTACTGTCCCTCACTGTCTTTTTGTTGCTTTTCTTTTAACGAGTCTTTCACAGCGTTTTTATTAATTGTCCGTATCTTTGCAATAGATTCGTTGACAATAATCTTTCCTTTTGCACTGCATTTTCCCTCATTCACCTCTATTTTAACATGATTCTCTAAGATTGACACCCCCTTTTTTTTCAATCCATCTAAAAACTTATTAAGACGCTGTTTTGCCTTATTTTCCATCTCCTCTTTTGTATCTGTCTTTCGCTTTTGCTCATAATTTCTTAGCGTGATTTTTTCAATAGACGCAGGCAAGTATAAATTCGTCCCAATCTTTAATTGTTTCTTCTCAGATAAAGTATCGTAATTTTTATTTTTATCTGTTTTTTCCCATAATTTTATCTGATACTCCCCAATCTGTATCGTATAGTTTTTTCTCTCCTCTTTCGTATATTTCTTCTCATAATAACTACTCTCAAAGGAATCTTCATACTCATATACCGTCCTTCCGTACACATCTCCGTCCGCCGCCACTTTTCCCGCCTCTAATATCTCATTTGCATCATCGTAAATATAAATCAATCCTGAAATTAGTGTATCTCCTTTTTTTACTTTATCCCCTTTTTGAACGAGCGGAGTTCCCTCTCTTGTTATGATAGAGGTGATTGTGGCAGATTTTCTCGCACTTAAATCACATGGCTCTTTTTGTTTTTTACTTGTATCGGTCTGTAACGATTCCTTTAAATGTACGGTAAGTCTCGTTCCGTCAAGCTCACAAGAAACCCATGCCACATCATCAAAATCCTCTCTCATATCTTCCTCAAGCTTTGCACAATTGATATCTTTTTTCAAAACTCCAGATAAAATATTTTTTTGCTTCATATATTTTAATATTTCCTCTTTTGTGTGAGTATATGTCCCAATCACTTCAATATCCCACACAAATAAAGATAAGGTATATACGAGGATGATACAGAGAAAAAATCCAAGCACAAATACTTTTCGTTTTCTGTGACAATGCAAAAAAAACGGAAGACCACATTTTTCCAAAACTGTAATCTTCGTATTTGTCTTTTCCATGATAACTTCCATTTCTTCAAATCCTCTTGCACTTACAAAACATTCGTAATAATCTTTTTTATATGTAATATTCCAAAGCAAGATATCCTTCTTGCCACATAGGGTAAAGAAACGCTCGATGGCATTTCCCTCTATTTTTAATTTCATATATCCGCCCAGATATCGAAAAAGACTAATCAGCATAAGGAGTACCTACCTTTTCCATCTCATTTTTTTCGTGTTATACTCAATCATATCAATTTGCCCCGTTACTTTCATAGATTCATTTGTAAAATACTCAATTAATAAACTGCTCCCTCTTATCATCAAAACTTGCTTTTTCCCCTCAATCGCAATGACTTCATCCGTATATTCTAATATCCCCCGATAATTTTGCACTTCTGC
>JBJEOA010000001.1:0-3386 GCA_051880475.1 Lachnospiraceae bacterium | reverse complement strand
GCTTACAGAGACTTTCATAGCACTATCTTATGCTCTGAGTCGTTTTTTTATTCTTTTTACTTTCCTATTCTATCTCTTCTCGAAGTTCTCTAAGAAGATACTCCATACGGTCTTTCATCCCACCATTTTCAATGAAATATTGCTCTAAATTTATTTTTTTCAATTCATCTAAAAATGCCTTCATATCCTCTGGATTTGATTCTAACATATATGCTTTTTTCTCCATATCCGGCATCTGTTTTAAAATTATTTTATTAAATTTTTGATTTAATGTGTGAGAAATTTCATAATCCGCAATAATATCATTCTTTCGCACACCAAGGAGAGTTAAAATAACTGCTGCCAATACCCCCGTCCTATCCTTTCCAGCTGTACAGTGAAATACGACATTCCCTCTTTTTAGGTTATCACAAACCGTCATCACTGCCGCCGTTAATTGCTTTGCATTATATTGAAGAATGGATTGATATCCTGCACTCATACTTCTTTCAAATGCTTTTTGTGCTGACTTTAACTCATTTTCCACTTCCCCCTGCAAAGGACAGTGGTAATATCGAATATTTTTTGGAAGATTATCTGGATTTTTTTTGATTTCTGATTTGCTTCTTAAATCAATAACAGTTCGAATATTTAATCGCTCAAACATAATCCACTCTTCTGTCTTTAGATTTGCTAAGCTGTCAGAGCGATATAATCTTCGCCATTTCACTACCATATCATCTCTCGTGGCATACCCTCCAATATCTCTAAAATTATTTACATGTTTAAACGGAATTCTTCTAAGTACTGCCATATTTTTTCCTCCTCCCAATAAAAGTTTTTACTATTCTATGTTTCCCACCTTCTATATCTTTTTTATTGCAACAAAGGGAGCTAAAAACTTTAGCTCCCTTTGTTAGACTTATTAAAATTTCGCCATATTCTTTGCTGTCTTCGCTGCCTTAATAACGTCCTCGATTGGAGCTTCACCCTCGCTCGCCACTGCGGCACTGATGGCGCCCTCCACTACAGGGCAATCTACCATCTCAATTTTGCGTTCTGTCATCTCTTCTAGCACCATCTCTGTCGTCATAACAGCACTTCCAAGATCCATCAACACAATGACACCGTCATCTGTGTAAATGGATTCAATTCCCTCATAAATCTTTGCGTAATCTGTTCCAAATCCTCCATCTTCCATGCCGCCCGCTGCGACAATAGGAACAGTCGGTGCCATCAAAGCTGCAAGGTCTCTTACTCCCTCTGCGAGCTTCTGGCTATGGGACACAATAACAATACCTACCATATCATTTTCCTCCTAGAGCATCCGTTAAATTTCGTTTGCAATTACAGTGAGGATATGAGTGAAAGAAGTAGCTCCTGGATCTTGATGTCCGATACTTCTCTCTCCTAGATAGCTTGCACGTCCCTTTGTGGCGATAATCGTCTTTGTATACTCGACACCTTCCTCTGCCGCCTTTACCCCTGCTAGGAGTGCCTGTTTTGAGTCGCCTGTCTCCTCAAAATTTTTCTCCATCGCCTCTGTAGCTGGAACAATGGCGTCAAGCATTGTCTTTTCACCTGTCGTAGATTTTCCGCGAAGTTTTATGCCAGCTGTCGCCTCCTTTAATGCTCCGATAAACATAGGAAAATCAATCTCTGTTTTTCCGTTTAAATAAGCACCAGCTTTCATAAACGCCGTTCCATATAAAGGACCAGAAGCTCCACCAACCGTGGATACTAATGTCATACCAACGGTCTTTAGGATTGTTCCGATATCTTTTCCCTCTAGGGCTGCGTATTTTTCTTCTACTTTAGAAAATCCTCTCGCCAAGTTAATGCCGTGGTCTCCATCACCGATTACATTATCAAGTTCTGTCAAAAAAGCTTTATTTGCTACGATATCTTCTTTCATCTTATCGATGATTTCTAATACTTTTTTACTGTCTACCATGATAGTCTTCCTTCCTTTAACAAAGTATCCCCGCAGGGCATATCAAAGTTATGCCTTGAAAGCAGGTGTATCTGCCTCTGCATCTAATAATTCTTTTAACTCGTCGTCTAAGCGAAGTAAGGAAATGGAGAATCCTTCCATCTCAAGAGATGTCATATACTCGCCAACGAATGTCTTATATACTTTGATTCCTTTTTCTGCTAATATATCAGCAACTCTATTATTTACAATGAAAAGCTCCATCAAAGGTGTAGCTCCACATCCATTAATCATAACTGCAACTTCACTGTCTGCATAGTCGATATCTGCTAAAATTTTCTCCATTAACTGGTCAACGATAGCGTCTGCGGACTCAAGTGCTTTCTTCTCTACACCTGGCTCGCCGTGGATACCGATACCAATTTCCATCTCGTCGTCTGCAATCTCAAATCCAGGAGTTCCTGCTGCTGGAACGATACAAGGTTTGATTGCCATACCCATTGTGCGAACATTATCGATAACTTTTTGTGCAACTGCCTGTACGTCATCTAAGGATGCACCTGTCTCAGCTTTCGCACCAGCAATTTTATGTACAAATACTGTACCAGCAACACCACGACGTCCGATTGTGTATAAACTATCTTGAACAGCTACGTCATCATTTGTTATAACTTGTTTTACTTTGATTCCGTCCATGGACTCAGCCATCTCAGCTGCCATCTCAAAGTTCATAACGTCGCCTGTATAGTTCTTGATAATCATAAGAACACCTGCGTCTGTAGCGATAGCTTTGATTCCTTCATAAATTTGATCTGGAGTAGGGGATGTAAATACAGCGCCTGCTACAGCAGCGTCAAGCATACCTTTTCCAACAAATCCACCGTGTGCTGGCTCATGTCCACTTCCGCCTCCACTGATAAGTGCTACTTTGCCTTCTTTTTTCTCAGCTCTTACTACTACGTTGCCGCAGTCTAATTTTTTTACATACTGAGGATAAGCTTTTACCATACCCATTATCATCTGATCTTCCACTTGCTCCACACCGTTAATAATCTTCTTCATCTTAATACCCTCCTAAATTGATATAATAGCATATCTTTTTTGAAATCCACATTTATATCAAACCCATACATTATTTTTTTAGATACTTTTATGAATTTCCTATATTTTTGCTAGCTTTATTGTATCATTTTTTCATATTTTGGTCAATAAATTTGATTGTAAAAACTGTGTTAGTAAGCAATTTTTCTAATTTTTTATGTCAGATTATCAGACGCATAAATGAAAAGATGCTCTGCTTTTTCAACACGCTGCGTTCCCAAATTTTAACCGCACGCTTATTTATACTGCTCCCAAGAATTCGCTTCCTAATTTTTTTATGTCAGATTATCAGACGCATAAAAGAAAAGATGCCCTGCTTTTTCAACACGCTGCGTTTCCAAATTTTAACCGCACGCTTATTTATGCTGCTCCC